>DASURX010000242.1:0-24177 GCA_036375355.1 Candidatus Limnocylindria bacterium
TCGTTGATGCTCTTGACCACGGGCTGCTTGAGGCCACGGTGCTCGACGAGGTAGTACATGAGCAGCCCGTAGACCTGCAGCTGGTGGATGAAGACGCCCCGTTCGTCGGCCGCCCCGGCCCGGTCGGCATCGCCGTCGAGCAGCAGCAGGTCGGCGTAGATGCCGTCGCGCTCGGGCAGATGCATCCCGAAGCCGAAGCCGCCCGACTCCTCGCCGCCGATGACCGCGTTCGTCTCGGTCATCTTGGGGCCCACGTACTTGAAGCCGACGCCGGTCTCGTAGGCCTGCGTCCCGTAGATCTCCGCCAGCCGAGGCGCCATCGAGGTGGTCGTCACGGTGTAGACGGCCGGACCGATCTGCCCGCGCACGTCGAGCAGGTACCAGTACAGCAGGCCGTACACCTGCAGCTGGTTGACGAACACGCCTTCCTCGGTCGCCATCCCGACGCGGTCCGCGTCGCCGTCGAAGGCGATGCCGATGTCCGCGCCCCAGCGCGGGATCTCCTCCAGCCAGGCGTCGACGTTGGGGCGGATCGGCTCGGGGTTCACGCCCCCGAAGAACGGGTTGCGCTCGGTGTGCAGCTCGCGGATCGTCATGCGCCCGTCGCCCAGCAGCCGGGTGAACCAGCCCGCGCCGGAGCCATACAGCGGCTCGACCAGGACGCGCTTCTCCGCCGCCTTGATGCGGTCGATGTCCACGATGCGCTCCAGCTGCTCGCGGAAGCGCGGATACGGGTCGAAGACCTCCACCAGGCCAGCCGCGGCCGCGTCGGCGTAGTCGCGACGTGGCGGGCGCTCGTCGGGCGGATGCGCGTCCATGGTGGCCTCGATGGCGGCCAGCATCTCGGGCGCCGCGGCGCCGCCGGTATCGGCCTTGACCTTGAAGCCATTGTCGGTCCACGGGTTGTGGCTGGCAGTGATCACGATCCCCGCGCCCGCCCCCATCTCGCGGGTGAAGAAGCTGCCGACCTGGGTGGGAACCGCCTCCGGCGGCATGAACGAGCGAACCTCGTGCGCGGCGAGCACCTCCACGCAGGCGCGCGCGAAGTGCTCGGAGGCGAAGCGGCGGTCGTGGCAGATGACGACGCCCCGGTCCTCGGCGCCGATCGAGTGCAGGTACTCGGCCACGCCCCGCGCGCAGCGGCGCACGTTGTGGAACGTGTAGTCCTCGGCGATCGCCGCGCGCCAGCCGTCGGTTCCGAACTTGATCTTCGTCACGAGGTCGGTGGGCACTCCGTCGAGCGGTGGCTTCCTATGGTAGCGGGGAGATCCTCATTTGCCACGTGCCGCGCGTTCCATGCGGTGATCGGCGCGATCCGCCACGTCATCGAGCGCGGCCTGCAGCACGGGCAGCAGGGGCTTGATGCGCTCCCGCTCCCCTACCCGCAGAAGCTCTCCCTCCTCCACGCGCAGCTGGCAGAACGGGAGCGGCAGCAGCTGGCGATCCCAGCGGCCTCGCAGGCGCCAGGCGGGACGCAGCGCCACCGCCCACGGTCGCACCGGCAGGCCCGACTCGCGCGCCACGATCAGCACGCCGGGCTTGGCGACGCGGTGCGGGCCCCAGGGGCCGTCGCAGCTGACGAACAGGCTCCATCCGCTGCGCCCGATGCGGGCCATCAGGCGCGACAGGCTGGCGGCCTCGGCGCCGCGGCGCTGCTCGACGTCGGGCAGGGTCACGACCGCCGAGCCGAGCCCGCGCAGCATGGTGTTCATCACGACCCCGCGGAAGCCGCGCGTGCTGAACACGACGCCCTTGTTGTCGCGGCGCAGCCGGTAGACGGCGACCGCCGTGGCGAGGTTGGCCTCGTGCCAGAACGCGAAGATGACCTGCTCCTGGCCGATGGAGGGGCCCGAGACGCGGCAGGTTCGGGCCACCAGCCGGACGTAGGCGGCCATCGCCCGCCCGAGCAGGCGCGCCAGCCAGGCGAAGCGGGCGTGCTCCTCCCGGGCTTCGGGCAGGAGACCGATGTCCGGCCGATCCATCGGTCCTACAGGTAGCGCTCGCCGGCCTTTTCGGCGATCTCCTCCAGCACCGGCTTGATCTCCTCCGCCCGGTCGCGAGCACAGACGAGGAGGGCGTCCGGCGTGTCCACGATGATCACGTCGCGCAGGCCCACGGTGACGACGAGGCGATCTCCGCCATGGACGAGGACGTCGCGGCTGCCGCGGTCCAGGTGCCGCCCGGAGGCGACCAGCGTGTCGCCCGTCTTGCCCGAGAGCGCCTCCAGCAGGGCAGACCATGAGCCGATGTCGCTCCAGCCGGCATCCAGCGGCACCACCGCCACGCGCCCCTCGGCGGCGGCCGCCTCCGCGATGCCGGCGTCGATCTGGATGGCGGGCACCGGCTCCAGGATGTCGCGCACCTCGCTCATCCAGCCCGGCGTGCGTCGCAGCGCCACGATCCTCTCCAGCGCCTCGGCCAGCTGCGGCTGGAAGCGCTCGAGCGCCTGGCGGAAGGCATACACCCGCCATACGAAGATGCCGGCGTTCCACAGGTAGTCGCCGGACTCCACGAAGTCGCGAGCCTGCCCGGCATCGGGTTTCTCCACGAAGCGCTCGACGAGCGCGGTGGGCACGGCCGGATGCAGCCGCTTGCCGGCCTTGATGTAGCCGTAGCCGGTCGCGGGATGCTTGGGCGGGACGCCCAGCGTCACGAGATAGCCGCGCTCCGCGGCGCGCATCGCCTCGCGCATGGCCTCGACGAAGGTCGGCTCATCGGCCAGGTAGTGGTCCGCCGGCAGGACCAGGGCGATCTCGTCGGACTCGCGCCTGGCCAGCGCGGTGGCGAGGCCGGCCGCCACGGCCGTCGAGCGCGCCAGCGGCTCGCCCAGCACGTTGTCCGGCGGCAGCTGGGGCACCTGCTCCTGGGTCGCGCGCACGTGCGCCTGGGAGGTGATGACGTAGATGTCGTGCGGCTTGAGCAGGGCGCCGAGGCGCGCCACGGTCTGCTGCAGGAGGCTCGTGTCGCCGGTCAGGGCCAGCAGCTGCTTGGGGGAACGGCGACGCGAGAGCGGCCACAGCCGCGTGCCGACGCCGCCGGCCATGATGATGGCAAACATCGGCTCAGACGCTACCACCCCTGCCGCGTCGCGGTGCGGCGGGGGCGCAGGGTTCAGGAGGCGCTGACGTCCTTCTCGTCGCCGCGCAGCTCGCGGGCCGCGTCCAGCTCCTCGGCCGGCGCGCCGCCGCGCTCCAGCAGGTCGACCGCGACCTGCGCCAGCCGCCGCGCGGTGGTCACGTCGCCCAGCTCCAGGGCCCCGCGGCCCATGCCGAGCGCGGCAAGCCCCTCCTCCCGCTCCGCACCGATGTCGCGCGCCTCGCTGATCGCCTCGGCGTAGTAGCGGCGAGCGCTGGCCGGATCACCGGCCGCGCTGCGCAGGTCGCCGATCAGCCGCGCGGCGCGGGTGGCGGCCAGCTCCATGCCGGCGCGCTCGAAGTGCCACAGCGCCCGGTGGCCCCAGATGTCGGCCGGCCACCACTCGCCGCTGGAGACGGCCCGCTGCATCGCCTCGGTCGCGGCGGCGCCGGCGCGTGGATGGTCGTGGGCCGACTCGGCCTCCAGGTACGGCACCGCGGCCGCCGATCGGCGCAGCGCAACCGGCAGGCCGGGAAGGGAAGCGGCTCCGGTCGCGGCCGGAGCAGGACCGAACGCTGCGGCCACGCGCCGCAGCAGGCGGGTGAGGGCGCCGGGCGACGGCTCTCCCCATCGCGGCGGCAGCGCGGAGCGCGCATTCGGCTGCATGGTCGCCGGGTCAGGCGTGGAGCGCCGCCTCCCCGCGCAGGCCGGCCTCGTCGCGCAGGAGCGGCGCGCGGTCGACGCGCTCCCAGGGCAGGTCCAGGTCGCTTCGGCCGAAGTGGCCGTAGGCGGCGGTCTGGCGGTAGATCGGGCGGCGCAGGTCGAGCGCCTCGATGATGGCGCCGGGTCGCAGGTCGAAGTGGCGCTGCACCAGCGCGGCGATGCGCTCGTCGGGGATGGCGCCGGTCCCGAAGGTGTCGATATTCACCGCCAGCGGATGCGCGACGCCGATGGCATAGGCCAGCTGCAGCTCGCAGCGCCGCGCCAGCCCCGCGGCGACCACGTTCTTGGCCACGTAGCGCGCCATGTAGGCACCGGATCGGTCCACCTTGGTCGGGTCCTTGCCCGAGAAGGAGCCGCCGCCGTGACGCGCCATGCCGCCGTAGGTGTCGACGATGATCTTGCGGCCTGAGAGGCCCGAGTCGCCCATCGGTCCACCGATCACGAAGCGGCCGGTCGGGTTGATCAGGTAGCGGGTCGTGGCGTCGAGCAGCTCGGCGGGGATGATCGGCGTGATGACGTGCTCGCGCACCGCCTCGGTGAGCTGCGCCGCACTGGCCTCCGGATCGTGCTGCGAGCTGATCACCACCGTGGCCACGCGCACCGGCCGGCCCGAGGCGTCGTACTCGACCGTCACCTGGCTCTTGCCGTCGGGGCGCAGGAACGGGATCGTGCCGTCCTTGCGCACCTCGGCCAGGCGCCGGGCGAGCTGGTGCGCAAGCTGGATCGGCATCGGCATCAGCTCGGACGTCTCGTCCACCGCGTAGCCGAACATCATCCCCTGGTCGCCGGCGCCGAGCTCGTCCGGATCGGTCCCCTCCTTGGCCTCGAGGGCGTGGTCCACCCCGAGGGCGATGTCCGGCGACTGTTCCTTGATGCCGGTGATCGTCCCGCACGTCTCCCAGTCGAAGCCGAGATGGCTGCTGTTGTAGCCGATGCGCCGCACGGTGTCGCGCACGATCGACTGCACGTCGCAGTAGGCCTCGGTCGTCATCTCGCCCAGGACGAAGACGAGTCCGGTCGTCGCCGCGACCTCCACCGCCACCCGTGCCGTGGGATCGCGCGCCAGCACGTCGTCGAGCACGGCGTCGGCCACCGCGTCGCACAGCTTGTCGGGGTGGCCCTCGGTGACCGACTCCGAGGTGAACGGGATGCGGTGGTCGAGTTCGGGCATGGCCGGGAGTGTAGCGCCCTCGCCGTGCGGCGGCGGGCTCAAGGGCGGGTCAGGTGCCCGACTCCCATGACTCGCTGTAGGCCTTCTGCTCGGCGGTCATCGGCTCGATCCGAATGCCCATCGACTCCAGCTTCAGGCGCGCGACCTCGCGGTCGATCTCCTCGGGGATGCCGTAGACCTTCGGCTCCAGCTCGTCCACGTGGGCCCGCAGCCACTCGAGGCCCAGGGCCTGGTTGGCGAAGCTCATGTCCATGACCATCGCCGGATGGCCCTCGGCGGCGCCGAGGTTGACCAGGCGCCCATCGGCCAGGACGTAGATCCGACGGCCGTCGCCCATCAGGTACTCCCGGGTGAAGGGCCGCACCTCGCGCGACGAGGTCGACTGCTGCTCCAGCGCGGGAAGCTCGAACTCGTCGTTGAAATGGCCGGCGTTGGCCAGGATCGCCCCGTCGCGCATCAGCGGGAAGTGGTCCCGACCCCAGACGTTGAGGTTGCCGGTGCCGCTGATGAAGACGTCGCCCACCCCGGCCGCGTCGGCTGCGTTCATGACCCGATAGCCGTCCATGGCCGCCTCGAGCGCCCGCACCGCATCGACCTCCACCACCACCACGTTGGCGCCCATGCCGTGCGCCCGCGCGGCGATCCCGCGCCCGACCCAGCCGTAGCCGCCGACGACGACGGTGCGGCCCGCGAACAGGATGTTGGTGGCGCGCAGGATCCCGTCGATCGCGCTCTGCCCGGTGCCGTAGCGATTGTCGAACAGGTGCTTGGTGAGCGCCTCGTTGACGGCCACGATCGGGTAGGCGAGCTGCCCGGCCTTGGCCATGGCCCGCAGGCGGATCACGCCCGTCGTCGTCTCCTCCGTGCCGCCGACCACCGCATCGAGCAGCTCGCGGCGCCGGGTGTGCAGCTCGTTCACCAGGTCCGCGCCGTCGTCCATGGTCACCTGCGGCAGGTGGTCGAGCGCGGAGCCGATGTGCCCGTAGTACGAGTCCCGATCCTCGCCCTTGATGGCGAAGGTCGGGATGCCGTGGTGTGCCACGAGCGAGGCCGCCACGTCATCCTGGGTGGACAGCGGGTTGGACGAGCACAGCACGGCATCGGCTCCGCCGGCGGCCAGCGTGCGCATCAGGTTGGCGGTCTCGGCCGTCACGTGCAGGCAGGCGCTGATGCGCCAGCCCTCCAGCGGACGCTTGCGCGCAAAGCGCTCCCGGATGCCGGCCAGCACCGGCATCTGGCGATCCGCCCACTCGATCTTCAGGGCCCCCGCATCGGCCAGGCCGATGTCGGCGACGTCTCCTCTCACCTCGGGTCGCGTTGCCACGGCAGTCGTATTGCCTCTCTCAGCGGTCTCATCAATCCCCACCCGCCGGCCCGGCGGCGGCCGAGCCGCTCCGTCAGGCGGCAGTGCTCACGGTACCCGAGCCGCTCGTAGGCGCCGATGGCGGGCGCGTTGTCGGCGTGGACGTTGAGCGCCACGTCCGGCACCAGGTTGAGCAGCTCGGCGGTCACCGCGGAGGTGACCATCTTGGCGAAGTCGTGGCCGCGGTAGTCGATATGGGTCATCACGTTGCCGACGACGCCCACGCCCTCGGCGCGGTTGATGACGTGGGTGCCGGCCGCGCTCACCAGGCGGCCGCGGGCGCGCACGCCGAAGTAGATGCCGTCCTCAAGGATCGAGGCCGGGAAGCCGCCGCGGAAGCCGAGCTGGTAGAGGTGGTTGAGATCCTCGATGTCGCCGGGCAGCAGCCGCTCGGCGGGGCCGGCAAAGGGACGGAAGGTGCCGGCGTCGACCACCATGCGCAGCAGCTCCACCGCCGGCTCGAGCTCGTACAGGTCGGCCACCGCCCGGTCGAGGTGCTCCGTCCCCAGCAGGTACGCGTCGCGCGGACGGATGACCGATGCCAGCACCTCATGGCAGCCCTCGGGCTCGCCCATGAGGAAGAGAGGCTGCGGGACGAGGCCCTCCTGGTGCATGGCCAGCGCCACGGGACGTCCCCGGTCGTCGTAGGCGATGCCCCAGGTGCAGCGTCCGCGGTTCTGCCCGTCCAGGTCGCCGAGCGCGTAGGCCGCGTAGCGCCGATCGGTGCGCAGGAAGGCGGCGATCTCGTCCCGATCCGAGACGGCCCGGGCGTACAGGTCGCTGCGCGGGGCCACGGCCATCGGTCCAGGCAGCCCTTTCTCTCTCGATCCCGGCTCGCGGTTGTCAGTAGCTGAGCAGGGTGTGGATCGCGAAGTCGCCGAGCTTGTCACGCCCGTGGAGCGCCGTCAGCTCGACCATGAACGAAAGCCCGGCGATCTCGCCGCCCAGGCGCCGCACCAGCTCGATCGTCCCCAGCACCGTCCCGCCGGTGGCAAGCAGGTCGTCCACGATCAGGACGCGCTGCCCTTCGGCGATCGCGTCGCGGTGGACCTCCAGCGTGGCAGTGCCGTACTCCAGGTCGTACTCGACCTCGATCGTCTCGGCGGGCAGCTTCCCGAGCTTGCGGACCGGGACGAAGCCCGCCCCGAGCTGGTAGGCGAGGGGCGCGGCGAAGATGAACCCGCGCGACTCCATGCCGACCACCAGGTCGATCCGCTCGTCGCGGACGGCATCGGCCATGCGATCGATGACGTCCTTGAAAGCGGCTGGATCCTTCAGCAGGGTGGTGATGTCGTAGAACAGGATCCCCGGCTTCGGAAAGTCGGGAACCTCACGGATCAGCGCGCGCAGGTCGTCGGTCGAGCCAACCGTCACAAGGCACTCCAGTGCGGGGCAAGTCGGGCGACGCTGAGTCTAGACCGATGCGGCGGCAGGCGGCAATGCGCCGGTCTGCCCGGACCATGCCGTCATGACTTCCGGCCCATTGCTGGGGCTTGATTGGCTTTGGCATGGTTGGGTGGGGTCCACGGCGCGCGACCCCGCCCGAGCACCCTGACGCGGTGTGCTACCGAACCGCCGCGCCACGGGGGATGAAGCCCAATGGTCCACCCACGCCGGCGCACCGCCCTCAGCGCGCTCGCGGCCACCGGCCTGCTCTGGTCGATGCTCGCCGCGCCGCCCATCGCCGTCGTTCCGCGCGCCGCCGCCGTGACGCCGGCCCCGGAGGCACCGCCATGCGAGGGCTGGGCGGACCCGATGACGCCGCCCGCGACCATCCGCGTCGCAACCGTGGTCGATGGCGCCGTTACCTCCGTCGCGCCCATCGCCTTCGACGACTACCTCGCCCGTGCGCTCGCCGCGCAGCTGCCCGCCAGCGCGCCGCCGGCCGCCCTGGATGCCGCGGCGATCCTCGTCCGTCAGGCCGGCTGGTACCTGGCCCTCAACGGGCACGAGGGCTACGCAATGGCCGACGGGACGTGCTACGACGCGCGCGACGACGAGGTCGACCTGCCGCTCGCGCCAGTCGGAAGCGTCAAGGCCGAGCACCAGGCGGCAGTCGCCGCGACGAAGACGATCTCGCTGCGCAACACCGGCTACGCGCAGCCGTTCTTCCTGCCGGAGCTGCGTCCCGGAGAGGCCGACGCCTGCGACCCCGCGGCCATCTCGCGCTACCCGGTGGTCCCGGTTCGCGGCGTGGTCGCCTGCGCCGCGGCGGGACTCGGTGCCCGCGCCATCCTGCATCGCTACCTGGATCCGGGGCTGACCATCCTGGACATCACCGAGCTCAGCGGCCCGACCCGCTACGAGACGGCCGTGGCCGCGTCGGCGGCCGTACGGCCCGCCGTGCCGGCCGGCACGGTCTTCATCGCCACCGGCTTGAACTATCCCGATGGCCTGGCGGCGGGGCCTGCCGCGGCGCGCCTCAACGGCACCCTGCTCCTCGTGCCGGGCAGCTCCATCCCGGCGTCGGTCGCGGCCGAGCTGGCCCGGCTCAAGCCCGCAGCCATCCGCGTCCTCGGCGGCGCGGCGGTCGTCAGCGACTCGGTTCTCGCCGCCCTGCGCAGCTACAGCCCCAACGTCCAACGCATCTACGGCGCCACGCGCTACGAGACGGCGATCGTTGTGTCGCGCGCCGCGTTCGGCAGCGGTGTGCCGCACGTCTTCGTGGCGACCGGAGGGAACTATCCCGACGCGCTGGGCGGGGCCTCCGCAGGCGCGCGGCTGGGCGGGCCGGTCCTGCTCGTCCCGGGCGGTGGCGCACCCGGCGGCGCCCTGGGCACCGCGCTGGCCGCAGAGCTCCGACGCCTGGCCCCGCAGCGCATCCACGTCCTGGGCGGCAGCGGCGTGGTCAGCGACGCGACCCTCGCCTGGCTGCGCTCCTTCTCCCCCAGCGTCGACCGCCTGGCAGGCGCGTCCCGCTACGACACGGCCGCCGCCATCTCGACCGCGCTCTACGCTCCCGGCGTCGAGCGGCTGGTCGTCTCGATCGGCGACAACTTCGCCGACGCGCTGTCGGCGGGTCCCCTTGGCGGTCCCCTGCTGCTCATCCCGAGCACGGACGCCTGGCCGGCCGCCGGCACGGTTGCCGAGGCCCGGCGGCTGGCGCCCGCGAGCATCACCGTGGTGGGCGGGCCGGGCGTCGTCCCGGACCTGGGCCTGGCCGCCCTCGCGGGGGCGGCTCCCCCTCCGGCATCGGGCCGGCTGCTGCTGCGCTACTTCTGCACGGCGCTGCCCGCGGAGCCGATGCTCGACGCGGACGGCATCCCGATGACCGAGTACGACGGCGTGCCGCACTACAACGCCGTCCAGGTCAGCCAGTACGGCCTGGCCCACTTCGAACGCTGGCTCTCGACCGGCGACGAGGCCGATCGCGAGACCTTCCTGCGCATGGCCGACTGGCTGGTGAGCGCGCAGGAGGTCAACGGCCTGTGGCTGTACCACTTCCCGTTCGGCGGCCAGCCGCTGCCGTGGTGGAGCGGCATGGCCCAGGGCCAGGCGGTCTCGCTGCTGGCGCGGGCCTACCAGGAGACGCGGAACGCCGTCTACCTGAAGTCGGCGTCGCTGTCGACGGCGACGATGCGGCGCACCATTTCCGACGCCGGAGCGGCCGCCTTCGCCGGCGGCTACTGGATCGAGGAGTTCCTGCCGCCGTACAGCAAGCACACCCTGAACGGCTTCATCTTCAGCATCCACGGCCTGGACGAGTGGGTGTCGCTCACCGGCGACGCCACGGTGGCCGCCTGGGAGCGCGAAGCGCTCGCCACGCTATCGGCCTGGCTGCCGCGCTTCGACACCGGGTCGTGGAGCTACTACAACCAGGGACCGCCGCCGGGCTCCAACGCGGCGGGCACCACCGCGTCGATGAAGTACCACCTCGTGGTGGTGGTGCAGCTGCGGCACCTGTGGCTCGCGAAGGGCGACCTGGCCTTCCGGACCTATGCCCTCAAGTTCGCGGCCTACGCCGCCAACCCGCCGTGGGCATCGGTGGCTAGGACTTCTTCGACGCCCTGGTAGAGCGCTTCGTTCCCGCGTCGCCTGAGGCAGTTTTCTTCGCGGGCGCCTTCTTGGCAGGCGCCTTCCGGGAGGCCGATGCCTTGGCGCCACTCGATCGCGCTGCCGTCCCCTTGGAGCGCGACCCCGACGAGCGCCGTCGTGCCGGCTTCTCGTTGCCTGGCACCATCTTCATCCCGGCCTCGACCACCGAGCCGGCCGCATCCACGACCGTGCCGCCGGCGTCGACCACCGTGCCGGCCACCTTGCCCACGCCCTTGCCGACCTTCTTGAGGACCTTGCCTGCGTCCATCGCCGAACCTCCTCGTTGAGCCGGCCCGCTGCCGGAGAACGGGGAGCCATATGCAAGTTCGCTACCACCGCCCGCGCGGTGGCGGCCTACCCGGACGCCAGGCGGCGCAGGACGGTCTGCAGCACCCCGCCGTTGCGGTAGTAGGTGACGTCGATCTCGCCATCGAGGCGGGCGATGGCGCGGAAGCGCGTCTCGTCGCCGTCATCGTTGCGAGCCACGACGGTCAGCTCCTGGCGGGAGTGCAGCCCATCGGCCACGCCCTCGATCGAGAACCTCTCGCGGCCGGTCAGCCCGAGGGTCGCCGCGCTCTGGCCCGGCAGGTACTGGAGCGGCAGGATCCCCATCCCCACCAGGTTGGACCGATGGATCCGCTCGTACGACTCGGCGATGACGGCGCGCACGCCCTGCAGGTACGGCCCCTTGGCCGCCCAGTCGCGGCTGCTGCCCGAGCCGTACTCCTTGCCTGCCAGCACGATCAGCGGCGTGCCCTCCGTCGCGTAGCGCATCGCCGCGTCGAAGATGCTCATGCGCTCACCCGAGGGCAGGTGCTCGGTGACGTTGCCCTCCGCGTCGGGCGTGAGCAGGTTGCGCAGCCGGATGTTGGCGAAGGTGCCGCGCATCATCACCTCGTGGTGGCCGCGCCGCGACCCGTACGAGTTGAAGTCGCGCGGCTCGACGCCGTGCTCCGTCAGCCATGCCCCGGCGGGCGAGCTGCGGGCGATCGACCCCGCCGGCGAGATGTGGTCGGTGGTCACGCTGTCGCCCAGCATGGCCAGCACGCGCGCGCCGGTGATGTCGGCCATCGGCTCCGGCTCGGCTGAGAGCCCGGAGAAGAACGGCGGCAGCGCCACGTACGTGCTGGCAGCATCCCAGGCGTAGCGCTCGCCGGGCGGAACCGGCAGGTCCCGCCAGCGCTCGTCGCCGTCGAAGACCGACGCGTAGTTGCGGGTGAACACCTCGGAGCGCACGTGGTCGGCCACGACGGCCGCGACCTCCTGCGGCGAGGGCCAGACCTCGGACAGGTAGACCGGCCTGCCGTCCGACCCGGTGCCCAGCGGCTCGGTGGTCAGGTCGATGTCGACTTTGCCGGCGAGGGCGAAGGCCACGACCAGCGGCGGCGAGGCGAGGTAGGAGGCCCGCGCCAGCGGGTGGATGCGTCCCTCGAAGTTGCGGTTTCCGCTGAGCACCGCCACGCCGACCAGGTCGTTTGCCTCGATCGCGGCGGCGATCGGCTCGGCCAGCGGACCGGAGTTGCCGATGCAGGTCGTGCAGCCGTAGCCGACGAGGTCGAAGCCGAGCGCCTCGAGCGGCTCCATCAGGCCGGCGGCGGCCAGGTAGTCGGTCACGGCCCGCGACCCCGGGGCGAGCGAGGTCTTGACCCACGGCGGCGTCGCCAGGCCACGAGCCACCGCGTTCCGTGCGAGCAGGCCGGCGGCCGCCATGACCGATGGGTTGGACGTGTTGGTGCACGAGGTGATCGCCGCGATGACGACCGATCCCGATCGGAGCCGGAAGCGGCTCGCCTCCATCTGCACCTCGACGGCGCGGTAGTGCGCCCCCGCGTGGTTGGTGTGGATCGGCGTGACGACGCCGGCCTGCCCCGGCGCGGGCTCGCCCGCCTCGTCGGTGCGCTGCGTGTACGACGGCGGATCGGAGGCCGGGAACGAATCCTCGGAGGCCTCCTCGACCACGCCCTCGGGTGGCTCGGCCTTCGGCGCGTGCACGTGGGCGCCATCGGTCCCGTGCTCGTGCAGGCCCTCGGAGAAGATGCCGCGGAAGTTCTCCCGCACCAGCGTCAGCGGCACGCGGTCCTGCGGGCGCTTCGGCCCGGCGACCGACGGCTCGACGCCGGACAGGTCGAGCGACAGGGATTCGTTGAAGAGCGGCTCCGGCGAGGCATCGGTCCTGAACAGGCCCTGCTCCTTGGCGTAGGCCTCGACGCGCGCCACCGTCTCCGCCGGGCGCCCGGTCATGCGCAGGTAGCGCAGCGTCTCGTCGTCGATCGGGAACAGGGTGGCGGTGGCGCCGAACTCCGGCGACATGTTGCTGATCGTGGCGCGGTCCGCCAGCGGCAGCCGCGACAGCCCCGGCCCGTGGAACTCGACGAACTTGCCGACCACCCCGTGGGCGCGGAGCATCTCGGTCACGGTCAGCACCAGATCGGTGGCGGTCGTGCCCGCCGGCAGCTCCCCGTCCAGGCGGAAGCCGACCACCACGGGCATCGGCTGGTACAGCGGCTGGCCCAGCAGCGCGGCCTCGGCCTCGATGCCGCCCACGCCCCAGCCGACCACGCCCAGGCCGTTGACCATGGTCGTGTGGGAGTCGGTGCCCACCAGGGTGTCGGGGAACGCGACGCCGTCACGCGCCGTCACCGCGTCCGCCAGGAACTCGAGGTTGACCTGGTGCACGATCCCGGTGCCGGGTGGAACAACCCGGAAGTTGTCGAACGCATGCTGCGCCCAGCGCAGGAGCGCGTAGCGCTCACCGTTGCGCTCGTATTCGCGCTCCACGTTGATCAGGAATGCGGCGTCCGAGCCGAACTGGTCGACCTGGACGCTGTGGTCGATGACGAGGTCGGCGGGCACCAGCGGGTTGATCCGCCGCGGGTCGCCGCCCATCTCCGCCACCGCGTCGCGCATGGCGGCGAGGTCCACCACGCACGGGACGCCGGTGAAGTCCTGGAGGATGACCCGCCCCGGCATGAACGGCAGCTCGAACTCACCCGGGACCGATGGATCCCATCCGGCCAGCGCCCTGACGTCCTCCGCCGTGACGAGGCCGCTTCCCGACGCCGCGTGGCGGAGCAGGTTCTCGAGCAGGACCTTCACCGTATAGGGCAGCCGAACGAGGTCGGTGGCGCCGGCCGCGTCGAGGCGGTGGTAGGCGTAGGACGCGTCGCCGACGCGCAGCGTGGCGCGCGCAGCGGCCGGATCGATGAGGGGTGCGTGGCTTGACACGGGAGCGCCTCCTTCGTCATCCGCGCTCCGAGCGAGCGCGGCCTTCGTCGAGTTCGGCGCCGGACGGGTGCGCCCGTCCCGGGTCGAGTGATTGGATCAGAGTATAGCGCTTGCTCGCTTCCACCTGCCGGACGGCATCGAGGAGCAGGAGCAACGGCACGTGGCGCGGTCGTCCGCGCCGCTATCCTCAGCCCATGACGCTCGCCGAGGCGCTCCCCTTCCTCATCCCGCTCATCGTGCTGCAGCTCGTGCTGATGGCCGCCGGCCTGTACGACCTCACCCGGCCGGACCGCCGCGTGAAGGGCGACAACAAGCTGGTCTGGGGAATCATCATCGTGCTCGGCCAGATGATCGGACCCCTGGTCTACTTCTTCTTCGGGCGCGAAGACACCTGAGCCGATGAGTGGCACCTCCGGCGGGCAGGCGATCGCCGCCCGGGGCCTCAGCAAGCGGTACGGCGACGTCCTCGCGCTCGACAGCCTGGACCTCGAGGTGCCCGCCGGCAGCGTGTTCGGCTTCCTGGGTCCCAACGGCGCCGGCAAGACGACCACCCTGCGCATCCTGACCTCGCTGGCACGGGCCGACGCCGGCAGCGCCACCGTCGGCGGCGTGGCGGTCGGCGACGGGGAGCCGAACCGGCGCGGGCTGATCGGCTACCTGGACCAGGACCCGCGCTTCCACGGCTGGATGCGCGGGCGCGAGCTGCTTGAGCTGGTCGGCCGCCTGCACGGGATGCAGGGCCCCTCGCTCCGCGCCCGCGTGGACGAGGCGCTGGAGCTGGTCGGCCTGGCGGACGCGGCGCGTCGCACGATCGGCGGCTACTCCGGCGGCATGCGCCAGCGGCTGGGGCTGGCCCAGGCGATCCTCAACCGCCCGCCCGTGCTGCTGCTCGACGAGCCGGTCAGCGCCCTCGACCCGGAGGGCCGGCGCGACCTGCTGGAGGTCATCCGCACCCTGGGCGGCACCTCGACCGTCCTGTTCTCCACCCACATCCTCAACGACGTCGAGCGCGTCTGCGACCGGGTCGCGATCCTGGATCACGGCCGCCTGGTGACGGAGGGACCGATGGACGAGCTCCTCGCCCGGTTCGCCCGTCCCGTCTACGTCATCGAGCCGGATGCCTCGGCCGACGGCGCGCTTCCCCGCCTGGCCGATGCCCTGCGCGGCGTCTCCGGCGTGCGCGGCGTCGAGACCTCGCACGGCACGCTCCGCGTGGCGGTGGACGATCACGCGTCGGTCGCCTCGGGGCTGCTGGCCGCCGTCGCCGCACAGGAGGTGCCGATCCTGTCTTTCGAGCGGCAGCGGCCCACCCTCGAGGACGTGTTCCTGCAGCTCGTCGGCCGCGAGGCGCACCGTGCCGCGCCCAGCGGGGAGGTGGCCCGATGACCGGCCTCGGCCCGCTGCTGCGCAAGGAGCTGCTGGAGCAGTGGCGCACCAAGCGCCTCCTGGTCGTGGCCGTCGTGTTCGCGCTGCTCGGCATCGGCTCACCCCTGCTGGCCCGGTACACGCCGGAGCTGATCGAGGCGGTCGGCGGCCTGGACATCCAGATCGAGTTCCCGACGCCGACCGTCGCCGACTCGGTGGCGCAGTTCCTGAAGAACCTCGGCCAGGCCGGCATCCTGACCGCCATCCTGCTGGCGATGGGCAGCGTGGCGAACGAGAAGGAGCGCGGGACGGCGGCGCTGATCCTGTCCAAGCCGGCCTCGCGAGCGGCGTTCCTGGTCGCCAAGCTGCTCGCCATCGGCACCACCCTGGCGATCAGCCTGGCGATCGCCTCGGTCGCCGGCTACGTGTACACCGGGCTGCTGTTCGAGTGGCCGAGCGTCGGCGGCTGGATCGGCATGACCGCCATGCTGCTGCTGGCGCTGCTCGGCTTCGCCGCCATCACCTTCCTGGGCAGCACGCTGACCCGATCGGCCCTGGCCGCGGCCGGCCTGGGCATCGCGGGGATGATCGCCTTCGCGCTGGTGGCGGTACTGCCGAACGTGGCGCCCTACACGCCGGCCGGCCTGTCCGGCGGCCCGGCAGCTGCCGTGGCGCTCGGCCACGATCCGGGGCCCCTCATCGGCCCGATCCTGGTCAACCTCGGGATCGTGGCCGGCCTCGCCGTGTTCTCCTGGCTCGTCTTCCGCCGGCAGGAGCTGTGACGCTCATGGGCGGGATCGGGGTGATTGCGGCGACGGGGCAGCACCCGGACGAGCCCGCGCTCGACCCGCTCGTGATCCTCGTCGCCGGGGTTGTGCTGCTGCTGGTCCTTTTGGGCGCCGCGTTCCTGCTGCTCGCACGGCGGCGATAGGCCGCGGTCTTGCCCGCCTCATCGGGTAATTCCAAGCACGAAGCCCTGGTTGTGCACGGTTCTGCATGCTCCATCGGGTAATCCCCCCGAGAATTCGCCGCTCCTGCGCAGGGCTACCCGATCTATCGGTCAAACCTCGGCACGGCAGGCCTCTCCTGCATGGATTTGCCCGATGGACCAGGCAATGGACCCGCGCTACCTCCCCGTCACACCTCGCCGCGTAGGACGGCGTAGGTGACGATGTCGTGGAAGCGGCCCTGCCGATACTGGGCGCCGCGCGCCACCCCCTCCCTGACAAAGCCCGCCTTCTCCAGCGCTCGCTGCTCGGCGACGTTCTCGACGTCCGTGGAGGCCTCCACCCGGTTCACGCCGGTCGTCTCGAACAGGTAGCGCGCCAGCAGCCGCTGCGCCTCCGACCCGAGGCCCTGCCCGCGCCACTCCGACCGCAGCTCGATCCCCACGTTCCAGGCCAGCGACTCGGCGTTCGGGCCGTAGTCGACGCGGTGCCAGCTCACCGTTCCGATGGGCTCGCCGGTGGCGACCAGCTGCACGACCAGCATGCCGTTGCGCTCGTTGCGCAGGGGCCCGCGCTCGACCACCTCGCGCGGCACCGGCTGGTACGGCACCCCGAAGTCGTTGAACGCCGATCGCTCGCCGTCGGTCGCCCAGGCATCCAGCAGGTCCGCGTCGGCCGGCGTCACGTCGCGCAGCGCGACTCGGGGATCGGAGCTCATCGCGACTCGACGCGTGGAAGCTCGGCATCGGGCAGCAGCGCCGCGAGGACGCGTAACGCCACGTCCACGGCATCACGCCCCGCGGCGACCGGGATGCGCACCTGGTTCGAGCCCAGCGACGGCCGGAAGCCGGCCACCGACAGCGCCAGCGACACCCAGCGCCGATCGAAGTGCGGCCACTTCAGGGTCACCCGGTCGCGCTCGGCGCGGACCTCCGGCACGCCGGCGGCCTCGGCCGCCAGGCGGACCGCGACCGCCCGGAACAGCCCCTCAACGGGCACGGGAAGAGGCCCGAACCGGTCGCGCAGATCGGCGCGCAGGGCCTCGGCATCGGCTTCGGAGCGGATTTGCGCGAAGCGCCGGTACATCTCGAGCTTGGCGCCGGAGTCGGCGATGTAGGCATCGGGCAGGTAGGCGGAGCCGGGCAGGTCCAGGCGGACCGGCGACGGCTCGGCGTGGACGACGCGACCCCGGCGGACGTCGACCGCCTCGGCCAGCAGGCGGGTGTAGAGCTCGAAGCCGACCGCCTCCATGTGGCCGTGCTGCTCGGCGCCCAGGATGTTGCCGGCGCCGCGGATCTCCAGGTCGGAGAGGGCGATCTGGTAGCCGGCCCCCAGGTCGGAGGCGGAGAAGATGGCGTGCAGCCGCTTGCGCGCGACCGCCGAGAGCGGGGTCCCGCGGCGGTGCAGCAGGTAGGCGAAGGCACGGCGGTCGCTGCGCCCCACCCGGCCGCGCAGCTGGTAGAGCTGGGCCAGGCCGAAGGTGTCGGCGCGGCTGATGATGATGGTGTTGGCGTTCGGGATGTCCAGGCCCGATTCGATGATGGTGGTACTCACCAACACGTCGAAGCGCCCGGCGTCGAAGTCGAGCATCACCCGCTCGAGCATGCCCTCGGCCATCTGCCCATGACCGATGGCCACCTTCGCCCGCGGGACGAGCCTGCGCACGCGCTCGGCAGCCGCTTCGATCGTCTCGACCCGGTTGTGGACGAAGAAGACCTGCCCGCCACGATCCAGCTCGCGGTTGATCGCGTCGCGCACCAGCCCGTCGTCGTCCTCGGCGATGCGGGTCTGGATCGGAAGGCGTGCCTCCGGCGGCGTCTCGATGACGGACAGGTCGCGGATGCCGACCAGCGACAGGTGCAGCGTGCGCGGGATGGGCGTGGCCGACAGGGTCAGCACGTCGACCTCGCGGCGCAGCGACTTGATGCGCTCCTTGTGCGCCACCCCGAAGCGCTGCTCCTCGTCCACGATCAGCAGCCCCAGGTCCGCGAACGCCACGTCCTTCGACAGGAGCCGGTGCGTCCCGATCAGGACGTCGACGCTTCCCTCCGCCACGCCGTCCAGGATCTCCTCCTGGCGCCGCTTGGGGACGAAGCGGCTGAGCATCGCCACCCGCACCGGGAACGACCCGAGCCGCCGCTCGAAGGTGCCCAGGTGCTGCTGAGCCAGGACGGTGGTGGGCACCAGCACGGCGACCTGCCTGCCATCCTGGACCGCCTTGAAGGCCGCGCGCAGGGCGACCTCGGTCTTGCCGTACCCGACATCCCCGCAGACCAGCCGGTCCATCGGCCTGCGGCGAAGCATGTCGGCCTTGACCTCCTCGATGGTGCGCGCCTGGTCCGGGGTCTCGGTGTAGGGAAAGGCCTCTTCCAGCTCGCGCTGCCAGACCGAGTCCGGCGAGAAGGCGAAGCCCGGGGACGATTCGCGCGCGGCGTAGATCTCGATGAGCTCGTCGGCCAGCCCCGCCACCGCGCGACGCACGCGCCGCTTGGTGCGCTCCCAGTCCGTGCCGCCCAGCTTCGACAGCGCCGGCCCGGCTCCGCCCGAGTAGCGCGTGATGCGGCCGATCTGGTCGGCGGGCAGGAAGATCTTGTCGTCCCCGGCGAAGTCGAGCTGGAGGTATTCCTTGGTGTCGCCGCCGTATTCGCGCTGGGTCATGCCCACGTAGCGCGCGATGCCGTGGTCGATGTGCACCACCAGGTCGCCGGGACTGAGCTTGCCGATCAGGTCGCGGGTGACGACGCGCTTCGAGGGGGTGAGCCGCCGCACCCGCGTTCCGCCGAACAGCTCGCGATCGGTGAGCACCAGCAGGTTCGCCGGCTCGTGGACGAACCCGGCGGACAGCGAACCATGCACCAGGCCGATGCCTCCCGCCGGCGGCAGCTCCCGCAGCTCGGCCACCGCCGCCGCCGGCACCTCGGCCTCCTCCAGCAGCTCGCCGAGGCGGCTGGCCTGGTCGGTGGCCACCGCGATGCGGCGGGCGGGCATCATCAGCCCTGCCAGCCACGCGCCGGCGCGATCGGCGCTGCCCGGCAGGCTGGGAGCCACCCGGTAGCCCGCATCGGCTCCTTCCTGGTCGTCCAGCGTCTCGGCCGCCTGGCGCTCGAGGGCCGCAAGCGTCGCCGACGCGTCGTAGGGCAGCGGCCAGTCGGGCGGCAGCTCGCCCGATTCGGCCAGGCGCTCGCGCCGCTCGCCCGCCTGCCGGTCCAGCTCGCCGGCGATCGCGGTCAGCTCGCCGCCATCGGTGAGCACCAGGTGGGCGGACGCCGGCACATGATCCGCTGCCGGTCCGGCGGTGAGCGCACCGGCCCACGTCTCGGCCGCCTCGTCCAGGTCACCCTGCTCGAGCCTGGCCAGGTCCGCCTCCAGCTGCTCGGAATGTGGCTGCGGCACCGCCCGGCCGAGCGCCGCCCAGCCGACCGGCGGCATGAACTCGCTGGCGGGCAGGAGCGTGACGTGCTCCACCCGGCGCCGGCTGCCCTGGGTCATCGGGTCGAAGCCGCGGATCGACTCGACCTCGTCGCCGAACAGCTCGATCCGCACCGGCTCGTTCGCCCCGGGCGGCCAGGCGTCCACGATCCCGCCCCGCGCGGCGAACTCGCCGACCCCGCTGACCTCGACCGCTGCCTCGTACCCGCCCTCGACCAGGGCGGTCAGCAGCGTCCGCTGCGCGATTCGCTCCCCGGCCCGAACCTCCACGCGCCCGGCGGCGAGCTGCGCCGGGGAGAGCGTCCGCTGGGCGAGGGCCAGGATCGGCGCCACCAGCACCAGCCCGTGCGCGCCGCCGGGAAGCGCGAGCGCGGCGAGCACCTCCAGCCGGGCAGCGGACTCGTCGTGCTCCGGCAGGGCACGCTCCAGCGGCATGGCCGCGCGCTCGGGCAGCACGCGCACGTGCCCGGAGCCGAGCCATGCCCCGAGGTCGTCCGCCAGCCGGTGCGCCTCGTCGTCGTTGCGCACGACCACGACCATCGGGATCGCGGCGTCCAGGTGCTCCCTGCGGGCGGCGAGATGCGCTCCCCGCGCGGCCGCCGGCACGCGCAGCGCTCCGGGCTCGGGGAGGGCGGACGCCAGCAGCGGGGTAAGCGCCGCCACCCGACGGTCGGCTCCACCACGGACCGATGGCGGGGCGACGCGCGACGCCACGGCGCTCATGCGGGCGCGCTCATGCGGGCGGCGCCGCGAGATCCATGCCGTTGTAGGCGTTCATGGCCGCCTCGATCCCGTCCCGCAGCCACAGCTCGGCGGCATCGGCGGCGGTGGCGATCGCCTCGTCGGCGACCTCGCGCTCGGAAGGCTTGAAGGTGGCCAGCACGTGGTCGACGGTGGCGCGGCTGCTTCCCGGCCGCCCGATCCCGACTCGCAGCCGGTTGAACCCATCGGTCCCGAGCGCGGCGATGATGTCGCGCAGCCCGTTGTGGCCGCCTGCCGACCCCTCGCGGCGCATTCGGAGCCGGCCGAGCGGCAGGTCCACGTCATCGGTGATGACGAGCAGTTCCTCCTCGACGTCCACCGGCTGCTGCCGCAGCGCGGCGCGCAGCGCTCCGCCGGACAGGTTCATGTACTTCAGCGGCTTGATGAGCAGGACGCGGCCCTCCGGGCGCTCCACCTCCAGGCGGGCCGACCCGTCGCGCACGTGGCCCTGGCCGGTCAGGCCCCATCGGTCCGCCAGCAGGTCCACCACCCGAAAGCCGATGTTGTGGCGCGTCAGCCGGTACTTCTCACCCGGGTTGCCCAACCCGCAGATCACCTTCACTGGACCGATGGTAGCCGTTCGGCCGGGCATGCCCCTGCTAGAGTCATCGGCCCATGGGCCTGGACCTCGTCGTCATCGGCGGCGGCATCATCGGCTGCTCCGCGGCGGCCCTGGCCGCCGAGCGCGGGGCCTCGGTCACCCTGGTCGAGGCCACCTCGATCGGCGCCGGCGCCTCGGGTCGCAACCTCGGCGCCCTGCAGCACCCGTTCGACCCGGTCCTGGCCCCGCTCTTCCACGACAGCCTGCGCCGGTACCGCGCCCTGGAGGACGCTGCCCTCTCGCTCCCCGAGCGGCCCTCCGGCCTGCTGCTGCTCAACGCCTCGGCCGATGCCGCCGCCGAACAGGCTGGCCACCTGGCAGCGCAGGTCCCCGAACTTGACCCGACCTTCCTGGAGGCCGATGCCGTGGCGCGAATGGAGCCCTCGCTGGTCGGCGGCCTCGCCGCCTGCCGCCTGGAGACCGGGTTCCCGATCCCACCCGCCGCCGCGACCCAGGCCTGGGCTCGCCTCGCCCAGAGCCGCGGCGTGGACTTCCGGGTGGGGCTGGCCGCCGCGCTGGCGCCCGGCGGCGTCCAGCTCGCCGACGGCTCCCGCCTCGCGCCCGATGCCGTGCTCGTCGCGGCCGGGCCCTGGACGCCGGATCTGCTCGCCCCGCTCGGGCGCTCGCTGCCCATCGTCCGCACCTGGGGCGTGACCGTCCAGCTGCGCCTCGGCGACGCCGCGCCGCATCACGTCGTCGAGGAGGACGAGGTGGACGCCGTGAACCGCCCGGCCGTCGCCGCCGGCCGCGCACGCGACGCCTCCTCCCGCGGCGACGACGTGCCGAGCCTCTTCTCCCTCGCCAGCGCCGGCGGCGTCACGACCCTGGGCTCCACCTTCCTCCCCGACCAGCCCGATCCGCAACGCGTGAGCCGCCTGCTCCTCGAGCGCGGCGCGGCCTTCCTCCCCGCCATCGCCGGCGCCGAGGTGGTCGAGGTGCGGGTCTGTGCCCGGCCGCAGTCGATCGACGGCCGCCCGTTCATCGGTCCCGTGCCAGGTCTGGGTGGCGTCCACGTCTGCGCCGGCCACGGTCCGTGGGGCATCTCCACCGGGCCCGCCTCCGCCGCGCTCGCGGTCGACGCGCTCCTGGATGGGGCTCGCGTGCCAGCCGCGCTGTCTGCCGGCCGCTCTTCGGCTGTGCCGGCGCGACGTTCACAGATGTCGATCTGATTCGCCTTGGTGACCTGGGGGTCGCCGAGGACCCCCGCCCTCCACGCTCGGCCCAGGGCGGAGCCTCTCTCAAATGCTGACCCAGACCGACCCATCTGAGAGCGTCGGCGGCGGGACCCAACGGCCGAGTTGTGCACCTTGCACAACAGCTCGCGCCGAACAGGGCAGCGCGACGGGTTACGCCGCCACGCCATCGGTCCATAGGCTTCTGTGCACAAAGGCAGGAGGGAACCACGTGAACGCCGGGGACACCGCCTGGATCCTCGTCTCGTCGGCGCTGGTGATGCTGATGACGCCCGGGCTCGCCCTCTTCTACGGCGGGCTTGTGCGGCGCAAGAACGTCCTGTCGACCATCATGCACAGCTTCTTCACGCTCGCCCTGGTGAGCGTGACCTGGGTGCTGTGGGGCTACACCCTCGCCTTCGGGCCCGATTCCGGCGCCGGGCTGATCGGCAACCTCGACTGGCTGGGCCTGGAGGGCGTCACCGGCGAGCCGTCATCCACCTACGCGCCGACCGTCCCGCACCTCGCCTTCATGGCCTTCCAGATGATGTTCGCCATCATCACGCCAGCCCTGATCACCGGTTCCTTCGCCGAGCGCAAGCGCTTCAAGGCCTTCGTCCTGTTCGCCGTCGCGTGGTCCACCCTGGTGTACGCGCCGGTCGCGCACTGGGTCTGGTCGCCAGATGGCTGGCTCGCACACCTGGGCGTGCTCGACTTCGCCGGCGGGACGGTGGTGCACCTGTCGTCGGGCGTTGCGGCGCTGGTCGCGGCCCTGTTCATCGGCCGGCGAGCCGGGCTGGTCGAACCCGCCACCGAGCCGCATGACGTGCCGATGACCGTCCTTGGCGCCGGCCTGCTGTGGTTCGGCTGGTTCGGCTTCAACGCCGGGTCGGCGCTGGGCGCCAACGGCCTGGCCGCCACCGCCTTCGTCACCACCAACAGCGCGGCGGCGATGGCCGCCCTTACCTGGGTCACGCTTTCCTGGCTGCACCGCGGCACGCCGTCGGTGCTCGGCGCGGCGATCGGCGCGGTCGCCGGACTGGTCGCGATCACGCCGGCGGCAGGCTACGTCACCCCGGCGGCCGCCATCCTGATCGGCGGAGGCGTTGCGGCGGCCTGTTACGGCGCCACGCTGCTGCGCCTGCGCTCCCGGGTGGACGACGCGCTCGACGTGTTCGCGGTCCATGGCGTGGGCGGCGCGTTCGGCGCCCTGGCAACCGGCGTGTTCGCGACGGTCGCGGTCAATGCCGCGGGCCGGGACGGGCTGCTCGCGGGTGCGCCCGGCCAGGTCGCCGTGCAGCTGGTCGGCGTGGGCGTTGTCGCCGCATACAGCGCCGCCGCCACCGGCCTGATCCTGCTCGTCATCAACGCCTTCCTGCCGATCCGTGTGCCCGACGCCCACGAGGAGGCGGGCCTGGACATCGCCCAGCACGGCGAGATCGCGTACCAGCCGTAGGAAAGGAGGAGACCGATGGTCATCGCCGCGCTGCTGTGCTTCGGCGCGCTGCTCGTAGCCTGGATCGTGGCCCCATCGCGCCCGCAGCGGGTGGAGGCGCCACTGCGGGTCGAGGCGAGCAGCGAGGGCCTGGCCAGGGCCGCCTGAGCTAGCTCCCCGTCGAGACGGCGTGCCCCGCGCGGTCGAACAGCGAGCCGGGCTTCCAGGCCACCTCGTGGTGGCGCCGGTGCAGCGTGCCGAGCACCTGGTGCTCGACGGCGCGCATGGCCTGCTCCTCGTCCATGTCGGCGTGGTCGTGGCCGAGCAGGTGCAGGCAGCCGTGGATCGCGAGCAGGATGATCTCCTCGGCGACGCTCCATGACCCGTCGCTGGCCTGGCGGACCGCCTGGTCCACGTCGACCACCACGTCGCCGAGCAGCAGCGCGCCCGGAGGTCCGACCCCGTCCTCGTCGGCCAGGTGCGAGTGCCGGTCCTCGATCAGCCACTCGTGCAGCGGAAAGGCGAGCACGTCGGTGGGTCCGCGCTCGCCCATGTGGTCGAAGTTGAGGCGCTCCATCTCAGGGTCGCCGCACAGCGTGAGCTCCACCTCGACATCGGTCTGGTTGCCCAGGGCGGCACGCGCCGTCTCGGCCAGCGCCAGCTCGAGCAGCCCGCGGAGCTGCTCGACCGTCATCGGCTCGACCGCAGCCTCGAGCTGGTCGCGCTCGATGTGCTCGTGGAACGTGACGGCGTGGCCCATGCTGCGGCCATCGTAGGCGAGGTGGACGACGGGCTCAAGAAGGCGAGCCGACGGCTCAGGCGCGCTCCCGCTGCGGCTGCTCCAGCGGCACCACGTTGTCGGGGTACTTGTTCC
>DASURX010000243.1:0-3103 GCA_036375355.1 Candidatus Limnocylindria bacterium
GCCGTCCGACGCATGGGTGGCGGGCCGCTGGCGCCAGGTTGAGCTCGACGAGCGTATGCTCACCGTCCGCGTCCCGCCGGGCACGGCGCTCGATCTCGGAGGGATCGCCAAGGGGATGGCGGTCGATGCCGCGCTCGCCGACCTCGCGGCGACGGGCGTGGCGTATGCCGCGGTCGATGCCGGCGGTGACCTGGCGGTCTTCGGCGAGCTGCCGGGCAAGGCGGGCTGGCCCATTGCGGTGGACGGGCTGGCCGGCGCCGTGGCCATCTCGCACGGGGGGCTGGCCACCTCATCGGTCCTGCGCAGGCGCTGGCGGGCCGGCGGTCGCGAGCGTCACCATCTGCTCGACGCGCGGTTCGGCCTGCCGGCCGAGGGAGACCTCCTGCAGGTCACCATCAGCGCCGCGTCGTGCCGCCAGGCCGAAGTTGCCGCCAAGGTGGCGCTGCTCTCGACAGCGGACGAGGCGACGGCCTTCGTGCTGCGTCACGGGCTGGCCGCCGCGTTCGTGACCAGGGACGGGGACGTGCTGCGGGTGGGGGACTGGCAATGAGCATCGACCACACCCTCAGCTGGGAGGTCGCCCGCGTGGGCGGCATGGTCGCCTACGTGCTGGCCACCGGGTCGGTGGTGCTCGGCCTGCTGCTGTCGCTGGGCGTCCGCTCCTCCCGTTGGCCGCGCTTCATCACCACCGAGCTGCATCGGTTCATCTCGCTCCTGTCGCTGGTCTTCATCGGCGTTCATACCCTGGCGGTCTTCGTCGACCCGTTCACCGCGTTCACGCCGGCCGAGGTGCTGGTGCCCTTCACGACGCACTACCGTCCGGCGTGGATCGGCATCGGGATCGTGTCCGGGTACCTGGCCATCGCGGTGTGGGCCTCCGAGTACGTGCGCCCCTTCGTCGGCTACCGGGCCTGGCGGACGTTCCACTACCTGTCGTTCGCGGTCTTCATCCTGGGCGCCGTGCACGGCCTGGGATCCGGTTCGGATTCGCGCGAGGCGTGGGCGCTGGCGGTGTATGCCGTAACCCTCGGCGCGGTGGCGGTCCTCATGGCCTGGCGGCTGGCCCGCGCCCTGCAGCCGGGGGCGCGCGATGCGGCGATTGCCGGCCTGGTGGCGGTGCTGGCCGGCATGGCCATCTTCGCGGTCGCCGGTCCGGCGCAGGCCGGGTGGAACGAGATCGCCAACAACGGCAACGGGAATGGCGCTTCGGCCGCGTGGCTGGCGTCACAGCCCCAGCCCGCCACGCTGCTGCCGGCGGGCTTCAGCGCCAGCCTGGACGAACAGCAGGCCGATGAGGAGCGCATCACCTGGACGTTCGCCTCGGCCCAGGCCACGGGCGTGCTGCAGCTGTTCGTCGACGATGGCAGGGCCGACCTGCAGCTCTCGCTGGACAACGGCTGGAGCTGCAGCGGGTCCGTGGTCCAGGCGGGCAACGATGCGCTGGCCTCGACCTGCAGCGATGCCGACGGCCAGGCCGTGGCTGTGCGGCTGGAGCAGCTGCGCCGGGAGGGGAGCCAGATCGCGGGCGAGGTTCGGGTCGGCCCGGCCTGAGGTCTGTCGCTGTCAGGCGCCGATGCCGACCGGGACCGACAGGCCCGGTCGCGCCACCGCGACGGGACCGCCGAACTCCTCGCTCGCGACTACCAGCGACACCTCCGGGTCGGTGCCGGGCGCCAGATGGGTCAGCACCAGGCCCCGCACACCCGCCTCGGCAGCCTGCCGGCCGGCGTCGCGCGCGGTGGACAGCGAGCCGACCAGGTCGTCGGGCAGATGGTGGCTGTACGTGGCCTCGGCCAGCAGCACGTCGGCGCCCGAGGCGAGGCGCACGAGGTCGTCCGATGGGCCGCAGTCACCGGTGTACACCAGGCTCGCCCCGCCGGCCGTCAACCGCACCCCGGCGTTGGGGCGCGGATGCGGCAGCAGCGCGCTCCGGATCGCGAAGGGCCCGATCTCGAACGTGTCGCCGGCGGCGAACGGATGGAGCTCGACGACGCCCTCCAGCCACTCGGGCCGGTCGAGGGCCAGCACCGCATCGAGCGATCCGGGCTGGGCATGCACCGGCAATGGCGGCTGCACAGGCTCCGCCATGGCACGTGCGCGCAGGAGCGGGTTCAGGTCCGCGCAGTGGTCCGGATGCCCGTGGCTGACGAGCACGGCGTCGAACCGTGGAGCGCCGTCGACTGACAGCGCGGTCGCCACGCCATAGCCGGGATCGATCAACAACGCGAAGTCGCCGTGGCTGACGAGGTACCCGCTGCACGGCTGTCCGGCGCCGGGGTACGCGCCACAGCCCCCGATGATCGTGAGCCTCACGTCCCGAGCATACGCAGGGAGGGGCGCCTGCGCTACCGACCGGCCAGGGCCAGGCCCGCCTCCACCGCCGTGAGATTCGCCTCGCCGTACGGTCCGCCGGCCGCCGCGTCCCGCAACGCCTCGGCGGGGAGCAGCTCGAGCCGCGCGACCGCCGCCGCCAGCATGGCCAGCGCCAGCTCGCCCTTCCCCAGGCGGATGCCGGCGGCAGCCGGATCCAGCACCTCCACGCGCGCCGGGGTCTCGATGCCGCCGAGCTCGGGAAGCGTCAGTACCACGCCCTCCGGCCGCATCCGGGCGAGCGAGGCCGCGGCCCTGCGCAGCCCGTCCTCGGACAGCAGGACAAGCACGTCGGGGACGCGCACGTTGAGCAGCGGCATCTCCTCCGGCGACAGGACCAGCTCCGCCAGGCTGTGCCCGCTCTGCACGGTGACCGGGTAGTCGTCGCGCTGGGTGGCCCACAGCCCCGAGCGGATCGCAGCCTCCGCCACGAGGCGGGCGGCGCTGCGGACCTTGCCGCCGGCCGAGCCGGCCACCACCATCGAAACCGGGTGCGCCATGCTCGCCGCCTGCTGCACGGCGATCCCGCCGCGCAGCGTGGGCCTGGCCTCGCCATCGGCCTGGTGGGCGAGCCGATACGCCTCGGCGTACTCCGCCACGTCGCGGCGATACAGCACGCCGGGCCGCAGGCCCGCATCGGCCATCACGGATTCCATGGCCTTGCGGCTGAAGTGGTTGGCCTTGACGTAGTACGCGGTGCACAGCTCCCAGACGTCGAGCAGCGCGAAGCCCG
>DASURX010000244.1:0-14717 GCA_036375355.1 Candidatus Limnocylindria bacterium
ACCGCCATCTCCTAGCGACCTGCGTCCATCCCGCGGCCCGCTGCCGCCGTTTTCGCCGCATTCAGATGGCAGCCGCACGATAGCCCGGCCGCAGCCGCACTCATCGCCCGTTGCGGCTGTGAACCTGCACGGGGCGGTGGCAAGGGGGATGGTTGCGGGTTGGTGCGGCCCTCATCTGAATCTGGCGATTTCGGGGCCGCCGCGACGGCCCGTGGCGCAGGCCGCTGCGGCGGGACGGGCCAGCGGCAGGCGGCGGGGAGCGGCCACGCCATCGGTCCGGGAGGTGGCTTCACGCGTGCAGGACAATGGCCGCATGACCACGACTGAGGCAACGCGCGCGGCCAGGGGGAAGCCGCTGGATTCCGACGAGCTCCGCATGATCGACGCCTGGTGGCGGGCGGCCAACTACCTGTCGGTGGGCCAGATCTACCTGCTCGACAACCCCCTCCTGCGTGAGCCGCTGCGGGCGGAGCACATCAAGCCGCGCCTGCTCGGCCACTTCGGCACGGTGCCGGGGCTGACGCTGCTCTACGCGCACCTGAACCGCGCCATCCGGCAGCGCGACCTGGACATGATCTACGTCACCGGCCCCGGGCACGGCGGCCCGGGCCTGGTAGCCGCGGCCTACCTGGACGGGACGTACACCGAGGTGTACCCGGCCATCACCCGCGACGAGTCCGGCCTCAAGGCTCTCTTCCGCCAGTTCAGCTTCCCGGGCGGCATCCCCAGCCACGTGGCGCCCGAGACGCCGGGCTCCATCAACGAGGGCGGCGAGCTGGGCTACTCGCTGGCGCATGCCTACGGCGCCGCCTTCGACAACCCGGGCCTGGTGGTGGCCTGCGTGGTGGGTGACGGCGAGGCGGAGACCGGTCCGCTCGCCACCAGCTGGCACTCCAACAAGTTCCTGGACCCGGCCACCGACGGCGCGGTGCTGCCGGTCCTGCACCTCAACGGCTACAAGATCGCCAACCCGACGGTCCTGGCTCGCATTCCGCAGGAGGAGCTGGTCGCCCTGTTCGAGGGCTACGGCTACCGGCCGATGATCGTCGCCGGCGACGACCCGCAGCGCGTGCACCAGGCGCTCGCCGCCACCATCGACCAGGCGCTCGACGAGATCGCCTCCATCCAGGCTGATGCGCGGGCGCGCCGCGGCACGGATGGCGGCAGGGATGCCGGCGCGGACGGGGACCGCGCCATGCAGGACCACGTGCGCTGGCCGATGATCATCCTGCGCACGCCGAAGGGCTGGACCGGCCCCGAGGAGGTGGACGGGCTGCCGATGGAGGACACCTGGCGCTCGCACCAGGTGCCGATGAGCGACGTGCGCAGCAACCCGGAGCATCTGCGCCTGCTCGAGGAGTGGATGCGCTCGTACCGTCCCGAGGAGCTGTTCGACGAGCGCGGGGCGTTCGTGGCAGAGGTCGGCGCACTGGCGCCGGAGGGCGATCGGCGCATGAGCGCCAACCCCCACGCCAACGGCGGCCTGCTGCTCGAGGACCTGACGATGCCCGACTTCCGGCGCTACGCGGTGGAGGTCAAGGCCCCTGGCGCGGAGCGCAGCGAATCCACCAGGGTGCTCGCCGAGCTGCTGCGGGACGTGATCAAGGCCAACGCCGACTGCTTCCGGCTGTTCGGGCCGGACGAGACGGATTCGAACCGGCTCAGCCGCGTCTGGGAGGCCACGAGCAAGCAGTGGGCCGCCGAGCTGCTGCCGGTGGACGTGCACCTGTCCCGCGAGGGCCAGGTCATGGAGGTGCTCAGCGAGCACCTGTGCCAGGGCTGGCTGGAGGGCTATCTGCTGACCGGCCGTCACGGGCTGTTCAACTGCTACGAGGCCTTCATCCACATCGTCGACTCGATGTTCAACCAGCACGCCAAGTGGCTGAACGTGACCAGCCGCATCCCCTGGCGCAAGCCGATTGCCTCGCTCAACTACCTGCTCTCCAGCCACGTCTGGCGGCAGGACCACAACGGTTTCTCTCACCAGGATCCGGGCTTCATCGACCACGTGGTCAACAAGAAGGCCCAGGTCATCCGGGTCTACCTGCCCCCGGACGCCAACTGCCTGCTGTCGGTGGCCGATCACTGCCTGCGCAGCCGGAACTACGTCAACGTGATCGTGGCCGGCAAGCAGCCACAGCTGAACTGGCTGACCATGGAACAGGCGGAGCTGCACTGCACCCGCGGGATCGGCATCTGGGACTTCGCCAGCAACGACGGCGGCGACGAGCCGGACGTGGTGATGGCCTGCGCCGGCGACGTGCCCACCCTCGAGACGCTCGCGGCGGTGTCGATCCTGCGCGCCCGCCTGTCCGACCTGAAGGTGCGGGTGGTGAACGTGGTGGACCTCATGCGGCTGCAGTCGGAGGGCGAGCACCCGCACGGCCTGTCCCGCGCCGAGATGGACTCGCTGTTCACCACCGATCGGCCCGTCGTGTTCGCCTATCACGGATACCCGTGGCTCATCCATCGGCTCATGTACCGCAGCACGAACCACGACAACCTGCACGTGCGTGGCTACAAGGAGGAGGGGACGACCACCACGCCGTTCGACATGGTGATGCTCAACGACCTGGACCGGTTCCACCTGGTGATGGACGTCATCGATCGCGTCCCGGACCTCATCGACCGCGCGGGGCACGTCAGGCAGGAGATGGTCGACCGGCGCCTGCGGGCGCGTGCCTACACCCGGGCCCACGGCGAGGACGACCCGGAGATCGCCGGCTGGACCTGGCCGGGCGCCTGAGCCGATGCGGGTCCTTGTCCTCAACGCCGGCTCGTCGTCGCTGAAGGGGAGCCTGGTCGAGGAGCCAGGAGACTCCACGCTCGATCGGCTCAAGCTGGTCCCGCCCTCGCAGGAGGGCTGGACCGATGCGCTGCGCCAGGCAGTGATCGCGGCCGGCCGCCTGGACGCGGTCGGCCACCGGGTGGTCCACGGCGGGGACCGCCACCGGAGGCCGCTGCTGATCGACAGCTCGGTGATCGCCGAGCTCGACGCCCTGCGCGACCTGGCGCCGCTGCACAACCGCCCCGCCCTGGAGGTGATCGCCGCGGCCCAGGAGGCGCTGCCGGACCTCCCACACGTCGCCTGCTTCGACACCGGCTTCCACGCCACGCTCGAGCCGGCCGCGTATGTCTACCCGCTGCCCTACGACTGGCACGAGCGCTGGGGCCTGCGCCGCTACGGCTTCCACGGCCTGTCTGTTGCGTGGTCGGTGGAGCGCGCCGCGGCGCTGCTGGAGCGCCCCGTCGAGTCGCTGCGGCTGGTGGTGGCGCACCTGGGCAGCGGCTGCTCGGTAACCGCCGTGGACGGCGGCCGTTCGGTCGACACCTCGATGGGCATGACCCCGCTGGAAGGGTTGATGATGGCCACCCGGCCAGGGTCGGTGGACCCGGGCATGCTGCTCGAGATCCTGGACAACGGGTGGATGGAGCTGTCCGACCTGGCGCGGGCCCTCCGCCATGAATCCGGCCTGCTGGGCGTCTCCGGCGTGAGCCCGGACCATCGCGATGTGGAGGAGGCCGCGGCGGAGGGCAACCGGCGCGCCGTCCTGGCCCTGGAGATCTTCGTGCGCCGCGCGGCCGCGGCGATCGGTGCGGCGGCCACCAGCCTGCCCGCGCTCGACGCCGTGGTGTTCACCGGTGGCATCGGCGAGCACGCCGGGGAGTGCCGCGCGGCGATCTGCGGCCGCCTGGGCCTGCTGGGCCTGCCCTCCGTGCTGGCGCCCGAGGAGACCGATCAGGACGCCGTCCTCTCGCTGCCGGGAGCACGGGTGGCGGTGCTGCGCGTTTCGGCGCGCGAGGACCTCGTCATCGCCCGGGAGGTCTATCGGCTCCTGGCATAGGGCGGCTCGTTTCAGGCCGCCAATTCCCGTCCGCGGGGACGTGGGGAGCGGTCGCCCGCGGCGTGCAGGTACTGCCCGGCTCCAATTCCCATTCGCGGGGAGGTAACCTCGGGTCTTCACCAGTCATCGTGTCACCCGCGGCGTTGGTCCCACTGGATGGGCACTACCGCCCTGTAACGCCCTCCCGCGCGTCGCTGCCGCGCCGAAGCCCTGGTGCGGGCGGTCCCGCATCTCCGAAGTCGCTTGCCGGAAGTCCCGGAAACCGGAGGGCCACGTGTCACACCAGGCGGGACACGTGGGGCCCTACAACCGGCGACCTCCGGCACTGATGCGCAGATGCGCATGTGTCGCACGCTGCACGCATGGAAGCCATCTACGAGCTCCAGGCGGACGTCCTCAAGACCCTGGCTCACCCCCGGCGTCTCGAGATCGTCCACCAGCTGGCGCTTGGACCGATGACCGTCGGCCACCTGGCTGGCGAGCTCGGCCTGGCCCAGCCCAACGTCTCACAGCACCTGGCGCTGATGCGCACGGCCGGCGTGGTCGAGTCCGAGCGGGACGGTCGCGAGATCCGCTACCGCCTCGCCGACCCCGACTTCATCGTGGCCTGCGGGCTGATGCGGCAGGCGCTGCAGCGGCGCATCGCCCGGCTCGCGGACCTGTCCGGGTGGGCCGACGGCGCCTCACGACCGGTCGCCGCGGCCGGCAGCAGGTAGGGGAACCATGGACCAGACGCTTTCGCTCGTCCTCTTCTCCGGGACCGATGACCGACTGCAATCCGCGGCGGTGCTGACCGCCGGGGCGGCGGCTCTCGGACGCCCGGTGCACATCTTCCTCCAGTACTGGGCCCTCGATGCCTTCCGACGCGATCGCATCGAGCATGACCACGGCCTCGCCCCGGAGGCCGGGCCGGAGGGCCACGCGGCCGTCGCGGCGCTCGCCGCGGCCGGCCAGGAACCCTGGCACGTCACGCTTCGCCAGGCCAAGGAGCTCGGCGAGGTCGAGATCGAGGCCTGCTCCCTCTCCATGGACCTTCTCGAGCTCAAGCCCGAGGACCTCGATCCGCTGGTGGACGGGGTCGAGGGCGTGGCCGCCTTCTGGATGGCCGCCGGCGACGGACAGGTCGTCTTCATCTGAGGTACGAACCGATGACCACCCTTGCCATCGCCCAGCGCGTCGACGCGCGGGGCCTCTCCTGCCCGCTGCCGATCGTGCGCACCGCCATCGCGATCAAGTCGATCCACTCCGGCGAGCTGATCGAGGTGCTCGCCACCGACCCCGGATCCACCAAGGACTTCACGGCCTGGGCGCGCACCACCGGCCACGAGCTCATCGACGAATCGGTGGAGGACGGCGTATATCGCTTCGTCCTCCGGCGAAAGTGAGGCATCGGCCATGACCACCACCATCACCAGGCCCCAGCAGTACCTGCCACCCGACCTGATGGACGGCCTGGACGACCCGATCCCGACCGAGGAGCTGGAACCGATGCTCGAGCCGATCACGGAGACCCCGAAGAAGACCGGCGAGCTGCTGATCATCTGCGAGAGCGGCGACCTGGAGCGGACCTGGGCGACCACCATCCTGGCCTCGTCTGCCGCGGCCAGCGGCCAGCAGGTGAGCATCTTCTTCACCTTCTGGGGCTTCTTCCCGCTCGTGAAGCCCGGGATCCGGATCACCGGCGAGAACTGGATGCAGAAGATGCTCTCGTTCATGAACCGGCCGGGCATCGACCACGCCAAGACCAGCAAGTTCAACTTCCTGGGGATGGGCCCCTGGATGATGAAGAAGCTCGCCAAGCGCTACGGCGTGGCCGAGCCGCGCGAGCTGCTGGAGATGGCCCAGGTCCTGGGCGTGCGCCTCATCCCGTGCCAGATGAGCATGGACATGATGGGCTTCAAGCGCGAGGACCTGATCGACGGGCTCGAGGAGCCGGCCGGCGCAGCCACCGTGCTGCAGATGATCGCCGACGGCGCCACGCCGCTGTTCATCTGATGACCGATAAGGAAGGAAGCGCCATGCAGGTGCTCGAGATCCCCATCAATCGCACCATCGACGCGCGTGGCAGCTATTGCCCCGGGCCGCTGATGGAGCTGATCCGCGCCATCCGCGAGGGTTCGGTGGGCGACGTGATCGCCATCTGGTCGAGCGACAACGGCTCGCGGCTGGACATCCCCAAGTGGGTCGAGAAGGCCGGGCATCGACTGGTCGGCATCGAGGCGCGGGACGGCTACGACGAGATCATCGTGGAGAAGCTGCGCTGACGGCAGCGGCTGAAAGGCAAGGACCCATGCAGCGCATCGTGGTGATCGGCGGGGGTGTGGGGGGCACCCTCGCGGCCAACCTCCTCGTCCGCAAGCTGCGGCGCGAGATCGACCGGGGCGACGCCGGCGTGACGGTGATCGACGCCCACGGCGAGCACGTCTACCAGCCCGGCTTCATGTACATCGCCATGGGCAACCAGCGTCCCGAGGGGCTGCGGCGCTCGGAGCGCTCGCTCCTCGACCGGCGCGTGGCGCTGACCGTGGGGGAGGTCACGCGCGTGGACGAGGCCACGCAGGCGGTGCTGCTCGCCGATGGGCGCAGCATCGGCTACGACCAGCTGGTGATCGCGTCTGGCTCGCGGATCGTGCCCGAGGAGATCGAGCACTTCGAGGAGGAGGCGCATCACTTCTACGGCCCCGAGGCGGCCATGCGGCTGCGCCATGCGCTCGACGCCTTTGCCGGCGGCAAGGTCGTGGTCGGCATCGCCGGCATGCCCTACAAGTGCCCGCCGGCGCCGCTGGAGGTCACGTTCCTGATCGAGCACGAGCTGCGCGAGCGCGGCCTGCGCGAGCGCAGCGAGGTTCATTTCTGCAGCCCCATCGGCCGCGCCTTCAGCATCGAGACCGTCTCCGAGATGGCGACGCCGATCCTGGAGCAGAAGGGGATCGAGCTGCACACCTTCTTCAACGTGGAGCAGATCGACCCTGAGAAGAAGACGGTACTGAGCCTGGAGGGGGAGGAGCTGCCCTACGACCTGCTCATCCTGGTGCCGCCGCATCGGGGAGCGAAGTTCGTGGTCGACTCCGGGCTGGCGCCCGGGGCCGGCTGGCTGCCGACGGACCACCACACCCTGCAGGTGGGCGGCCGCCCGAACGTCTACGCGCTCGGCGACGCCACCGACCTGCCGCTGTCGAAGGCCGGTTCCACCGCCCACTTCGAGGCACCGGTGGTGGCGGAGCGCATCGCCGCGGCGGTGCAGGGGCGCGAAGCCCAGGGCAAGCACGCGTCCTACGAAGGCCGCGTGATGTGCTTCTTCGAGGTCGGCGACGGCAAGGGAACGCTGCTGCAGTTCGACTACCAGAACCCGCCGCATCCGCCCAAGCCCAACCGCCTCTGGCACCTGGGCAAGATCGTGTTCAATAAGACCTACTGGCACACCGTGCCGAAGGGTCGTGTCTGACGACGGTCCATCGATTGACCGATGATGGGGCGGTGCTGAACAGCCCGCCCCACGCCAGTGAAGCGGCGGCCGTGGCCGCCGCTCTGGGTGTACAGCCCGAATCCGGCCTGGCCGATGCCGAGGCTCGCCGGCGGCTCGCCGAGGCGGGTCCCAACGAGGTGGCGGCGCAGGCAGCCCCGCCGCTGTGGCGCCTCGTCTTCGATGCCGCGACCGAGCCGTTCGTGCTGCTGCTGATGGCGGCCGGCCTGCTCGCAGTCTGGCTGGGCGAGGTGCGCGACGGCCTGCTGGTGCTCGTCGGATTGCTGCCGATCGTGGGCGCCGACGTGGTCACCGCGTACCGCGCCGAGCGGGCGCTCGAGGCGCTGCGCTCGGCCAGCGCGCCGGTGGCCCGCGTGCGCCGCGACGGCGAGGCGCGCGACGTGCCAGCCGCGGAGCTGGTGACCGGCGACGTCGTCCTGCTGCGCATCGGCGACGTGGTGCCCGCCGACCTGCGCTTGCTGGCCGCCGACGCGTTGCAGCTCGATCGCTCCACGCTCACCGGCGAATCGCTGCCCGAGCCCGGATCGGCGGACCCCGATCCGCCGGAAGCGCCCCTCGCCGAGCGTCACGCGATGGCCTATGCCGGCACGTCCGTGGTCGGCGGCAACGGCACCGGCGTGGTGGTCGCCACCGGGGCTGCCACCGAGCTCGGCCGCATCGCAGGATCGCTGGGGGCGACGGCACGGCCGCGCTCCCCGGTCCAGCGGGAGCTCGATCGGCTCGTGCGCATCCTGCTGGTGGCCGCCGTCTCGCTGATCGTGATCACCGTCGGCGCCGGGTTCCTGCGGGGGCAGCCTGCCGGAGCGAACCTGCTGGCCGGCATCAGCGCCGCGATTGCCGCCATCCCCGAGGAGCCGCCGATCCTGCTGGCTGTGATCCTGGGGCTGGGAGCGTATCGGCTCCTGCGCAAGGGGGTCCTGGTGCGGCGGCTGAACGCCCAGGAGACGCTCGGCGCGGTGGACCTCATCCTGACCGACAAGACCGGCACGCTCACCGAGAACCGGCTGGCGCTGGTGCGCGCGCTGACACCCGACGGCCCGATCGAGGGTCAGCGGCTCGTCGAGGTCCTGCAGGAGGCGACGCGCGCCGAGGACGACGCCTGGCGCACCCTGTCGGGCAGCAAGCCGGGATCCTTCACGCTGGCGCTGATGCGCGCTCTCGAGGAGCGCGACGCCCTGCGCGTCCCCGATCTCTCCGAGCTGCTGGAGAGCGAGGCGCCCAGCGACCAGCATCCCTACTCGCGTACCCGCACCGCCGAGGAGGAGCTGGCGCTCGGCGCGCCGGAGGCGGTGCTGGGCCTGTGCGACACCCTGTTCGGCGGGGACGCCGAGGCCTGGCATGCCGCCATCGCCGAGGAGGGGACCGCCGGCGGCCGGACGCTGCTCCTCGCACGCCGCCCGCACGACGGCTCCTGGGCGCCCCGCGCCCTGGTCGTCTTCGCCGACAGGCTGCGGCCGGAGATCCGCGAGGCGATGGCCGTGGCGCGCGACGCCGGCATCCAGCCGCTGATCGTCACCGGCGATCACCCCACCACTGCCGCGGCCATCGCGCGCAGCGCCGGGCTGGACGACAGCCACGTTGTGACCGGCTCGGAGCTGGACGCCTGGAGCGACGAGCACCTCGCGGCGGAGCTGCCGGCAATGCGGATCGTGGCCCGGGCGGTCCCCGAGCAGAAGCTCCGCCTTGTCGAAGTCGCTCACCGCGCGGGCCGCACCGTGGTGGTGACCGGCGACGGCGTCAACGACGCCCCGGCCCTGCAGCGCGCCGACGTGGCGGTGGCCATGGGCAGCGGCACGCAGGTGGCCCGTGAGGCCGCTGACCTGGTGCTCGGCGACGACTCGTTCGCGACGCTGATGGGCGGGCTCCGCGAGGGGCGCCGCATGGTCGAGAACATCCGCAAGGGCCTCGTCTTCCTGGTCTCGACCCACGTGGCACTCCTCGGCTTCATCCTGATCGCCACGCTCGCCGGCTACGGGCAGCCGCTGCTGCCACTGCAGATCCTGTGGCTGGAGCTTTTCATCGACATCTCCACCTCGGTCGCCTTCGAGCGCGAGGGTGAGGAGCCGAACGCCATGCGCCGCCCGCCGCGTCCGCGCTCCGAGCCGCTGCTGCCCGTCTCCCTCCTCGCGCGCATCGCGCTCGCCGGCGGCTTCACGGCGGTCGCGGCGCTGGTGCTCATCGAGCTTCGCGGCGGTGAGGCCGAGCACGCGCGCTGGCTGGCGTACACCGTGCTCGCCATCGGGCAGGTGGTCCGCGCATACGCCAACCGGGCCCTGTCCGTGTCGGTCACCAGCCTGCGGCCCAACGGCTTCCTGGCCCTGGCGGTGGTGGTCGTGGTCCTGATCCAGGCCTCGATTCCCTACGTGCCGGCGCTGGCCGAGGCCTTCCACGCCACCCCGCTCGCGGCCTGGGAGTGGGGCGTGGTGGCGCTGATCGCGCTGGCGCCGGCCGTCGTGGCGGACATCATCCGGCGCACCGGACGGACCTGGGTGGCCTAGCGCTGCGCTAGTCGATCAGCCCCCACAGGTCCCCGACCGTGAAGCCCTCGGGGAACGGGTCGTCGTCCTCGACCACCAGCTCGGTGCGACCGGTGATCCAGGCGCTGCCGGTGAGCTGCGGCACGACCGCCGGCAGCTCCCCGACGCGCGTCTCGCGCAGCAGGCGACCGGTCCAGGTGGTGCCCAGGATCCCCTCGTGGACGAAGTCCTGGCCGATGGCCAGCGCGCCGCGGGCGTGCAGCACGGCCATGCGCGCGCAGGTGCCGGTGCCGCACGGCGAGCGGTCCAGCACCCCTGTGAACGACTCGGGGCGCGACCAGTCCAGCGTGCCGGACGAGACGATGACGGTGTTGCGCCCATCCGACCCGGGCAATGCCGGCGGCCCGACAAGCTCGCAGATCGTGATCCCGGATAGGGAGGGTGACTCCGGGTGCGCGACGGGGATCTGCTCGCGCGCCGCGGCCTTGATCATCTCCCCGACCCGGACCAGGTCGCGGCCCTCGTCGGGCGTCAGGCGAAAGCCGAGCGCCGCGGCATCGGCCAGGGCGAAGAACATGCCGCCCCAGGCAACGTCCACGTTCACCGTGCCAAGCTGCGGAACCTCGACGGCGACGTCCAGGCGCAGGGCGAAAGCCGGGACGTTCTCGAAGGTGATCGATCGCGCGTGCCCATCGCGCACCTCGGCGCGCACGCGGATGAGGCCGGCGGGAGCCTCCAGGACCAGCTCGGTGATCGGCTCGCGCACCGCCACCAGCCGCTCGTGAATGAGGACGGTGGCGACGCAGATCGTGTTCGAGCCGGACATGGCCGGGTACTCGGCCTGCTCCATGATCACGTAGCCCGCATCGGCTTGGGGGGAGGTCGGAGGCAGGATCAGGTTGGCGCAGGTGGCAGGGTAGCCACGCGGCTCGCGCAGCAGCAGGCGGCGCAGCCGGTCGTCGTGGCGCCACAGGTGGTCGCGCTTGGCCAGCATGGTCTCGCCCGGCACGTCGTCCACGCCGGCGACCACGACCCGGCCCGGCTCGCCCCCGGCATGCGCGTCGACGACGACGATGGACCGATCCAGCCGCATGGACGGCATGGTGCCACGCTCGCCGGGGCCGTCGGAGGCACCAGCCGGAATTCGGCGTACGATGCGGGCTTCATGCCGCTCTCCACGCGCGCCGAGGGGCTCGAGCTGCTGGACGGCGACCATCTGGATCCGCAGGAGCTGGACCGCAACCTGCGCGAGATGGCGATGCTGAACCGGCTGCCGGGCGGTGCCGGCAGCAGCGTGCGTGCGGTCAGCGCTCTCCTGGACGGGCAACCCGATGCAACCGTGCTCGACGTGGGCGTCGGCTCGGGTGACTTCGTGCGTCGCCTGGCCGCTCGGCGGCGTGGCGTGCACGCCATCGGCCTGGACCTCCACCCCCAGGTCCTGGCGCTCGCGCGGCGTAACCTGGCCGATACCAACCATGTGACCCTGATCGAGGGCGACGCGCGGTCCCTGCCCCTGGCCGACGGGGCCGTCGACGTCAGCCACGCGTCGCTGCTGCTGCACCACCTGGCGCCGGCCGAGGCGGTCACTGCCCTGCGCGAGATGCGCCGGGTGTCGAGGCGCGGCGTCGTCGTCAACGACCTGCGTCGCGGGCGGCTCGCCTTCGCCGTGACCGCCGCGCTGGTGCTGGCCCTGGCCCGCGCGCGGTACACCCGCCACGACGGCGTGCTGTCGGCCCGGCGCGCCTACACCCTGCGCGAGCTGGACGAGCTGGCAGCCGCGGCCGGGCTCCGCCTCGTGTCGCGAAGCCCGGCGATCCTGCCCCGCGTCACCTCGGTGTACGCGTGACCGATCTCACCTGCGACGTGCTGGTGGTGGGCGCCGGTCCGGCCGGGTCGGCGCTGGCCGCGTCCCTGGCCGGCGCCGGGCGCGAAGTGCTGCTGGTCGAGGCGCGGTCCCATCCGCGGCCCAAGGCCTGCGCCGAGTACGCCAGCCCGCGCATCCTGGAGGAGCTGCGGCGCCTGGGGCTGCCGGATGACACCTGGCGGGCCGATGCCCTGCCGCTGGCCGGCATGCGCGTGATCCGCGGCGATGACGCCCTGGACGTGCGCTACGCCGATGTCTCGGGAGCCCGCGTTGCCTGGGGACTGGACCGGCAGGCATTCGACGCCGCGCTGGCCGCGCACGCGGCAGCCCGAGGGGCGCGGCTGCTGGAGCGCACCGTCTTCGAGGACGTCCGCCGGAGCGACGGCAACGGACGGTCCGGTCGACGCGTGGTCGGCGCCCGGCTGCGCGGTGCCGGCGGCACGATCGACGTCCGCTGCCGCTGGCTGGTGGGAGCGGATGGTGCCCGATCGCGCGTCGCGCAGCGCCTCGGGGTGGAGCGCGCGGTGCTCGCCCCGCGGCGGCTCGGCATGGTGGCGCACTACCAGGCCGTCCCCGGCCTCGACGACCGCGGGGAGATGCACGTCGGCGAGAGGCACTACGTCGGGCTCGCGCCGCTGGCCGGCGGGCGGCTGAACGTCGGGATGGCGCTGCCGCTGGACGGCCGCCGTGCCGCTGCCGAGGAGCGCTTCGAGGCCGCGATCGCCAGCCTGCCCGCCGTCGCGGAACGGCTGCGCGGGTCGCGGCGGCTGACCCCGATCCGCGGCGCCTCGCCGATCGGCCATCGCGTGGCCCGCGCGACGGGGAACGGCTGGATGCTGGTCGGCGATGCCGCCGGGTTCATCGACCCGTTCACCGGGGAGGGCATCTACCGCGCCCTGCGCTCGGCGCGCGCCGCCGCCGAGGCGCTGATCGGCGACGACGGGGCGGCGGGTGCGCGCTACCTGCGGGAGCGTCGGCAGGCCTTCGCCGCGAAGGACGCCCTGACCTGGATGGTCCAGGGCATGCTCGCCGTACCGCCGGTGATGGGCTACGCGCTGCGCCGGCTGGCGACTCGCCGCGAGCTTGGCGAGGCCCTCGGTTCCGCGCTGGGCGACTGCCGCCCGGCGACCGACGCGCTCTCGCCGGCCTTCGTGGCCCGGGTGCTGCTCCCATGAGGAGCGTCATGCGCATCCGCGTCGCTGCGCCGTTCGAGCGCATCTTCGAACTGGCCGCCGAGGTCGAGCGCTGGCCGCGCCTTTTGCCGCACTACCGCTACGTCCGGCGCCTGCCGTCGGCGAACGGCGAGCGACGCTTCGCCATGGGCGCGCGACGCGGCCGCATCCCGGTCAGCTGGCAGGCGGTCCAGCGCCCGCTCCCGGACGCACGCCGCATCGAGTTCACCCACGTCGGCGGCCTCACCCGGGGCATGGAGGTGGCCTGGACCTTCGAGCCGCGCGACGGCGGCTGGGAGGTGAGCATCCACCACGCCCTTGACCTGCGCTGGCCGCTGCTCGGGCGGTTCGCCGCGGACCGCATCATCGGCCCGCACTTCGTCGACGCGATTGCCGGACGCACGCTGCGACGCGTCAGGGCCCTGGCCGAGGCTGGCCGATGATCCCGCGGCGGGTGGCGGTGACGGGCATCGGCGCCGTGACGCCCATCGGGCATGGGGCCGATGGCCTGTGGGACGGCGTGATGCGCAACCGCTCGGCGGTGCGCCGCATCGACCGATTCGACGCCTCCCCCTTCCCGTCGCGCATCGCGGCCCAGATCGACGACTTCGTCCCCGCCGACCACCTGGATGCCAGGCGCGCGCGCCGGCTGGACCGCTTCAGCCAGCTGTCGGTGGCCGCGGCCCGCATGGCGTCGGAGCACGCGGGCTGGACCGATGGCGTGGCGGCTCCCGAACGGACCGGCGTCTGGATCGGCTCCGCCCTGGGCGGGGTTGCCTTTGGCGAGCAGCAGCACGCCAACTACGTGGCCGGCGGCGTCCGCGCCGTGTCGCCGACGCTGGCCACCGCCGTCTTCGGCGGCGCCGGTGCGGCCAACGTCGCCATCGACCTGGGGATCCGGGGGCCCGCCATCGGCAACGCGAACTCGTGCGCCTCCGGCGCGACGGCCATCGGGCAGGCGCTGCATGCCATCCGGGCCGGGATCGTCGACTCGGCCCTGGCCGGCGGTGCCGAGGCGCCGCTGGCGCCGCTCACCTTCGGCGCGTTCGCCATGATCCGCGTCCTCTCCTCGCGCAACGACGATCCGGCCACCGCCTCGCGCCCGTTCGACACCGACCGCGACGGCTTCGTGATGGGGGAGGGCGCCGCGATCCTGGCTCTCGAGGCCTGGGACGCGGCGGAAGCCCGCGGGGCGCCCATCCTGGGCGAGATCGCCGGCTTCGGCGCCTCCGCCGATGCGCATCACCTCACGGCGCCGCTGCCCTCGGGTGAGGCGGCCGCGGCCGCGGTGACGGCGGCACTGCGCGACGCAGGCGTCGCGCCGGGGGAGATCGGGTACGTGAACGCCCATGCCTCATCCACGCCGCTCAACGAGGTCGCCGAGGCGCGTGCGCTGCACCGGGCGCTCGGCTCGCACGCCGCGACGGTGCCGGTGTCCGGGACGAAGGGCCTGTACGGGCACGCCCTGGGTGCGTCGGGCGCCCTCGAGGCGGCGATCACCGTCCTCGCGCTGCAGCGTGGCTGCCTGCCGGGGACCTGCAACCTGCAGACGCTGGACGCGGCGCTCGACCTGAAGGTGCTTTCCGAGCCGCTCGGCGCGGCCCCGGCTGCCGCGCTGTCCACCTCGTTCGGCTTCGGCGGCATGAACGCCGCGCTGGTCCTGCTGCCGGCGGGCTGATCCGCCGGGATCCGGTCGCGCGGTAGCATCGGGCCGATGTCCGAGCTGACCGACATCCTGGACGCCGCCGAGGAACGGGCCGGCCGCGGCGAGGAGATGGCGCTGGCCACGATCGTGGCGACGCGCGGTTCAACCTACCGCCGCGCCGGGGCGCGCCTGCTCATCCCCACCCAGGGCGAGCCGATCGGCAACATCAG
>DASURX010000245.1:0-2147 GCA_036375355.1 Candidatus Limnocylindria bacterium
CAGCTCGGCCAGCTCGGCGGTGGATGCGAACGAGCCGGGTGGGTAGTCCAGGCCGGACGAGACGCCGAAGGCGCCCTCCTGCATCGCCTCGCGCAGCATGGCCCGCATGCTGGCCATGGCGTCTGCGTCGGCAGGCACGTCCTCCCAGCCGATGGCGCCGATGCGCAGCGCGCTGTTCCCGACCAGGTAGCCGATGTTCACCGCCTGCCCCCGGTCGTAGCGATCCAGGTAGGACGCGACGCCGTCCCAGTCGTAGGCGATCGGCGGCCGGCCGTCCAGGCCGGCGTTCAGCTCCACGAAGGCGTGCAGGTCCTCGCGGCGGGGGAACGGCGCGTAGCCGTTGCCGTCCACTCCCACGATCTCGGTCGTCACCCCCTGCCGAACCTTGGCCTCGTGGCGCGGGTCCTCCAGCACGGCCAGGGCGCCGTGCGAGTGCAGGTCGATGAAGCCCGGGGCCGCCACCAGGCCAGTCGCGTCGAGCACCCGCTCGGACGCCGGGCGCCAGTCCGCATCGCCCAGGTGCAGGCGTTGGCCGAGGATGCCGATGGTGCCCGCGCGCGGCGGTTCCCCCGTGCCGTCGACCAGCCTGGCTCCGGAGATCAGCAGGTCGACGCGCTCGGGGAGCGGCATCCTCATGCCGCCGGCGGCCGGATCCCCGCGATCTCGCGCTCGAAGCGGCGCCGCAGCTCGCCTTTCTCGCCGTCGTCCAGCCAGGTGGCCTCCACGCCGTCAAGCGCCACGGCCACCATCTCGTCCCACGGCATCTCGAGCGCCTGCGCGACGGATCGGTACTCCTTGCCGAGGTCGAGATCGGTCATGGCTGGGTCGTCGGTGTTCAGCGTGGCCAGCAGCCCGGCCTGCCGCATGCGCCGGAAGGGATGCTCTTCCAGGCGCGCGTAGCGGTTGGCGATGAGCACGTTCGAATTCGGGCAGACGTCGAGCGGGATGCGGGCCTCCGCGACGCGGCGCACCAGCTGCGGGTCGTCCATGATCGCCAGACCGTGGTCGATGCGCTCGACCTGGAGCGCCTCCAGCGCGACGGCGATGTTGTCCGGCCCGGTGTCCTCCCCGGCGTGCGACGTCAGGTGCAGGCCCGCGCTGCGGGCAAGGTCGAACGCGTCGGCGAAGGAGCGCGGGTCGACGCCGCGCTCGGTGGAGTCCATGCCGAGCCCGATGACCCGGTCCGCGCGGCCCGCGCGCCGCAGCGCCACGAGCTCCTCAGCCAGCTCCACGGCTGGTCCGGGACCGAAGGCGCGGTCGATGTCGCAGACGAGCATGCAGCGCACGCCGGTCTCGGCCTCCGCACGGGCCACGCCGCGGCTGAGGCCGGCCACGATGCCGCGCAGCTTCTGCCCGGCGGCCAGGTGCCGCGCCGGGGTGAAGAACATCTCGCGGTAGCGCAGGCCGTGCGGCGCCGCGTCCCGCACCGACTCGTAGGCGACGCGCTCCCAGTCGTCCGGGTCGGTGAGCAGCTCCTGCACCAGCCAGAAAATGTCCAGGAACGAGTTGAGCGAGCGGTAGCGGTAAAGCTCGGTCGGGTCCTCGGTCGGCAGCTTGCGCTTCGCCTTGCGCGCCAGCTGCACCACCGTGCGCGGGCGAATCGTGCCCTCCACGTGGCAGTGCAGCTCCACCTTGGGCAGCGCGTCGTAGGCGTCGGGCTCGTACATCAAGCCGCAGTATATGGACCGATGGAGTGGCAGCAGCGCGTTGCGGCGGTGGTCCTGGCGGCGGGCGAGTCCCGCCGCTTCGGGTCGCCCAAGCAGCTCGCCGTGCTGGAGGGCCGCAGCCTGCTCGAGCACGTCCTGGAGAGCGCCCGCGCGGCGGAGCTTCGTCCCGTGGTGGCGGTGGTGCCGCCGTGGCTGTCGCGCCCGGCGTCGATGGACGACCCGCGGCTGTCCTGGATCCGCAACCCGGATCCCCAGCGCGGCATGAGTCACTCGCTGCGGCTCGGGATCGCTGCCCTGCCGGACGAGGTCGACGCCGCGGTGGTGCTGCTCGGCGACCAGCCGCGGATCCCGCTCGGCCACCTGCACGTGGCCTTCCCTCGAAGCTGTTTCCGTCCGAAGGCTTACAGAGCGTGCCGGGCTCGCCGTTGCCGACATCGACCTGGTCGAGCTCAACGAGGCCTTTGCCGCGCAGGCGATCCC
>DASURX010000246.1:0-7170 GCA_036375355.1 Candidatus Limnocylindria bacterium
GTCGACGACGACGTGGTGGACGAGTCGAACCTGCAGCGCCAGGTGGTGCACACCGCCGACCGGGTCGGGCAGCCCAAGACGGCCTCGGCGCGCGTCACCCTGGAGGCCATCAACCCCGAGACGCACGTGGTCGAACACCGCGAACGGCTCACCGCCGACAACGTCGAGCGCCTGATCGCCGGCTACGACGTGATCGTGGACGGCACCGACAACTTCGATACGCGCTACGTCCTCAACGACGCGGCGGTGCGGCTGCGCAAGCCGGTGATCCATGGCTCCATCTACCGCTGGGACGGGCAGGTGACCACCTTCATCCCGTTCGAGGGGCCGTGCTATCGCTGCATGTACCCCACCCAGCCCCCCGACGAGCTGGCACCGGCCTGCTCGGTGGCCGGGGTGCTGGGCGTGCTGCCGGGCATCGCCGGGATCCTCCAGGCCAACGAGGTCTTCAAGCTGGTGCTCGGCGTGGGCGAGCCGCTGGCCGGGCGGCTGCTGATGTTCGACGCGATGAGCACCGAGTTCGACGAGGTGCGGATCTGGCGCGATCCGGCCTGCCCCGCATGCGGCGATGGAGCCGCCACGGCATCGGTCCAGGCGACTGGTGCCGCGACGACCACGGCGGTGAGCGCATGAGCACGGTGCGCATCCCGCCGGTCCTGCGCGACGACGTCGGCGGGCAGCGGAGCGTGAGCGCCAGCGGCTCGACGGTGCAGGAGGTGCTGGACGATCTGTTCGCGGCTTACCCCGCCCTGCGCGCGCGCGTGACCGAGGAGGGCCGGCTGTCGGGCTTCGTCAACGTCTACGTCAACGACCGCGACGTGCGCTACCGCGACGGGCTGGCCACCGCGGTCGGCCCGGACGACACGGTGATCCTGCTGCCGGCCATGGCCGGCGGCTGAGGCCGGACCGATGCTTCCCGGGGCGCCGGCGCGCACGGCGGGGACCTATCCGGACCTCGTCGCGGCCATCGGCAACACGCCCATGGTCGAGCTGCGGCGGCTGGCGCCGCCCGGCGTGCGCATCTTCGCCAAGCTGGAGGGCGCCAACCCGTCGGGCTCGGTCAAGGACCGCATCGCGCGGGGCATGATCGAGGATGCCCTGGCATCCGGCGCGCTGCAGCCGGGCCAGACCATCCTCGAGCCGTCGAGCGGCAATACCGGCATCAGCCTGGCCATGATCGGAGCGCTGCTGGGGCACCCGGTGCGGATCGTGCTGCCGGACAACACCACCCGCGAGCGCTCGGAGCTGCTGGCGCTGTACGGGGCGCAGATCGTGTACTCGCCGGGAGCCGAGGGCTCGAACGGCGCGATCCGCCTGGCCGAGCGCCTGGCCGTGCAGGACCGCACCCTCTTCATGCCGTTCCAGTACGGCAACGACGCCAACCCGCGCGCCCACGAGCAGGGCACCGGGCCGGAGATCCTGGCCGCGGTGCCCGACGTGGATGTCTTCGTGGCCGGCCTGGGGACGGGCGGCACGCTGACCGGGGTGGGCCGCTTCCTGAAGCGCGAGCGGCCGGGCGTGCGGGTCGTCGCCGCGGAGCCGCTCCCCGGGGAGCAGGTGCAGGGGCTGCGCTCGCTGGAGGAGGGCTTCGTGCCCCCCGTGCTGGATGCCGCTCTCCTGGACGATCGCTACCTGGTCAGCAACCGCGACGCGCTGATCGGCCTGCGGCGGCTGATGCGCGCTGAGGGCATCTTCGCCGGGCTCTCGTGCGGGGCGGCGATCCACGTGGCGCTGCGGGTCGCCGCCGAAACCCCGGGGGCCACGATCGTCGTGCTGCTGGCCGATGGCGGCTGGAAGTACCTGTCCACCGGCCTGTGGACCCGCGACCTGGACGAGCTCGAGGACGAGCTGGAGGGGTCGGTCCTGTGGTGAACGGCCTGGCCCTGCCGGCCTCGGTGGCGGACGAGCTCCTGGCGCATGCGCGTGCCGAGGCGCCGAACGAGGCCTGCGGGCTGCTGTCCGGCTCGCTGCGCGAGGGGCGAGCCGCTGCGTTCCACCCGGCGCGCAATGCCGACGCCTCGCCACTGCGCTACACAGTGCATCCCGACGACCTGCTGCGCATCACGTTTGCCATCGACGATGCCGGCGAGGACGTGGTGGCGATCTTCCACTCCCACACCCACTCGCCGGCGGTTCCGTCGCCGACCGACCGTCGTTCGGCCGTCTACCCCGACGCGTTCTACCTGATCGCCGGCCTGGCCGATGCCTCGGCGGCGCCCGAGGTGGCGCTGCGCGCCTGGCGCATCCGCGACGGTGAGGCGACCGAGGCGCCGCTGCTCATCGTCCGCGAGGGCGTCGCTCAGCCTCGCTGAACGACCTGCAGCACCGCTCCGGTCGTGCGCTCGACCAAAATGCCCAGCGACGGCGATCCCTCCTCCCCGCCGGAGCGGTACGAGACCCACAGGCGATCCTGCTCCGGCGGCAGCTGCCAGCGCACCCCGACCGCGGCCATCCCCTCGAGGCGCGAGGCCGGTACCCCGGCGCGGATCGCCGCGTCCAGCTCGGCCAGGGCGCTGGCCGGCACCGCGGCCAGGTCCGAGCCGGTCAGCTCGACGTGGCCGTCGTCGCGCGTGACGCTGAACGCGTATGAATCGGCCCCTTCCGACCCGGACGCCGACGCGAAGAGCTCCAGGATGCATGTGTCGTTGCCCGGGCAGCGGGAAGTGACGTAGAACGCCTCCCACGGCTCGCCGGTGAAGGTCCACAGCTGCTCGGCGATGGCGCCGGCCACCTCGGGCGTCTCCAGGTCGTCCGGCACGCCGCCCAGGCGCGTGGAGGCGCGCAGCGCCTCGAGGATCTGCTCCGCGCCGTACGGGCGCCCGGGTCCGGTCGCCGCCGCTGACGCCGATGCGCTGGCAGGGGCGCTGCCGCTGGCTGGCGCACCGGTCGGATTCGGGGAGCTGCAGGCGGCGAGGAGCAGGATCGCCGCGACCAGCGGCGCGCGCCGCTTCGCTGGCGGCCGCACCTCAGCCGCCGAGCGCGACGATCTGCGCGGCCAGCCCGTCGGGCAGCGCGCCGGGCCCGCCGAGCAGGGTCACGCTGGCCGGATCGAGGCGCACGACCTCGCCGGCGGTGGGCGGCGAGAGACGATACGGGTCGGTGAGCAGCAGCGGCGAGCCGGAGAGTGCCGCCAGGGGAGCGGCGGCCAGGGCGTCAGGGAAGTTCAGGCCGGTTGCGGTGAAGACCCGCTGAGCGCCGTTCTCGCCCCACCCCGCGGCGCTGATGGCCGCGGCGGTGGCGTAGCGGTCGGCCCCGGCCAGGCGGGTGACGCTGCCGGAGGAGGCATACGCCGCCACCGCGGCGGCGACGGCGTCGCCCACCACCCCGGCGCCACCCAGCAGCACGATGCGCCCCGGCCGCAGGCGGGCCAGCTCGGCGGCGGTGGCCCCTGGCAGGCTGTCCCGGCTGACCAGCAGGATGGGTCCCCCGCTGCGCGCGGCCAGCGGGCCGGCGCTCAGCGCATCGGGGAAGTTGGCGCCGGTGGCCAGGTAGGCCACCGGCACGCCGGGGCCCCACCCGGCGGCGCTGATGGCCGCGGCGGTGGCGTAGCGGTCGGCACCGGCCAGGCGGGTGACCGACAGCATGCCGACCTTGGCCCAGGCCAGGCCGAAGCGCTCGCTCCCTGCATCCATGCGCGTGGGCAGGATCTCGATCGTTGCGCTCCCCGGCGTGTTGATGGCGATCTCCACGAACTCGTACGAGTTGTCGAGGGTGTACGAGCCGAGCAGCGTGCCGTCCGGCGCGCGGACGCGCAGGTCGAGGTCGGAGGCGAGCGTGTCCGCGACGCCGGTCTGCGGCGAGCCCGAGGTGCGGCTGCTCCAGGCGAGGGCAACGCGCAGCCGATCGCCGGCGTTCACGGTGACGGTCTGCGCCAGCGTCTGACCGACCTCCAGCGCGCCGATGCGGTAGCCGCCCCACGGCCCGTCGCCAGCCACGGCGATGCGGTTCGTCCACAGCGCGGACGCCATGCCGACCCCCTCGTGGTCCGCGTTGCGAGAGCCATCCGGCATCGGCACGTGGTGCACTGCCCCGGCGGTGAGCAGGGCGCGGACGCCCTCCGGCCAGATCGCCAGCCCGGGCCGGTTGGCGAGCAGCTGGGCCGCGATGCCGGCGACGATGGGGGTCGCGACGCTCGTGCCCGAGGCCGCGAGGCCGTTGGCGGTCCGGACGCTGACGGCGGGAGCCACCAGGTTCGGCTTGTTGAAGTCGCCGTGGCTGTTCCACAGGTCGGACGGTCGATCCAGCCAGTTGCTGCCGTTCGAGCCGGGCACGTACCAGATCCGGTCGTCCGGCCGCGCCACGCTGTTGCGGTCGTCAATCCCGCCGACGGTCAGCACGTTGTAGCCGGTTCCGGGCGACCCGATCCGCCAGTCGTTGAAGTTCACGTAGTTGCCGGCCGCCGACACCGGCAGCCGACCATCCTGGTAGCCGATGGAGTCGAAAAAGCGCCGCGCCTCCTCCGCGCCGGTGACTGTGTCCTGCACCAGGCTGGTGTTCACGATGTCGACGTCGCCACCGCCCGGCGAGACGGCCCAGTCGGCGGCGGCGATGATGGCGCGATCGTAGGCCAGCGACGGCGTGTAGCCGCCCGTCCCGGCCGACACGATCAGCGCCCCTGGCGCCACGCCGCGGTAGGCGCTCGACTGGCCGGCGATGGCACCCGCCACCCAGGTCGGGTGATCGAAGCTACCCGATGGCGTGTAGGCGGGCGTCCCGCTGGCCGACCAGGTTCCGACGACCTTGCCGGCCAGGTCACCGGTGCCACGCACGTTGTGATACTCGATGATTCCCACCCGGATGCCCGCGCCGGCATCCTCGGTGCCGGGCGACCAATCGGCCTCGACGGTCGGGCCGGCGCTCGACATGGAGGGCGCCCATGCGCCCTCCAGGCCCATCGACACCACGTCGTCGCGTACCGCCAGCGGGGCGACCGCCTCCGGCGGCAGGTCGGCGAAGACGAGCGGCGCGGATGTGCTGGAGTACGCGACGCTGCCGCCCAGCGAGGCGACGGCATCGGCCACGGCAGCCTCGGCGGTGGCGTAGGCGTCGCGTCGCGCGGTCCACAGCTCGCCGCGGATGCGGCGCAGCAGCGTCAGGTCATCGGTCATGGGCCGTCCGGCCAGCCAGGCCACCTCCGGGTGCCGATCGATCACGCTCTGCTCCGCGCCTGACACATCGGCGCTGATCCAGACGGCGACCGGCAACGTGTCCTCGGTCGTGGTCTGCATCGTGGTCGCCCGGGTGGCAGCCTGCAGGGCGGGGGATGCTTTGCGCTCCATCGGGCTCATACGCGCCTCGGCGGCCTCCTCGCGGCCGGCGGGGAGCTCGGAGCCGCCAAGGGTTCCGGAGGGGTCGCGGTAGACCAGCTCCGCGGCGCCGGTCTGGAGGTCGACCAGCTTGCCGACCCACATCGTCTCGCCGCTGCGTGCCAGCGTGGCCTGGCGTTCGTAGACGAGCTCGAAGGCGGAGGCCGCCTTGCCGTGCTCCCTGCCCAGCCAGGCGGCGGCCGCGGCGCCGTCCGGGTTGCCGCCCGAGGTGCGCTCCGTTCCGACCAGCACGCTGGCCGCCAGCAGCGCGCCGGCAAGAAGCAGGGCCGGGATCGGCCCGGGCAGCGGCAATCGAGCCCTCATGACGCGTCGACGTCCGTCGCGCATGCCCTCCCTCCCCCGTGCGCCAAGCCGGCCACAGGCCCGGCCGTATGACATTGTCACACGGCGCGTCTATCCCTCCAGTCTAGGCAGGGCGGGGGTCTCAGTCGATGGCTCATTCGTCCGGCACCGGTCGCGTCGGGTACGCTAGCGGCCATGACGCTGCTACCGACCGCCACCCCGCGGTTCGCATCCGGCACCTACCGGGCCAGGCTGACGGCTGCCGCCGAGGAGGCCGGTCGCCGCGGGCTGGACGCACTGCTGGTGACTCCCTCGCGCGACTACGCCTACCTGCTCGGCTACGAAGCGCCGGCCATGGAGCGCCTCACCTGCCTGGTGCTGCCGGCATCCGGCTCCCCCCTGCTGGTGCTGCCGCGTCTCGAAGAGCCGCTGGCCCGCCACCAGCTGGGCGACCTGGCCGACGAGCTGGAGATCGTCGCCTGGGACGAGACCGATGATCCCTTCCGCCTGGTCGGCGGCCGACTGCCGTCGGACGCCATGCGCGTCGGCGTGCAGGACCAGATGTGGGCGCGCTTCGTGCTCCGGCTGCGCGCGATCCTGGATCCGATGGAGCTGGTCGAAGCCGGCCCGACGCTGTCGGCGCTGCGCCGCCTCAAGAGCCCGGAGGAGGTCGAGCGGCTGCGCAACGCGGCGCGGGCGGCCGACGCCGCCATGGAGGCCATCACCGCCGAGCGCCTGTCCGGCCGCACCGAGGCCGAGGTCAGCGCGCGCATCTCCGCCCTGCTGGCGGAGGCCGGACACCAGAGCGCCGACTTCGCGATCGTGGCGTCCGGCCCGAACAGCGCCAGCCCACACCACGAGCCGGGGGAGCGGGTGATCTCACACGGCGACGCGGTCGTGCTGGACATCGGCGGCACGCGGGACGGGTACTGCTCGGACACGACGCGGACCGCCTTCGTGGGCGAGCCACCGGCCGATTTCGCGGCGCTGTACGAGGTGCTGCGCCGAGCGCAGGCTGCTGCCTGCGACGTGGTGCGCCCGGGCATCGGCGCCGAGGAGGTCGACCGGGCGGCACGCGACGTGATCGAGGAGGCGGGATACGGGGAGGCGTTCTTCCACCGCACCGGCCACGGCATCGGCATGGAGACCCACGAGGAGCCGTACATCGTGGCGGGCAACGCCGAGCCGCTGCTTGCCGGGCATGCCTTCAGCGTGGAGCCGGGGATCTACCTCGCCGGCCAGTGGGGCGCCCGCATCGAGGACATCGTGGTCTGCACCGCCGACGGCGGCGAGCGCCTGAACGTCTCGAGCCGAGAGCTCTACCTCGTCGAGTAGCGGTCAGCCGGCCGGCGCCGGCCGGTCCCGCGTGGCGCTCTCGCGATGCGAGCTGACCAGCGCCACCAGCACCTCGTCGATGGCCGCGGTCGCCTCGCGGTAAGCCACCGTCACGTCGGTCACGTCGGCGGACCGCCGGCGCAGGTGCGAGGCGATCGCGTCCAGCACCGGCGAGCGGTAGTACAGAAACGCCTCGACCGCCTCGGCCAGGGAGAGGCCGGCGCGC
>DASURX010000247.1:0-6246 GCA_036375355.1 Candidatus Limnocylindria bacterium
GACGATCTTCTGGAACGGACCGATGGGCATCTTCGAGATCGCGCCGTTTGCCGATGGCACGAATGCCATCGCCCGCTACCTCGCCGGGCGCACGCCCGGGGGCGTCGTGACGGTGGTCGGCGGCGGCGACTCGGTGGCAGCGGTCGAGCAGCTCGGCCTGGTGGACGAGATGAGCCACGTCAGCACGGGCGGGGGAGCGTCGCTCGAGTTCGTGGAGGGCAAGACCCTCCCGGGCGTGGCGGCCCTGCTCGACGCCGACGATCCCAAGGAGAAGCGGCGATGAGCACCCTGATCGAGGACGTCGTCGGCCGCGAGGTACTCGACTCCCGCGGCAACCCGACCGTGGAGGTCGAGGTCCTGCTCGAGGATGGCGTGGTCGGCAGCGCGATCGTGCCGTCGGGCGCCTCGACCGGGGCGCACGAGGCGGTCGAGCTGCGGGACGGCGACGCCTCGCGCTACGGCGGGAAGGGCGTCCTGACCGCGGTCCACAACGTGAACGACGTGCTGCGGCCGGAGCTGATCGGCACCGATGCGGTCGACCAGGTCAGCGTCGACCGCCTGTTGATCGGGCTGGACGGCACGCCGAACAAGGGACGGCTGGGCGCGAACGCGGTGCTGGGCGTCTCCCTCGCCGTCGCGCACGCCGCCGCCGAGGCGGTCGGCCTGCCGCTGTACCGCTACCTGGGCGGCGCGGCGGCCCGGACCCTGCCCGTGCCGCTGGTCAACATCCTGAACGGCGGGAAGCACGCGATCGACTCCACCGATTTCCAGGAGTTCATGATCGCCCCGCTCGGCGCCCCGACCTTCCGGGAGGGGCTGCGCTGGGCGGCGGAGACGTTCCACGCCCTCGGCAAGCTCCTCCACGAGCGCGGCTTCGCCACCACCGTCGGCGACGAGGGCGGCTACGCGCCCAGCCTGGACTCGAACGAGGCGGCCATCGCCATCGTGCTGGAGGCCATCGAGCGGGCAGGCTATCGGCCCGGAGAGCAGATCGCCATCGCCCTGGATCCGGCCGTCACCGAGCTGTACGAAGGCGGCAGCTATGTCCTGGCCCGCGAGGGCCGCACCCTGAGCTCCGAGGAGCTGGTCGACTTCTGGGTCGACTGGGCCAGCCGCTACCCGATCGTCAGCCTGGAGGACGGTCTGGCCGAGGATGACTGGGACGGATGGCGCGCGCTCACCTCGCGCATGGGCGAGCGGCTCCAGCTGGTCGGCGACGACCTGCTGGTCACCAACACCGAGAGGCTGGCACGCGCCATCGAGATGGCCGCGGCCAACAGCATCCTCATCAAGCTGAACCAGATCGGCACCGTCACCGAGACGCTCGCGGCGATCGAGATGGCCCGCTCGGCGGGCTGGACGGCGGTCATCAGCCACCGCTCCGGCGAGACCGAGGACACGTCCATCGCCGACCTGGCGGTCGCCATGAACACCGGCCAGATCAAGACCGGCAGCATCAGCCGCAGCGAGCGGATCGCCAAGTACAACCGCCTGCTGCGGATCGAGGAGGAGCTGGCGGACGCCGCCGAGTACGCGGGGCCTCGTGCCTTCCGCGCCATGACCTGAGCCTGGGCCGATGGCGCTGCGGAACCACGAATCGCGCAACCGCGAGTACTGGAACGCGGCATCCGCCGAGTACCAGGCTGCGCACGGCGAGCAGCTCGCCGTCCACGGGGCGGCGTGGGGGATCTGGCAGATCCCCGAGGACGAGCTGCACGTGCTGGGTGACGTTGCCGGCCGCGACGTCATCGAGCTCGGGTGCGGGGCCGCGCAGTGGTCGATCGCCCTCGCCGGACGCGGCGCAAGGCCGGTCGGCGTCGACCTGTCCGCCGCGCAGCTGGCCCACGCGCGGGAGCTCATGGCGGCGGCCGGCGTGGAGTTCCCGTTGATCGAGGCCAGCGCCGAGGCCGTGCCGCTCCCGGACGCGAGCTTCGACATCGCGTTCTGCGACCACGGCGCCTTCACCTTCGCCGATCCCTACCGCACCGTGCCGGAGGCGGCGCGCCTGCTCCGCGACGGCGGCCTGCTCGCCTTCAACATGAGCACGCCGCTGGTGGAGATCTGCTGGCCGCAGGAGGCCGACGAGGTGGGCGAGCGGCTCGCGCTCGACTACTTCGGCCTGCATCGCGTGCCGGACCCCGACGGCGAGGTCGTGACCTTCAACCTGCCCTACGGCGAGTGGATCCGCCTCTTCCGGCAGAGCGGCTTCGCGATCGAGGATCTGGTCGAGCTGCGCCCAGTGGCGGATGCGGTCAGCACGTATCGCACGGCGGTCGCCCGTGACTGGGCCAGGCGCTGGCCGATGGAGCACATCTGGAAGGTGCGCCGCAGCCGAAGCTGACAGACGCGCCTGTTCAGCTCTCTGAGCTGTCGCTCTCCTCGGCCTTGGTACGACGCTTCGCGGCGTTCGCCTCGCGGCTGGCGCGGGTGACGGCCACCTTTGCCTTGCCCGCGGCGGTCCGGGGACGATCCGCGGCCCGCGCGGCGGCAGCCTTCGAGGCCTTGGCCGCGGCGACCTTCTTGCGCTGAGCGGTCTTGGTGGCGGCCGACTTCTTCTTCGGTGCCGCCTCAGAGGCCGTTGCCTCGAGCAGGTGGGCGGCGTTGGCCTTGGCCATCAACCGGCTCTTGCGCCGTGCCGCGTTGTTCGGGTGCAGGATGCCCTTCTCGGCGGCCTTGTCGAGCGCGCTGATGGCAGCGGTCACCGCCTCGGCGCCATCGCCGTCTGCACGGCCGAGCGCGATGCTGCTCGCGCGCTGGACCAGGGTCTTCGCCTCGCTCCGCGCGCGTCGGTTCACGGCGTGCCGTCGCACGGCCTGGCGAACGCGCTTCAGGGCCTGCGGGGTGCGGGCGCCCTTCCAGGTTCGAGCCTTCCTAGCCACACAAATCCTCGAGCGGGTGGGGGGTTGAGCATGAAAACGCCGCCGGCGGGAGGCGGCGCGGACGGGGAGTATAGCATCGGCCTCCGGACCCGGCCAACCGGACCGTCCCGGGAGGTGGCACTGGAAGTGCCACTCGACAGGATGCGGCCCAGCGGCGAGAATCGCCTCTGCCCGGGTGGTGCCGCCCGATGCAACGCGACGCCCGTTCTCGGCGTCTGGGAGGAGAAGCGACGGGATAGATCGCCGGCAGGACGACCGTAGCCGGACCGCAGCCCGCGCCCTGTAGCGTGCCCTCGATTCGCCGATGACGACCACCGCCCTCTCCAAGCCCCGCGCGCTCTTCGCTCCCGGCGCCCCGCGCCGCGGGTTCCTGCTGGGCTTCGGTGCGACGCTGGCGGTAGGCCTGCTCGTCCTGCTCGGAGCATCGACCTCGGTGGCCATGACCCACGCCGAGCGAATCATGCCCGGCGTCCGCGTGGCCGGCGTGGAGATCGGCGGCCTGACGCGCAGCGAGGCACAGCAGCGCCTGGCCGCCAGCCTGCCCTCACTGGCCAGCGGCCAGCTGTCGGTCGAGGTGGACGGCGGCTCCGTCGCGGTTCCGTGGAGCGCGCTGACCCGCGAGTACGACCTGGACGCGATGCTGGACGGCGCGTACGGCGTGGCCCGCAGCGGCAACCTCCTGACCGATGCGGTGGCGCGCCTGCGCGCGCTCACCCGCGCGACGGATCTCGGCGCGACCTCGGTCGCGGCACGGCCGGCCGCGCTCCAGGCCAGTGCGGCGGACATCGTGGCGCAATTCACGCGCGAGCCCATCGATGCCACGGTGACATACAAGCCGGGCAGCGGATTCGTGACCAGCCCGGCCGTGGACGGCCGCACCCTCGACGCCGATGCCGTGCTGCTCGCCCTCCAGGCCGCCGTATCGGATCCGATCCGTGGAGATGCCACGATCCGGCTCAGCTCGGAGCGGGTCGTCCCGGCCGTCACCACCGCCGCCGCCGAGGAGGCCGCCGTCGCAGCTTCCCGCATGACGGCATCGGCGCTGACGGTGAGCGTCGATGACGTGAGCACGACGCTGGAGCCCGACGCCATCGCGGGCCTGATCACGTTCCGCAGCGGGTCGTCGGGGTACGTGCCGGTGATCGACCGGGAGGCGCTCGCCGCCGCCCTGCAGCCGATGGCCGACAAGGTGCTGCGCGAGCCGAAGAACGCCTCGTACGAGTTCACCCTGAGCGGGGCGCTGAACGTCGTTCCCGGCCAGACCGGCCGTGAGCTGGACGTGGCGGGCAGCGTCCACAACGTGCTCAACGCGATCGAGTGGCGCGGAAGGGGCCTGACCCGCCCCAGCGCCGCCCTGGCGGTGGTCACCACGCAGCCCGCGCTCTCGACCGAGGCAGCGCAGGCGGCCGCCAGCAAGATGCAGCGCCTCTCGACCTGGACGACGTACTACGTCCCCGGCGAGGGCAACTTCTGGGGCAAGAACATCAGCATCCCGGCGCAGGACATCAACGGCCAGGTGCTGGCCCCCGGCGAGTGGTTCAACTTCTGGGACGACATCGGTCCAATCAGCACGGCGCGCGGCTACGGCTGCGGCGGCGCGATCATCGGCGGCCGCAGCGTCCCGTGCGGCGTGCTCGCCGGCGGCATCTGCTCGACCTCCACCACCCTCTTCAACGCCGCCATGCGCGCCGGCCTCGAGATCGGCGACCGTACGAACCACTACTACTACATCAGCCGCTACCCGACCGGCCTGGATGCGACCGTCTTCCAGACCGATACCTACGAAGTGAACATGACGTTCCGGAACGACACCGCGGACCCGATCATGATCCGCGCCTTCACCGGCGCCGGCTTCGTGCGCTTCGACGTCTGGGGCGTGCCCGACGGCCGGACCGTCAGCCTCTCCAAGGCCACCACCTGGAACCATCGCGCGGCGATCGACACGACCGTCGTCAACAGCAGCCTGGCGCCGGGCACCAGCAAGCGCGTGGAGTATCCGCACGATGGGTTTGATGCCTCGGTCACGCGCACCGTGCGCGCCGCGAACGGCACCGTTCTGTGGGAGAACGTCTGGGTCAGCCACTACAAGGCAGTGAACGGCATCGTCGAGGTCGGCCCGGCAGCGCAGCCCGCCGGCGAGGCGCCCGCAGCCTAGGCCCGCTCGCCCTCGGCCGGCGCTGGGGTACCCTTCCCGGCCGATGATCCCCCAGGAGCGCATCCGCAACTTCAGCATCGTCGCGCACATCGACCACGGCAAGTCGACGCTCGCCGACCGGCTGCTGGAGGTGACCCACACCATCGACAAGCGCCTGATGCACTCGCAGGTGCTCGACTCGATGGACCTCGAAAGGGAGAAGGGGATCACCATCAAGGCCCGCGCGGTGCGCCTGCACTACGACGCGGCCGACGGACAGACCTACGCCCTCAACCTGATCGACACGCCGGGACACGTCGACTTCACCTACGAGGTGAGCCGATCCCTGCAGGCCTGCGAAGGGGCGATCCTGGTCGTCGATGCCAGCCAGGGGATCGAGGCCCAGACCCTCGCCAACGTTCATCTGGCGATGCAGCAGGACCTGGTGATCATCCCGGTCATCAACAAGATCGACCTGCCCAGCGCCGATCCGGATATGGTCCTGGCCGAGCTGGAGGACAGCCTCGCCATCCCGCGCGAGGAGGTCATCCTGGCGTCGGCCAAGGAGGGGACCGGCGTGGCCGAGATCCTGGAGGCGATCGTGCGGCGCGTGCCTCCGCCGCGTGGCGAGGCATCGGCCCCGCTGCAGGCCCTCGTCTTCGACAGCCATTACGACCCCTACAAGGGCGTGGTGGCCTACGTTCGCGTCGCCAACGGCATGCTCCACGACCACGAGCGCATTCGCTTCATGGCGACCGCCGCCGAGAGCGAGATCCTGGAGCTCGGCTACTTCCGGCCGCAGCCGGTGCCAACGCGCAGCCTTGCCGCCGGCGAGGTCGGCTACGTGGCCTCCGGGCTGAAGAGCGTCGCCGAGGCGCGGGTGGGCGACACGCTCACGTCCGCGGGGCGCGTCGCCGCCGAGCCGCTGCCCGGCTACAAGCAGGCCCTGCCGCTGGTGTTCGCCGGCATCTACCCGATGCGCGGCGACGAGTACCCGTTGCTGCGCGACGCGCTGGACAAGCTGCACCTGAACGACGCCAGCTTCGTCTACGAGCCGGAGTCGAGCGTGGCGCTGGGCTTCGGCTTCCGCTGCGGCTTCCTGGGCCTGCTGCACATGGAGATCGTCCAGGAACGCCTCGAGCGCGAGTTCGACCTGGACCTGATCACCACCGCCCCTTCGGTGCGCTACCGCGTCATCATGACCGACGGCACCGTGGAGGAGGTCGACAACCC
>DASURX010000248.1:0-7190 GCA_036375355.1 Candidatus Limnocylindria bacterium
CAGGTGGGCGATGGCCGCCTCGGGCACGTTCGGGAGGTACGCCGCCACCCGCTCGCCGCGCTGCACGCCGAGCCGCAGAAGGCCGGCGCGTGCACGGGCGACGGCGTCGCGCAGCCCGGCGGCGGTGAGGGTTACCCGCTCGCGGCTCTCCGAGCGGGCCGCGATCACGACATCGTCCGCACGACGGCCGGCGAGGCGCAGGGCATGTTCTGCCCAGTTCACGCGCTGGTCGGGGAACCACCGGGCGCCGGGCATCCGCGCGTCCGCCAGCCCGCGCCCGGCCGGGACCGGCTCGCCGACGCCGAAGCAGTCCCACACCGATCGCCAGAAGGCGTCGGGATCGGCGACCGACCAGCGCCAGAGCGCATCGTAGCCGTCGAAGCGCAGCCCGCGCTCGGCCCCGAGCCAGGCGAGGTAGCGGCCCACGCGTGTCCGCTCCCGTACGTCGGGTGGTGGGCTCCACAGCACGACCGGATTGGCCATGGACCGATGATGCCATGGGCCGCGTATGCTGACCGGACCGATGGCTGCGCAGGACCTCGCCCGGCGCCTACTGGCGCCGGTAACGCTGGCCGTCGTGGTGGCTGCGCTGCCTTCCGGCGCCACGGCCGTCGATCGCATCCCCGCCGAGCCGGGCGTGGAGACGCTGCCGGGCACGGCGATCACCGCCATTAGCGTCGACATCGACGGCGACGCCGCCCGGGAGCTGGTGCGCCTGACGCCGCGCGCCGACAACCCGGGGCTGGTGGCGGTGGATGCGTGGTCGTTCGGCGCCACCGGTGCGGTGTCCCTGGGATCGCTGCCGGTACGTCGGACCGCCGGCGTCGACGAGCAGCTCGGCGGCCGGCCGCCCGCCGACGCCGACGGCATGCTCCCGCTGCGCGTGGACGATCCCGGACGCCTGGTGGCCTGGCGCGTCGCCGGCCGCGAGCAGGCGTTGCTGCTGGCGATCGGCGTGCAGGACAATCCTCGGCCCTGCTGCCTGACCGCCTGGCAGCTGGTGCTCGGCGCCGGCCGGCTGGAGCTGCGCCAGCTCGACGGCGTTGCCGGCAGCGCCGACTGGGTGCGCGTCGCGGACCTCGACGGCGACGGGACCGATGAGCTGGTGGTCAGCGAGCCGGCTGACGCGGGCCGGCCGGACGCGATCCCCATCACCATCTTCCGCTGGAACGGGGAGCGCTTCGACGCGGTTCGCGGCAGCCTGGCGCCGGCCCGCAGCGCGCCGCTGCTGCAGCTGGGCGACAGCGACGGGCGACCCGGGCAGGAGGTCGGCCTGCTGGCCGTCTCTCAGGGGACGCTCGCCGTCACGCTGCTGCACCGCATCTCGCTCGAGTCCGGCGGCGTGCGCCTGGAATCCGGACCGCTGCCCTCGCTGGGACAGGTGACCGCCATGCCCGGTCCCGACGGCGGCCGCCTCGTCCTCGCGACGCCCGGTGCCGGCCTGACCCTGCTCGACTGGCCGGCGGGAGCACCGAGCCCGAGCGCTGAGGCGGAGTCGGTGCGCTCCGGCATCCCGCTCACCGTGCTGGGGACCGGCGACGACGCGCGCCTGCTCCTGCTGCGCGAGGCGACCCTGGACGTACTCGACGCCGGCCTGCGCTCGCGCCAGGGCGTGGTGGAGGAGCCGAACGCCTCGGCATTTCGCGGCAGCCAGCTGCTGCCGTACGTGGGACCGTTGCCCGGCGGCCTGCCCGGCGGCGAGCAGGCCTTCATCTTCCGGGGTCGCATGCTCGCGCCGCTGCCGCCGCCCTCGCCGCATCGCCTGTCGCTCCTCGTGGAGCGGCCGACCTCCGCACTGCCGGGATCCGCCCCGATCGGGGTGCTCGGCACCGGCGGCATGTTGGGGATCGCTGCCGACACCGGCTTCGACGCCGGGCGGGACGGCGGCCAGCTCTCCGCGGCCCTGGGTCCCCAGCGGGGGGTGGCGATAAGCGTGGGGCCCGCCGACCTGGTGCTGGGCGTAGAGGAGGACGAGGGACGCCTGGCGGTCCGCTTCGGCGGGGCCACGCTGACCACGCGGGCCGGTTCGGACGCGATCGTGACGGCCGGCGACTTCAGCGTCACGCTGCGCGGGCCCGCGGGCTCGCGGGTCGAGCTCAGGCTCGGGGAGGACCGGGCGGCAGAGACGCAGATCGGGCCGGCCGGGGAGCTGGACCTGCAGGTGCGGCCCGCGGTGGAGCCGGACGCCGAAAGCACCTTCACGCTGCGCGTGCTTGCCGTCACGCCCGGGGGACACGGCTACGCGGGGGCCTGGCCGACGCGCGTGCTGAGGAAGCCGCCAGCGCTCCAGGCCCAGGCGGCGGCCCCGATCATGGCATTCGAGGTCCGCGTCAGCGGCCGCACCACGCCCGGGGCGGCGGTGACCGTCGACGGAGCGCCGGCGTCGGTGGCGCCGGACGGCACCTTCAGCGCGGTCGTCGGAGCAGGGATCCTGCCGCGGGACGTGGTGGTGGCCGCGACCGACATCGTCGGCAACCGGCGGGAGCTGGAGCTGAGCGTGGTCGGGCCGTTCGACTACCGGCTGCTCCCGTGGATCCCGATCGTCGTCGGTCTGACGCTGCTTGCCGGGGTCGTCCTCTTCCTGCGCGTCCCGCGTCCGGTGCCGCCGCCGGCGGGCGAGGGCGATGCCGGCCTGGAGGAGATCGACTGACCGACGGTCGCTAGCGGCCGCGCCGCTGGCGGGCCAGCCGCTCGGCCAGGGTCTCGCCGGACGACGCGCTGGGAGCGCTCGTCGGAGGCCCGGCCGGCGCGGGTGCCGAGGGTGCCGAGGGTGCCGAGGGTACCGGTGGCGGCGCCGGACGGGCAGCCGCCGGCGGGGCGACTCCGCCATCGTCCCTGGCCGTCGTCGCGGGCCGTGTGACGCCGCCGGTCCGCGTTGCGCGCCGTTCGGTGCGGTCCTTGGCGGCCCGCAGCTCAGCGAGCCCGGGCACCGCTGCCGGCAGGTCGGGCCGGAACCCCAGGCGGCGCGCGACCCACGCCCGGGCGCGGACGAAGTCGGATCGCGCCAGCGCGACGCGCCGGATCCCGACGTCGATCGGCACCAGCACGATGGCCAGGATCAGCAGCAGCGGCCAGACCGGGGCGGGGAAGGCCGCGGCCTGGATATCGTGGGCCCAGACCGACGCGGCGGCCTCGCCCTCGGTGTCGATGCTCAGCTGCCGCCCGCCGCCCGCCGCCGCGTACCCTGCCAGCGCCTCGCTGTCGACTCCCAGGCGCCGGTACTCCTCGGCCGCCGGTGAGACGATCCCGAGCGTGCGCGAGGCCGATTCCGCGCCGTCGCGGGTCTGCGAGACCCTCACCAGGTGCGCGCCGGGCTCGTCGGCGCGCAGCGAGCCGGCGTAATGCCCCGGGCCGACCTGCTCGAGCGCCGTCTGCAACGGATCCAGCCCCGGGCCGACCAGCCGCAGCACGGTCCGGTAGAAGTTGCGCGGGGCGCCGTCCTCGTCGGCCGAGGTGACGTCCACGCTCAGCCCACCGTCTCGCCCCGGGGAGAAGGTCACGTCGATGCCCTGGTCGTCCTGCGGGGGCAGGGTCCAGGCCACGAGCTGCGAAACGAGGGTGCCGAAGGCATCGGTCCCGATCCAGTCGGTGGCCCACTGCTGCCGGGCGTCGCTGGTCCAGGCCGCCGCCCGCCCCAGCCCGTACTGCCACTGGGCCAGCAGGGGATCGTCGCGGCCGGTGAGCAGCGCCACCGTGGCCGTGCCCTTGGCGGTGGTGGCGTTGTAGCCGCGCAGGATCGGCAGCCGACCGGCGTCCATGCCGCGCAGGATCTCGGACGGCGCCGATGGCACGGGCTGGAACGGCTCCTCCACGATCTGCTCGCCGGCGGTGCGGATGGTCTCCTTGAGGAAGATGTCCGGGATCAGGGTCGCATCGGCCGCGTCGTAGTAGCGGCCGCCGGACTGGTCGGCCAGCCGCTTGAGGACCTGGGCCGATCCGCCGCCGGTGCCGATGGTGGACAGGGTGATGCCGGCGGCCTTCATGTCCGCAAGCAGCTTGTCGTACGCGCCCGAGGTCGACCAGCCGTCGGTGATCAGGATGATGTGGCGCAGCTTGGCGGGGTTCTGGACGAGGTCGTCGTAGGCCGCCTTCAGGCCGGCGTAGATGTTGGTCTGGCCGTCGGCGCGGAAGCCGAGCGAGGCCTGCAGGCCGTTGATGTCGATCGGTCCGGTGCGCAGCGCCCAGTGCGCGCCCTCGTCGAAGGCCACCACGCCAAGCTGGTCGGTGGGCGCCAGGGCATCGGCCGCGCGCAGGATCGCCTCCTTGGCGATGTCGACCTTCTCGAAGCCGCGGGTGCCGCTCGTCGCCGTGTCGCGGTTGTCCCCGGTGCAGTGGCAGTCCGCCATGCTGCCGCTCTTGTCGACGACCGCCACCAGCGCCACGTCGGGGGAGCGTTCCCGGTCGCGGACGGTCATGTACACCGGCAGCACGTCCTCCAGCGTGGAGTTGAGGTAGCCGCCGGCCCCGTAGCTGTTGCGCCCGCCCAGCATGACCAGGCCCTTGCCGAGGTCCCGCACGTAGACCTGCAGCGCCGCCATGGTGGCCTCGCCCAGGGACGCCGCGGTCACGTTGTCGAGCACCACCGCGTCGTAGCCGGCCAGCGTGGCGAGGGAGGCGGGCACGCCGCCGGAGGGCACCACGGTCACGTGGTGGCGTGCCTCGCGCAGGGCCGCGACCAGGTCGCCGGCGCGCGCCGGATCGTCGCTGGCCAGCAGCACCTGCGGCTCGCCGGTGACCAGCACGTAGGCGTCGGCGGCGTTGTTCTCGACGAAGTGGTCGTCGGCTGGCTCCAGCACGGCGCGGAAGACATGGAAGCCTGCCTCGTCGGCCTGCACGCTGAACGGCACGCTGACCGTCCCCGGCTCCAGCTCGAGCCGGCGGGTCCCGACCGTCAGCCCGTCGCCGAGAAGCCGCAGCGTAGCGCTGGTAGTTACCGTGGACCGCACCCGGACGGTCAGGTCGATCGTCTCGCCGACGCGGCCGCCGGGCGGGGCATCCACGCCATCGACCAGCGCCTCGCCGTACGTCTGCTCGTCTGCCAGCACCACGTCCAGCCGCACGCCGCGGTCGGCTGCGCCCAGGATGGCGGGCTCGGCCTGGCCACCCGTGTCGTTGCCGTCGGAGAGCAGCACCAGCCGCTGCTGCGCACCGGCCGGGAAGATGGCGGTGGCGAGCCGGATGGCGGCGCCGATGTCCGTGGCGGCCACCACCGGCACCGACGCCGGATCCTGCAGCTCGCCCAGGGCGGACGGCAGCCGGTCGACGAGGGCGTTCGCCCCGAACACCACGACGCCCGCCGTGTCGCCCTCCGGCATCTCCTTCACGGCGTCCCGCGCGAAGTCCAGCAGCTCCTGACGGGTGGCATCCACCATCGAGGCCGATGCGTCCACCAGGAACACGACCGAGAGCCGATCCGACGGCAGCGTCAGGCGCGCCCCGGCCAGCGCCCCCACCAGGCACAGCACCAGCAGCACGCGCAGCGCCAGTGAGGCGATGCGGCGTCCGCGTGACAGCGTCCGCGACGCGAGCAGCCAGCCCAGCCACGCGACCAGCAGGCCGGCCGGCAGAAGCCAGAGCCAGAGCGGGTCGGTGAAGGCGAACGGCATCATCGCGCCGCCCCTCCCGGCGCCGATCGCGCGGCAGCGCCGGCCGACCCGCGTCCGAGCACGCGCGCCAGCGCGCGGCGGGTGGGCCGATGGAAGAGCAGCCACTCGACGGCGAGCAGGACGAACGCGGCCAGCGCGAGCGGCCACCACCACTCGTTGCGCGCGCTCAGGTCCCGTCCCTCCGGCGGCGGGCCGACGCGCCCCATGTCCACGATCCGCATCGGGTCGCCGGGCGCCACGGTCGACTCGCCGGGGTTGAACAGGTTGGCCGCCGTCCTGCCCAGCAACGTTCCTCCCTCGCGCAGCTCGCGGACGCCCACCACCCGCGCGCCGGGCAGCGTCACGTGGCCGCCAACCACGTCCAGGCTCAACGTGCCGGCCTGGCCGCCGGCACCGGCGCGGTCGGTGAGCGAGACCTCGGCGATCCCGGGGTCGAGCTGCAGGGCGAGGGGCTCGGCCAGCTCGACCGACGAGGGCAGCACGCCGCCGGAGGCGGGGAGCAGGAAATCGGTCAGGTTGCTGAGCAGGAGGGGGAAGGCGACCTGCAGTGGCAGGTCGCTCTCGGCCAGGGCGAAGGAGAGAAGGGCCATGCGCCGGCCGTCGACCCGCCCGGCGGAGACCAGCGGGTCGCCGGCCGGGGTCGCCACCACGGGGCGCATCCCGTCGGCCAGCTCGACACTGCGCGCCCGCCCGATGTGCAGCGTGCTCAGGTCGATGTAGCGCAGCAGGGCCTCGTCCGGGTCGGTACGGCCCACCGCCGGACCGTTGAGCGTGGCACCCAGCGCGCCGTACGGGCCATCCTCGGCGGGGCCGATCCACAGGCTTGGAACGTCGGGCGCCTCGGCCGGCACGTAGCGGTCGAAGACCACCAAGCCATAGGGCGTGCCGGCATCGTCGGCCTCGGCCAGGGCATCGGCGTAGTCGATCGGCACGGCGGCGTACAGCTCCAGGCGCGGTAGCAGCGCCAGGGCGTTCTCCAGGTAGGTGTTGCCGTCGCTGACCAGCAGCGCGCGGATCGCCGAGCGCTCGGGCATCAGCGCGAAGGCATGGTCGTCGACTGCCAGGGCGTCCTCGCCGGCCAGGCGCGCCTCGACCAGGGCGGCTCCGGCAGGCACGCTGCTGATCAGCGCCTCGGTGCGCTGCCCGGCCGGCAGGAGCAGGTCCCGCGCGTCGACCAGCACGTCATCGGCGTATATCTCCAGCCGCCGCGTGGTCTCGACCGAGGACGGGTTGCTGACCGCCACGAACAGGTCGAGCTGCGCGCCGCCGGAGCGCCGGACGGCCGAGAGTGCCGCGACGGCCTGGTTGGCATCGGTCGTTCCGACCAGCCGCACGTCGACGGTCGCGCCGATGCCGACCCGCGGCAGGGGATCGGCGTTGGCATCGGTCACCACCACCACGCTGGAGTCGGGGTCGCGGGCGGCCAGGGCCGAGGCCAGGGCGAACGCATCGGTCAGGTTGCCCGGCACCTGCGTGGCCTCGATGCCCGCGATCGCCTGCAGTGCGGCCGCCCGGTCATCGGTCTCATTGACCAGCACGTGCGCCGAGTCGTCCGCCGCAACCACCGTCACGCGGCCTCCCTCC
>DASURX010000249.1:0-3200 GCA_036375355.1 Candidatus Limnocylindria bacterium
CGAGCAGGCGCAGGGCGGTGGGCGAGTACGCCTGCCAGCCGGTCTCGGCCCAGCCCGTCGCCGGGATCCAGGCATCGGGGTTGCCCAGCCGGTCGGCCAGGGCGGAGAGCGCGACGTGCGCGGCCAGCTCCTCGCGCGACACCTGCGGCGGCGCCTCGTTCGGCAGGAACGCGCCCAGGCCATAGATGCTGACCACCACGTCCTGCCCGTCGGCGTGCACGGTGAACACGGTCTCGGCCGCGTCGGCCACGAAGTTCCGAGCGCCCTGCCACTGTGCGTCGCGAGCGAACTGCTTCGTGGCGCCGACCGCCTGCAGCACCGCCTCCACCCCATCGTCGTTCAGGCGACGGGCCATGAGCGGCGGCAGGGCTGGTCCCGGAAACATCGCGGCCACCGCGCCGGGGACGATCACGCGGCCGTCGCCGACGAGGGTGAAGGCCGGCGTCCCGCTGAAGAGCCACTCAACCGGGACGAAGCCGCCGCGGTGCTCGACCCGCAGGACGACCTCGTCGCCGCTCGGATGGTCCGTGCCGGACCCGGAGCCCGAGCCGCCGGGGCCGCCGCAGGCGGCCAGGACGATGGCGAGCGAGACGGTAGCGGCGAGGGCGGCGGGCAGCAGCGGCCCGGGGCGGCTTCTCATGTCGCCCGTGACGCGCGCGACCCGAATTCGGTTCCCGCCAACCGAGCCGCATTTGGCGCTGACCGGGCCGCGACGCACAATGACCGTTCCGTGACCACGCTCCGCCTGCCCTCCCCGGTGCCGGCACTTGCCCGGGCGACGCTCGGCGCCGGCCTGCTGCTGATCGGCCTGCCGGCACGGCTGCTGGCGCATGGCGACGCCGCGCCGCCGCCCGACCTCCCCGGCGTCCTGCTGCGCTGGAGCCTCGATCCGCTGCCGCTCATCGGGGTGGCGGCCGCGGTGGCGGCCTACCTGTGGGCGGAGCGCCGCGTCCGTCGCCGCCACCCGGGCAACCCGCCGCCGCGCTGGCGCACGATCTCCTTCCTGGCCGGCGTGGGCGCCATCGTGCTGGCGCTCAACTCGCCCATCGAGGCCTACGAGGGGGTCCTCTTCAGCGTCCACATGGTCCAGCACATGCTGCTCGAGCTCGTCGCCGCCCCGCTGATCCTGCTCGGGGCGCCGGCGACGCTGGCGCTGCGCGCCGCGTCGCCATCGGTCCGGTCGGATCTCCTTCGCGTGCTGCACAGCCGCGCCGTGTCGCTGATCTCCTTCCCGCTGCTCGCCTGGGTGCTGTTCGCGGCCGTGAACTGGGGATGGCACTTCAGCTCGCTCTACAACGACGCGCTGGAGAACGACCTGCTGCACTACCTGCAGCACGCCACCTTCCTGGGCGCCGCGCTGCTCTTCTGGTGGCCGATCGTGGGGGCCGATCCCTCGCGCTGGCGGCTGCCCCATCCGATCCGGCTCTTCTACCTCTTCCTGGCCATGCCCCAGAACTCGTTCCTGGGCGTGGCGCTCATGAGCGCGTCGTCGGTCCTGTACCCGCACTACAGCGGCAACGCGCGCAGCTGGGGGCCGAGCCCCATCGCCGACCAGTCGATCGGCGGCATCCTGATGTGGGTCTTCGGCGACGTCGTGTTCCTGGTGGCCATGGGCGCGGTGGTCGCTGCCTGGACGCGGCACGAGGACCGCCAGACGGCACGGCTGGACGCACGGCTGGACGCCATGGAGGCCGATGGCGCGGCCACGCCGCGCGAGGGTGCGCGCGAGGCTAGCTGAGCGGCAGCCGCAGCAGGCTGTCGGCGGCGACCGCGGCGAAGAGCAGGGTCAGGTAGCTGATCGAGAACCTGAAGAGGCCGATGGCCGCGCGCCCGTCCGACAGGTCGCGCCGGACCTTCAGCGCATACCACACGAACGCCGCTCCCAGGCCGATGGCGGCGACCAGGTAGATCAGGCCCATCTGCGCCGCCGGGAAGAGGAGCAGCGAGACCGCCACCAGCAGCAGGGTGTAGATCACGATCTGGCGCGCCGTCTCGGCGTCGCCGCGCACCACGGGCAGCATCGGCACGCCGGCCGCGGCGTAGTCGCCCTTGAAGCGCAGGGCGAGCGCCCAGAAGTGCGGCGGCGTCCAGTAGAAGACGATGGCGAACAGGACCAGGGCGGGCACCTGCACGGTGCCGGTCACCGCGGCCCACGCCACGAGCACCGGCACGCAGCCGGCGGCGCCGCCGATCACGATGTTCTGCGGCGTGGTGCGCTTGAGCCAGAGCGTGTACACGAAGACGTAGAAGGCGATGGCGCTCGCCGCCAGCAGCGCCGAGAGCAGGTTGACCGTCGCCCACAGGAAGACGAACGAGACGACGCTCAGGCCGATGCCGAAGGCCAGCGCGTGGCGCGGCATCAGGGCGTGGGCCGGCAGCGGGCGGTGTCGCGTGCGGCGCATGACGTCGTCGATGTCGCGGTCGATGTACTGGTTGATGGTGTTGGCGCCGCCGGCGGCCAGCGTCCCGCCGATGACCACGGCGGCCATCAGCCACGGCGACGGGATGCCGCGCGCGGCCAGGACCATGGTCGGCACCGTCGTGACCAGCAGCAGCTCGATGATGCGCGGCTTGGTCAGGGCCACGTACGCGCGCAGCGTGTCGGTGAGGCGCGCCGCGGGCAGCTTGCCGGCGCCCGCGCCCTCGGCGCGTACCGATTCGGCGGCCGGCAGGCGCATGGCGGCCAGCAGCAGCCAGACGAGCACCGCGAAGAGGCCCGCGCCGACGGCCAGGTGCGGCACGACGAAGATGGCGGACAGACGGGACCAGACGTTCGCGCCGCCGAGCAGCAGCTGGACGGAGATGAGCAGACCGGCCGCGCCGGCCAGGCGGCGCGGCAGGCGGGCATCGGTCGCCCGGCGCACCGAGCGGGCCATCCACAGCACCAGGAGCAGGACCAGGACCGCCACCGCGCGATGGGCAAACTGGATGACCTGCTCGACGACCGTCATCTCCGGCACCAGCCTGCCGTTCATGAGCGGGAAGTCGGCGTAGGCGAGGCCCGCGTTGTGCCCGGTCACCCAGGAACCGAGCAGCATCTGGGCGAAGGCCGCTGCCGTGGTGAGGCCGATGAGGGCGACGGGCAACGCGGAGCGCCGCCCGGGCATCGGTCCATTGCTGGCTCGGTCGGCGATCAGGATGGTCATGGCCAGCACCGTGAGGGCCATGCCCAGGTGGGCCGTGACCAGCTCCCGGCGCAG
>DASURX010000250.1:0-4724 GCA_036375355.1 Candidatus Limnocylindria bacterium
ACATGAGCACCGCCACCACGCCCATCAGCAGCGCGAACGGGTTCAACAGGCCGATGAGCCCTCCTTCGTAGGCGCCGTCCGCCGAGAGCGGCACGCCCTGCGCCACGTTGCCGATCGCAACCCCGAACAGCACCGCGGGGAGGAACGAGCCGATGCTGAACGCCACGTCCCAGGTCGCCACCCAGCGGGGGTCGTCGACGTGGCCGCGGAACTCGATCGCCACCGCGCGCAGGATGAGGGCGACCAGCAGGAGCATCAGCGCCAGATAGAAGCCCGAGAAGACGGTGGCGTATACCGCGGGGAAGGCCGCGAAGAGGGCCCCGCCCATGGTCAGCAGCCACACCTCGTTGCCGTCCCACACCGGCCCGATGCTGCGCACCAGCACGCGCCGCTCCTCGGGGGAGCGGCCGATGACGAAGTGCAGCATGCCGACGCCCAGGTCGAAGCCGTCGAGCACTGCGTAGCCGACCAGCAGGACGCCGACCAGGATGAACCAGATCGTGGCGAGGTCAGGCATGGATCGGCTCCTCCATCGGTGCGCGCTGGGTGATGCCGGTGGCAGCCGGCTCCTCGACTCCGGCGGGCGCCGGCGCCGGACCGTGCAGCACCTCTCGGCGCATGAGGAACAGCCACAGCGCGCCAAGCGCCACGTACAGCAGCGAGAACAGGATGATCGAGGCCAGGATCTCCGGCGCCGAGACGACCGGCGACGTGGCGTCCAAGGTGCGCATCAGGCCCTGCACGATCCACGGCTGGCGTCCGACCTCGGCGGTCGCCCAGCCGAGCTGGACCGCCAGCAGCGGTGCCGGCGTCGCGATCACCGCCAGCCACAGCCAGCGGCGCGACTGGTCGAGGCGCCCGCGGGTCCACAGCCACAGGCCGCCCAGCATGACCAGCAGCATGACGGTGCCCAGCAGGACCATGTTGTGGTACGTCAGGAAGGTCATCACCAGCGGGGGCCAATCGGCGGTGGGGAACTCCTCGAGGCCGGTCACGCTGGCGTTGAAATCGCCGTAGGCCAGGAAGCTGAGCAGGCGCGTCACCAGCAGCTCCGGCCCCGCGCTGCCGGTGCCGTCCGCGTTGGGCGGCAGCGAGAAGACGATCAGCGGCGCGCCCTCGGTCGTCGAGTACAGGCCCTGCATCGCGGCGAACTTGGCGGGCTGGGTGGTGGCCACCTGGCGGGCGTGCGTGTCGCCGGTCACGAACATCAGGACCGATGCGACGACGGCCAGGGCCAGGCCGATGCGCAGGCTGCCCGATGCCACGTCCCGGCCGCGGCCGCGCAGCAGGTACCAGGCCGCGATGCCGACCACCACGAACGAACCGACCGCCCAGCAGGCGGCAACGGTGTGCATGAAGCGCGGCAGCGTGGACGGGTTGAAGACGGCGGCGAAGAAGTCGGTCAGGACCGCCTTGTCGCCCTGCACCTCGTAGCCCGCCGGCGTCTGCATCCACGAGTTGGCGACGATGATCCAGAACGCGGACAGGGTCGATCCCACGGCGACGAGCACGGCCGACAGCCAGCGCACCGTGGAGCTGACGCGATGGCGGCCGAAGATCAGGATCCCCAGGAAGCTCGACTCCAGGAAGAAGGCGATGACGCCCTCGGCGGCCAGCGGTGACCCGAAGATGTCCCCCACGAACGTCGAGTAGCGCGACCAGTTCGTGCCGAACTGGAACTCCATCACGATGCCGGTGGCCACGCCCACGACGAAGGTGAGCGCGAAGAGCCGCGTCCAGAACGTCGCCATGCGGTCGTAGATCTCGCGGTGCGTGCGCCAGCGCAGCGTCTCGACGACGGCGATCACCAGGCCCAGCCCGATGGTGATGGCCGGGAAGATGAAGTGGAACGCGACGGTGATGAAGAACTGGAGTCGCGCCAGCAGGATGGCGTCCATCGGCTTCCTCCTCGGGATGTCGGATGCAGCCTGCCGATCCCGGCCGACGGGGCGCCAGAGCCCTTCGTCGCGTTCGGGACGGGCACTGCGTCACATCACCGCCCGTTGCCGCGGCCACGGCCGCAGACGTGGGCGGCAGCATCGGTCCCGTCCGTTTGGTAGACTGGGATCCCGAGTCCGGCATTGGCGTCCGTACTCGCGTGTTCCCTTCAGACGGCACGCTCGAGCCACGAGGCAGAGGGACCTTCGCATGCCGAAGTACGTGTTCGTCACGGGCGGCGTCAGCAGCTCGCTCGGGAAGGGCATCACCTCCGCGTCGATCGGGCGCATCCTGAAGGCCCGCGGCATCCCCGTCTCCATCCTGAAGCTGGATCCCTACATCAACATCGATCCGGGGACCATGTCGCCGTACCAGCACGGCGAGGTGTTTGTGACCGATGACGGGGCCGAGACGGACCTGGACCTGGGCCACTACGAGCGGTTCATCGACGAGAACCTGTCCCAGGCCTCGAACGTGACGACCGGTCGCATCTACCAGAGCGTGATCGCCAAGGAACGCCGCGGCGACTACCTGGGCGGCACGGTGCAGGTCATCCCGCACATCACCAACGAGATCAAGGAGCGCATTGCGCGCGTCGCGCGCGACGGCACGGGCAGCGTCGCGGCCTCAGGCCTCGCGGCGCACGGCGTGGTGATCGTCGAGGTCGGCGGGACGGTCGGCGACATCGAGTCGCTGCCGTTCCTGGAGGCGATCCGCCAGATGCGCAAGGACGTCGGCCGCCGCAACGTGCTCTACGTCCACGTGACGTGGCTGCCGCAGATCGGCGCAACCGGCGAGCTGAAGACCAAGCCGACCCAGCACTCGGTGAGCACCCTGCGCGGCATCGGCATCCAGCCCGACGTGATCATCCTGCGCAGCGACGAGCCGATCGACGACGAGATCATGGACAAGGTCAGCCTGTTCACCGACGTGGACGTCCACGCCGTCATCCCGCTGCGCACCGCGCGCAGCATCTACGAGGTCCCCCTGCAGCTCGAGCGGGCCGGGCTGGGCAAGCTCATCACGCGCGAGCTGGAGATCCCGTCGAGCGAGCCGGACCTGGCCGACTGGCAGGAGCTGGTCAGCCGCATCCGAGCCCCGCGCCCCGAGCTCGAGGTCGCCATCGTCGGCAAGTACACCGAGCTGCCCGACGCCTACATCAGCGTGACCGAGGCGCTGAAGCACGCCGCCCTGCACCATCGGGTCGAGGTCAAGGTGCGCTGGATCCGCTCCGAGCAGCTCGAACGCATGGAGCCGGACGAGGTCGCCGACGAGCTGCGCGGCGTGGCCGGCGTGCTGGTGCCCGGCGGCTTCGGCTACCGCGGGGTGGAGGGCAAGGTGCGCGCCATTCGCTGGGCGCGAGAGAACCGGGTGCCCTACCTGGGCCTGTGCCTGGGCTTGCAGTGCGCGGTGATCGAGTTCGCCCGATTCGCGCTGGATACCGAGGACGCCAACTCCAGCGAGTTCAACGTGTTCACCGAGCACCCGGTCATCGACCTGATGCCCGATCAGAACGACGTCACCGACAAGGGCGGGACCATGCGGCTGGGCCTGTATCCCGCCCGGCTGGAGGAGGGATCGAAGGTTCGGGCCGCGTACGGTGCCGAGATCGCTTACGACCGCCACCGCCACCGGTTCGAGGTGAACAACGCCTACCGCGATCGCCTCACCGAAGCGGGCATGTGGTTCAGCGGCGTTTCGCCCGACGGACGCCTGGTGGAGTACATCGAGCTGCGCGATCACCCGTGGTTCGTGGCCACCCAGGCGCACCCCGAGCTGAAGAGCCGCCCCAACCGCCCGCATCCGCTCTTCCGCGACTTCGTGGGTGCCGCCGCCGAGCATGCCGGGCTGCGGGAGGGCGACGAGGCGGCCGAGGCCCCCGTCGAGGTGACCCGCTCGACGCCGGCCCGCGAGCGGGGCGGCTGAGCGGATGCCTCCGCGCCGCACGCCGGCCCGTCGCGCCGGCGGCTTCGACATCACTGCCTACGCCGACGAGCTCGTCGCCTTCATGGCCGAGCTCGGGACCGACCAGTTCGAGACGCTCTCCGGGCAGCGCGATCTTCCGGCCACGGCGACGATCTACGAGCGGCACGCCGGCCTCTTCAAGCGCAGCGCCGTCGATGCGCTGCGCGCGGCGTCGATCGGCGACGGCGAGGAGCAGCGCCGGGCGCGCGCCCTGCTGGCCTTCGCCGTCGAGGGCTTCCTGGAGCGCTCCGTCGCGGCGCTGACCGACGCCGTCCAGGCTGCCGAGGCATCGGCCATCATCATGTGGCGCGGGGAGCGCATCCCGTACCGCTCGGTCCCGCTCCGGGTCGCGCAGATGACCGATCGCGTGGAGCGCAACGCGCTGCAGGCGAGCTACCTCGAGGCGGTGGAGGCGATCAACCCGTCGCGCATCGAGCGCATGGAGCGCCTGCGAGCGGCGGTCGCGGACCTGGGCTATGACGACGAGGTCGACCTGGCGCGCCAGCTCCACGGCGTGGACGTCGAGGCGTTGGCGCAGGACATGCGCCAGTTTCTGCTCGAGTCGGAGACCTTCTACTTCGCCGCCCTGCGGCGCTACCTGGCAGAGATCGACATCGAGCAGGGCGATGGGTCGACCGCCGATCTCAGCCACCTGCTGCGGGGAGCTGCCTGGGACGCCTGGTTCGATCCGCGGCGCCTGATGCCGACCATGGAGCGGACGCTGGCCGGCCTGGGCATCGACCTGCGCGCGCAACGGCACGTGACGCTGGACCTGGAGCCGCGACCGACGAAGTCCGCGCGGGCGTTCATGATGCCGGTGC
>DASURX010000251.1:0-15299 GCA_036375355.1 Candidatus Limnocylindria bacterium
GCGCGCCGGAGTTCGGGATCCGCAGCGTGGTCGACCGCCTGAGCCAGGTGGACCCCGCCGTGCTGCTGACCATCGACGGCTATCGCTACGGCGGGCGCGCCGTGGACCGCGTGGCGGAGGTGGCGGCCATCCGCCAGGCGCTGCCGGGCCTGCGCGCGACCGTGGTGCTCCCCTACCTGGAGGCCGATGCCTCCCGCATCCCGGACGCTCATCCCTGGTCGGAGCTGGTCGCGCAGCCCGGCGAGCTGGCGTTCGAGCCTCTTCCCTTCGACGCGCCCCTGGCCATCCTCTACTCGTCGGGGACCACCGGGCTGCCCAAGCCGATCGTCCACGGGCACGGCGGGATCCTGCTCGAGCACCTCAAGATCCACGCCCTGCACCACGACCTGAGCGCCGAGGACCGCTTCTTCTGGTTCAGCACCACCGGCTGGATGATGTGGAACTACCTGGTCTCCGGGCTGCTGGTTGACGCGACCATCGTGCTGTACGACGGGTCGCCGGCCCACCCCTCGCTCGACGCGCTGTGGCAGCTCGCCGCCGAGGAGCGGATCACCTACTTCGGCACCAGCGCGCCGTTCCTGATGGCCTGCCGCAAGGCGGGCCGGCGCCCCGGCGAGACCTTCGACCTGGGCGCGCTGCGCGGCATCGGCTCAACCGGTGCCCCGCTGCCGGCCGAGGGCTTCCGCTACGTGTACGAGGCGATCAGCCCATCGGTCCATCTCGAATCGGTGTCCGGCGGGACCGACGTGTGCACCGCCTTCGTGGGCGCCTCGCCGCTGGTCCCCGTCTGGGAGGGCGAGATCAGCTGCCGCTGTCTGGGCTGCGCGGTGGAAGCCTTCGACCTCGAGGGCCGGCCGGTGGTCGGGCAGCAGGGCGAGCTGGTGATCACCGCGCCGATGCCGTCCATGCCCGTCTCCTTCTGGAACGACCCATCCGCCGAGCGCTACCGCGCCGCGTACTTCGAGGCATTCCCCGGCGCGTGGCGCCACGGGGACTGGATCACGATCACCGAGCGCGGGTCGTGCGTGATCAGCGGCCGCTCCGACGCGACCCTGAACCGCGGTGGCGTCCGGATCGGGACCGCGGAGTTCTATGCGGTGGTCGAGGGGCTGCAGGAGGTGGCGGACTCGGTCGTCGTGCACCTCGAGGCGTCGGACGAGCTGCTCCTGTTCGTCACCCTGCACGAGGGGGCCGTGCTGGACGCCGCGCTCGAGGCGCGCATCCGCGGCGAGCTGCGCTCGGCGCTCTCGCCGCGCCACGTGCCGGACCGGATCGTGGCGGTCCCTGCCGTGCCGCGCACGCTATCGGGCAAGAAACTGGAGGTGCCGGTCAAGCGCATCCTGACCGGGACGCCGCCGGACGTGGCCGCCTCACGCGGCTCGCTGGCCGACCCGCATGCGCTGGACGCCTTCGCCGCGCTGGCAACCGAACGCGTCGCGCCGAGATCGCCGGATCCAGATTGAGGACGGCCCGGGCAGCTGAACGGGCCCGCGGAGTCACATCGCCCGCATGCCGAGGATGTTGCGCGCGATGACCAGCCGCTGGATCTGGCTCGTGCCCTCCCCGATCTCGGTCAGCTTCGCGTCGCGCAGGTAGCGCTCCACGTGGTACTCGGCCACGTAGCCGTAGCCACCATGCACCTGGACCGCGTCGTTGGTCACCTGGCGCGACACCTCGGAGGCGAACAGCTTGGCCATGGCCGCCTCGGTCGAGTACGGGCGGCCCTGGTCCTTGAGCCACGCGGCGCGGTAGACCATCAGCCGCGCCGCGTCGATCTGGGTCGCCATGTCGGCCACCATGAAGGCCACCCCCTGGAAGGAGCCGATGGGCCGGTCGAATTGCCGCCGTTCCTTCGCATAGGCCGATGCCGCCTCGTAGGCCGCCTGCGCCAGGCCGAGCGCCATGGCGCCGATGCCGATGCGCCCGCCGTCGAGCGTGCGCAGGAACAGCTTGTCGCCCTCTCCCTCCTCGCCGAGGAGGTTCTCCGCGGGGATGCGGCACTCGTCGAAGAGCAGCTCGCCGGTGTTGCTGGCGTGCAGCCCCATCTTCTCCTCCATGCGCCCGACGGAGAAGCCCGGCGCGTCGGCCGGCACGATGAAGGCGCTGATCCGCCCGGTGCCCGCCTCGCGATCGGTGAGGGCGGTGACGATGTAGGTGCCGGCCACCCCGGCGTTGGTGATGAAGCGCTTGCTGCCATTAAGGACCCAGGCGTCGCCGTCGCGACGCGCCCGCGTCCGCGTGCCGCGCGAGTCGGAGCCGGCATCGGGCTCGGTCAGGCCGTAGGCGCCGATGACCTCGCCCGAGGCCATCGGGCGCAGGTATCGGTCCTTCTGCTCATCGGTCCCGGCCAGGAAGATGGGGTTGCAGCCCAGGCTGGTGTGCGCGCTGACGATGATGGCCACGCTGCCGGATACGCGCGCCAGCTCCTCGATGGTGATGGCATAGGCCAGCGCGTCGAGGCCCGTGCCGCCCACGTCCTCGGGGTACGGCACTCCCAGCAGGCCGAGCGCGGCCGCCTTGCGGATGATCTCGTGGGGGAACTCGCCGCGGCGCTCCAGCTCGTCGGCGACGGGCCGGATCTCGCGCTCCGCGAAGTCGCGGACGGTGCGGCGGATCTCCTCGTGCTGCGGCGAGAGGGAGAAGTCCATGTGCTGACGCGGCGCTCCATTGCGGATTCGGTGGAGACGCCTGGCGCCGGCGCGCCGGGCGAGGCGAGTCTAGCAAAGGCGTCGCCGAACGCTCGACGACGGCCCCGTCGCGGGACCGTCGTCAGGCCACTGGAGGGCGGGACGCCACAGCCGCGTCCCGCTGATCGAAGGGGCGGCGTCAGCCGCGACGCCAGCGCTCCAGCTCTCTCCGGGCGCGTGCGTCGGCCACGCGTCGCTGCGCGGCATGGTGCCGGCGGCTGGTGACGGGTCGCGGACGTGAACGCCTGGCGTGGTTCGGCTTTGCCATGGTCCCCCCTTAGACGGCGCTGGATTGCGGTTGGTTGCAGGTGCTGGTCAGCACCCTGCATGCCGCGCTCGCGCATCGCTCCGATGGACGCCGGAAGACACCGATTCGGTGGCGCCTTCGGCGTTGACAGCCCGAAGGCGTGGGTGCGTATACTGCGCGCGCCCGCAAGCCTTGCTGTAATCGGACAAGGTTCGCGCGGTTGCATCGAGGTCCCCGGTGCCTCAGACCGACGTCCGGCTCGAACGGGTCACCAAACGATTCCACGACGTCGTCGCGGTCGACGACCTGTCCCTCGACATCCAGCGCGGCGAGTTCTTCTCGATGCTCGGCCCGTCGGGCTGCGGCAAGACCACCACGCTGCGCATGATCGGCGGCTTCGAGGAGACGACGGCGGGCACGATCTTCCTGGGCGACCAGGACGTGACCGACCTTCCGCCCTTCCGCCGCGACGTCAACACCGTCTTCCAGAGCTACGCGCTCTTCCCGCACCTGACCGTCTTCGAGAACGTCGCCTTCGGGCTCCGGCGCCGCTCGGTGGTCAACGACGAGATCCGCCGGCGCGTGGGCGAGATGCTGGACCTCGTCGAGCTTCCCGGCTACGAGCGCCGCCGACCCTCGCAGCTGTCCGGCGGGCAGCAGCAGCGCGTCGCCCTGGCGCGTGCATTGATCAACCATCCCCGCGTGCTGCTCCTCGACGAGCCGCTCGGGGCGCTGGACCTGAAGCTGCGCAAGCAGATGCAGATCGAGCTGAAGCGCATCCAGACCAAGGTTGGCATCACGTTCATCTACGTGACCCACGACCAGGAGGAGGCGATGACCATGTCCGACCGCATCGCGGTGATGCGGCACGGGCACATCGAGCAGCTCGGTCCGCCGGAGGAGCTCTACGAGAGGCCGCGAACGCCGTTCGTGGCCGGATTCCTGGGAGTGAGCAACCTCCTGGACGGAAACGTCATCGAGCGAGGCCGGCCGTGGGCCGCGGTCCGCCTCGGCGACGGCACCGTGCTGCGCGTTCCGGCCGAGTACCTGAACGGTGCCACGGAGATCCGGCTCGGCGTCCGACCGGAGAAGCTGCGCGTCGTGGCCGTGGACGGTGATCAGGCCGATGGCGAGGCAGGCGACCTGAACCTGCTCGGCGGCGTGATCCTGGACGCCAGCTATATCGGCGTCAGCACCCAGTACCTGGTCGAGACGACCGATGGGCATCGCCTGACGGTGTATGCCCAGAACCTGGAGACGAGCGGCGCCGCGGAGGCGCTGGCCGACGGCCAGCGCGTGCGCATCACCTGGAAGCCGCAGCACACGTTCGTGATCGAGGCCGCGGAGCACGTGCACCGCGACCCGCACCTTGCCGACGAAGGAGAAGCCGATGCCTGACCGCGAGCGGACCGAGATCGAGCGGGCGATCGCCCGAGCCTTCCAGCCACGGCGGCGCCTGACGCGCCGCGCGTTCTTCCGGCAGGCGGCGCGGGGTGGCGCCTACGCCGCCGGAGCCCTCTCGCTGCCGTCGATCCTGGCCGCCTGCGGTATCGGTCCGGCGGCCAGCAGCACGCCCAAGCCGCTGCCGTCGTCCCCGGCCGGGACGCTGATCTGGGCCAACTGGCCGGCGTACATCGACATCGACGAGGACACCGGCGAATACCCCACCATCGCCAAGTTCACCGACGAGACCGGCATCCAGGTCACCTACAGCGAGGACGTCAACGACAACGAGGAGTTCTTCGGCAAGATCCAGCCCGACCTGGCGGCCGGGAACCCGACGACCTACGACCTGATCGTGCTGACCGACTGGATGATCGAGCGCATGATCCGCCTCGGGTACCTGGAGGCACTCGACAAGTCCAAGCTTGCGAGCTTCGAGGAGAGCGTCCAGGACCTGTACAAGGATCCGTGGTACGACCCGGGCAACACCTACAGCCTGGCCTGGCAGTCGGGCATCACCGGCATCGGTTACAACAAGAAGCTCGTCGCCGACCTGCGCCCCGACAACCCGACCATCACCAAGTTCGACGACCTGCTGGATCCGGTCTTCAAGGGACAGGTCGGCATGTTCAGCGAGATGCGCGACACCATGAGCCTGTGCCTGCTGAGCATGGGCAAGAAGCCGGAGGACGCGACCAACGAGGACGCCAAGGCCGCCCAGGAGAAGCTCCTGGAGGCCGCCAACCGTCAGCAGTTCCAGGGCTTCTACGGCAACGACTACTACGACCTGCTGGCCGGCGAGAACCTGGCGCTGACCATCGCCTGGTCGGGCGACGTGAGCCAGATGAAGCTGTACGACAACCCGGACGTCGAGTTCGTCATCCCCGATGACGGCGGGATGCTGTGGGTCGACAACATGGCGATCCCCAAGAACGCCGCCCATCCGCTCGACGCCCACATGATGATGGACTTCTGGTACCGCCTCGAGAACGCGGTGCCGCTGACCGAGTACGTCGGCTACTTCTCGCCGGTGAAGGGCGTGGCCGAGCAGGTCGCCGCGGACGCCGAGACGGCGCGCGCCGACGATCCCGAATGGGCCGATGCCCTCGAAGTGATCTCGGAGACCGCCTTCCCCAGCGAGGCCGACCTGGCCAAGGTGCACAACTACAAGCGGCTCACCGAGGACGACGAGAAGGTCTGGAACGACCTCTTCAACGAGGTGGTCCAGGGCTGAACCGCAGGCTGCACGACCCGGCGGGAGCGCTTCGATGCGCCGTCGCTTCGGCTGGCTGACGCCGTACCTCTTCCTGCTGCCCGGGGGCCTGTGGCTGCTGGCCTTCTTCATCGTGCCGATGGTGGTGATGGCATCGGTCAGCCTGCAGGAGGGGTCGCTCAGCACCGGCTACCAGCTCACCTGGAACTTCGGGATCTTCCCGCAGGCCATCGCCGATTCGTGGCCGCAGATCGTGCGCTCGCTGATCTACGCGCTGATCGTCACCGGCCTGACCCTGGCCATCGGCTACCCGATGGCCTACACCATCGCCTTCCGCGGCGGGCGCTTCAAGAGCATCCTGCTGCTGCTCGTCATCCTGCCGTTCTTCACCAGCTTCCTGATCAGAACCCTGTCGTGGAAGCTGATCCTGTCCGACAACGGCTTCCTGCTCGGGACGCTGAAGTCGTGGGGCATCCTCGGCTCTGGCTTCCAGCTCATCGGCGAGCCGATCGCCGTCATCAGCGGGCTGACCTACAACTTCCTGCCGTTCATGGTGCTGCCGGTGTACGTCGCGCTCGAGAAGGTCGATGCGCGGCTGGTCGAGGCGGCCACCGACCTGTATGCGAGCCGGCGGCAGGCGTTCCTGCGCGTGACCCTGCCGCTCTCGATGCCCGGCGTCTTCGCCGGGTCGCTGCTCACGTTCATCCCGGCGGTCGGCGACTTCATCAACGCCCAGATCCTGGGCAGCCGCGACACGACCATGGTCGGCAACGTGGTGCAGCGCCTCTTCCTGCAGACCAACGACTATCCGCGCGCCGCCGCGCTCTCCTTCGTGCTGATCGCCGCCATCCTGGTGATGGTCGTGGTCTACGCGCGCGCGGTGGGCAGCGAGGAGCTGACGTCGGGGTGATGGACCGATGACTGCCAGCAGCCCGCCCCTGGACCTGCCCTCGCCGGCGCAGCCGGCCGGGCCGCTCGCGCCGGCGGCAATCCATCGGCTCAGCCTGCGGGAGCGCCTGGCGCGCCTGGTACTGCCGGTTTTCACCGGCCTGGCCGTCCTGTACCTGTTCCTGCCGATCGGCGTGATGATCGCCTTCAGCTTCAACGACCCGCGCGGCCGGCAGAACATCACCTGGCAGGGATTCACGTTCCAGAACTACCTGGACATCTGGCACCGCCCGGACGTGACTGGACCGATGGTCACCAGCCTGATCGTGGCCGTCATCTCGACCCTGGTGGCCACCACCCTCGGCACCCTGATCGCCATGGCGCTGACCCGCTACCAGTTCAAGGGTCGTGGGCCGCTGAACATGCTCATCTTCCTGCCGATGGCCACGCCCGAGATCATCCTGGGCGCCTCGCTGCTGTCGATGTGGGTCACCATCGGGGTCGGGCGCGACATCGTGACCATCACCATTGCCCACGTCATGTTCAACATCAGCTACGTGGTGGTGACCGTCCGCGCCCGCCTGGCCGGCTTCAACCGGACCCTCGAGGAGGCGGCGATGGATCTCGGCGCCAACGAGTGGACCACGTTCCGCAAGGTGACCTTCCCGCTCATCTTCCCCGGCATCCTGGCCGCGGCGCTGCTGGCCTTCGCGCTGTCGATCGACGACTACGTCATCACCTCGTTCGTCTCGGGCGCCACACGCACCTTCCCGCTGTGGGTCTTCGGCGTGAGCCGCCTCGGCGTGCCGCCCGAGGTCAACGTCCTCGGCACGCTGATCTTCCTGATCGCATTCCTCTTCATCGCGATCCAGGTCATCGCCTCCCGGCGCTCGATCCGCGCCAGCCTGCCGCCGGCGCCCGGGCCATGAGCGAAGAGCGGCTGCCGGCACACGCCGCCACCGTGGCTGGGGGTGCGGCCAGCGCGGCGCGCTACCGCATCGGGCAGGCGGCGATGCGCGTCGGCGTCTCGCCATCGGCCCTGCGGGTATGGGAGCGGCAGGGCCTCATCCGGCCGGCGCGCTCGGCGGCGGGCTACCGGCTGTACTCCGAGCGCGACCTGGTGCGGCTCGACCGCATCCGGCGCATGCGCGGCGAGCGGGTCAACGCGCCCGGCATCCGGCGCATCCTGCCGCCCGGCTCCACGCACCACGGGACCGGCGCCTCGCCGGTGACCGGCGCGGGGCGCGGGCGACGGCTCCGTGCCCTGCGCATCCAGCACAGCCTCTCGCTGCGCGAGGCGAGCCGGCTGGCGCAGATCTCCGTCAGCTTCCTGTCGGCGCTGGAGCGGGACGAGAGCGGTGCGTCGGTGGCCACGCTGCAGCGCCTGACGCGCGTCTATGGCGTGACCGTTCACGAGCTTCTGGACCGGGGTCGCAGCGGCCGGCGCCACGTCCGTCCCGGCCAGCGCCCGGTCATGAGCCTGGGCGGCGTGCGCATCGAGCAGCTGGCGGTCGGCGCCAGCGAGCTGGAGCCACAGCTCTTCGTGCTCGGCCCGGGTTCGAGCTCGGAGGGACCGTACGCGCACGACGGCGAGGAGTTCATGTTCGTCCTGTCCGGTGCGCTCACCGTCTGGGTCGGCGAGCGCTCGCGCTACCGGCTCGCCACCGGGGATGCGCTGACCTTCCCGTCCACCCTGGCCCACCGCTGGCGCAACCGCGCCGATGGAGAGACCCGCCTGCTATGGATCAACACGCCACCGACCTTCTGACCGCCGCTCCCGAGGCTGCCGAGGCGGAGCACTGGCGCGCGCTGCGTGCCGGGGTGCTGCCCGTCTGGTCGCGCTACACCGACCTGGTGGTCGACCACGGCGAGGGGTCGTGGCTGGTCACGATCGACGGCGAGCGCTACCTGGACTACACCTCGGGCATCGGCGTGACCAACACCGGCCACGCCCACCCGCGGGTCGCCGCGGCGATCGCCGACCAGGCGGCACGCGTGATCCATGCCCAGCAGAACATCGTCTACCACAAGCCGGGCCTGGAGCTGCACGACAGGCTGCCGCGGACCCTGCCGGGCCTGGAGGCGGGCGAGGAGGCGGGCCTCTTCCTGTCGAACTCGGGCGCCGAGGCGATCGAGGCGGCCGTCAAGCTGGCCAAGGCCGCCACCCGACGCCCGGCGATCGTGGCCTTCCGTGGCGGCTTCCACGGCCGCACCCATGGCACCATGGCCCTCACCAGCTCGGGCATCAAGTACCGCGGCCACTACGAGCCGCTGCCTGCCGGCGTGTACCACGTGCCGTACCCGTACCCGCTGCGCAACCCGTCCGGCCCCGGCGACGAGGCCGCGGTGGCGTTCACGATGGCCGCCCTGGACGAGCTGTTCGCCACGCTGGTCTACCCCGATGACGTGGCCGCGTTCGTGGTGGAGCCGATCCTGGGCGAGGGCGGCTACGTGCTTCCGCCGGACGGCTTCCTCCCCGCCCTGCGCGAGGTGGCCGACCGCCACGGCATCCTGCTCGTCGTCGACGAGGTGCAGACAGGCGTTGGCCGCACCGGACGGATGTGGGCTACCGAGTGGTACCCCGCCCGGCCCGACGTGCTGGTGCTGGCCAAGGGCATCGCCTCCGGCATGCCGCTGTCGGGGATCATCGCGCGGCGCGAGCTGCTGGAGCGCTTCGCCGCCGGCGCCCACGGCGGTACCTACGGCGGCAACGCCGTGGCCTGCGCCGCGGCGCTGGCCACGCTCGACGTCATCGCCGCCGAGGGCCTGCTCGAGAACGCGCGCCGCCAGGGGGACCGGCTGCTGTCCGGCATCCGCCGCGTGGCGGCGGCGCACGGAACCGTGGCGGAGGTGCGCGGGCGCGGCCTGATGATCGGCATCGAGCTGGCCGATCCCGAGACGCTCGCCCCGCGGCCCGACCTCGCCCGGGCGCTGCTGGCCGCGGCCTTCGAGCGGCACCTGCTGTTGCTGAGCTGCGGCACATACGGCCAGGTGGTGCGCGTGATCCCGCCGCTGGTGACGACCGATACCGAGGCCGATTCGGCGGTGGGCGTCATCGCCGAGGCGCTCGACGCGATCGGCGCCTAGCGCTCGGTCACCTGTTCCGCCTCAAGGCCGGCCAGATCGGCAAAGGCCGCCAGCACCGAGGCCGGCACGGGAACCAGCGGTGGCCGGGGCGTGATGCGTCCCCTCGGGTCGGAGGGCGCCAGGTCCAGCCGCGCGGCCAGGCCCGGGACGCAGCGACGGCCCTGGCACTCGCCGAAGGCGGCGCCGGTCGCCCGCTTGACCTCGTCGGTGGTGCGCCAACCGGCCTCCAGCGCCCGATACAGGTCGCCGGCCGAGGTCAGCCGGCAGATGCATGCCAGGTGACGCGGCGGCCGCTCCATCGGCCGTGGCTCGCCCTCCAGCGCGACGGACGGCGGCGGGTCGGCCGGATCGATCCCCAGCAGCAGGAGCAGGTTGGGATCGGGCCGGACCAGGCGCAGGCGGGCGGCGTGCACCAGGTAGGGCTGAGCGACGCCGTCGCGGGTACGCACCGCACGGACGGCCCAGCCGTCCGCATCGGGCCAGGCCCAGAAGACGGTCGCGTGCTCGACCTGCGGCAGGTCGTCGTCGTCCACCAGCAGCTCGTCCACCCGCTCCGGGCGGACCGCATTGACGGCGAGCCTCGCCGGGGGTGGCGCCAGCCGGTCCCAGGCCGGGACCAGCGCCTCGGGACGATCGCTCACGGCGCGGGCGCCTCGGGCGCGAGCGCGCGGTAGCGCGAGCCGTACCAGACCAGGGGCTCGGCGTCCTCCTCGTACCCGGCCGCCACGATCTCCCCGATGAACAGGCTGTGGTCGCCGGCGGCATGCTGCGCCACCAGCCGGCAGTCGAAGAAGGCGATGGCGCCGTCCAGGATCGGCGACCCCGTCTCGGCCTCGTGCCACGGGGCGTCGCAGAAGCGGCGCAGCTTGGCGGCGGTGGTCGGCTGGGCGAAGCACTCGCCCAGGGCGCGCTGCTCCGCCGAGAGGATGCTGATCGCGAACGAATGGCTGCCCTCGATGGCCCGATGCGTCTCGGACCGCTGCCCCACGCTGGCCAGCATGAGCGGAGGGTCGATGCTGATGCTGGCGATCGCGTTGGCGGTCATGCCGGCCAGGAGCGGGCCGTAGCGGGCGGCGACCACCGTCACGCCGGTCGCGAAGCGCGCCATCATCGAGCGCAGCCAGCGCTGCTGCTCCGCGCTCATCGGCGCCACCTCGGCCCCTGCCGGAGCGCGCTCGATCCGGCGCCGGTCGCTCGCGTCGCTCATGCGGATCGCCTCAGCGGTAGCGCTCGAGCTTCTCGAGGATGGCGTTGGCGATCGCCCACTCGCGGGCATCGGGCTGGCGGCCGCGGTGCAGGTGGACCATCGGCACCGTGTTCCAGGATGGACCGTCCTCGCGCGGAATGTGCACGCCGATGTCGCCGCGGTCCAGGGCGGCCACGATCGTCGCCCCGCGTTCGCCCCCGCGCGCCAGGGCGCGCTGCAGGCCTTCGGCGAAATCGTCCGCCGAGCCGAACTCGGTGGCCAGGCGCATGGCGATCAGGCCCGAGGTCGGGAGCGTGACCTGGCGCTCTCGCTCGCGCTCACGAGCCATCAGGCCACCAGCCTCAGCACCCAGCCGAAGAAGGTGATGCCGCCCAGGATGGCCAGGCCGATGACCGCCACCACCAGCGCCATGCCCAGCACGCTCGCCCAGCCCGGGACCGATGCCGTGGCGGCGCTCACCGATCCATGCGCCAGCCAGACGGCGAGCGCGTCGCCGTCAACCCGCAGCTCGACGTCGTCGTCCATGGGGACCAGCACGACGCGTTCGCGGTCCGTCCCCCGCTCCCCGGTGAGCAGGGCACGCGGCGCCTCTGCCTGCCGGATCAGGAGCGCATGGTCGCCGACGGCGTTCGTCAACGGCTGCGCGGACAGCCGCCCGGACGACCCGATCGCGATCGGCGGCGGAGCGTCATCCATCGGCGGCGAGCATAGCAGCCGTCATCGGTCCAGCAGCTCGAGCGCCGGGGCCAGCGCGGTGATCGTATCGACCGTGATCGGGTCGAGCACGAGCTGGACGTGGCCGACCCCGAGGTCGGCGAACGCGCGCAGGCCAGCGGCCAGGATCTCGGGTTCGCCGGGAATCGGCTCCACATCGGGCCGGGTCAGGTCGCCCATGCTGCGGCCCAGGGCTCCGGGAAAGGCGACGAAGAGGGCCAGCGTGCGCTTCACCTCGGACGGGTCGCGACCGGCGAGGCGGCAGGCGTCGTCGACCTGGGCGCGCATCGCCGCGTACCCGTCCGGCGTGTTGCCGAACCAGGCGAACCATGCATTCCAGCTGTCCACGTGCGGCAGGGTGATCTCCAGCATGCGGGGACCGCTCGATCCGATCATGAGCGGCGGCCCGTTGGGGCGCGGGCCGCGCGGCAGCAGCTCGCAGTTCTCCAGCCGGTAATACGTCCCCCGGAAGTCCGAGCGACCTTCCTGCAGCAGCTGGCGGATGATCGTGAACGCCTCCTCGAAGCGGCTGACCCGATGGTCGAAGGGAAAGCCGTAGGCCCGATATTCGGCCTCGTTCCAGCCGGCCCCCAGCCCCAGGATGAGGCGACCGCCGCTGATCTCGTCGAGGGTCGCGGCCTTCTTCGCCAGCAGTGCGGGGTTATGGAAGCTCGTGGCCGCCACCAGCGGCCCGAGCGCCACCCGCTCCGTGGCCGCAGCCAGAGCGGCCAGCATCGTCCATGCCTCCCACGGCCCGCGAGGCGGCAGCCCGTCATCGCGGTAGAGCAGATGGTCCCCCAGCCAGACCGAGTCGAGGCCGATCTCCTCCGCACGCTGGGCCATGGCCCGCAGCTGCGGCCAGCGCGTCACGTACTCGACCTCGGGGAGCTGCACCCCGACCTTGAGCGGTCTCGTCATTCCGCGATTCTGAGGCTTCCGCCGCCGCCCGAGAAGGGTAATGCGCCGCCCTCAGCCGAGCGACCGCTCAGGCCACGCGGCGGGTCTTGCGGCTGACGTAGTCGACCAGGATGTACTCGCCCAGGTGCTCGGGCTCGACGTAGAAGGCGCGGCCTCGGTTGATCCGGCTCATCAAGTCAACGAACTCGGACAGGTAGCGGGACCGCTCCAGCATGAAGGTGTTGATGACGATCCCCTCCCGCGTCGCCCGTCCGACCTCGCGCAGGGTGGACTGCATGGTGCGGATGGTGGGTGGGTAGGCGAACTCGACCTGGCCGTTGGCGATGTGCGCGGTCGGCTCGCCGTCGGTGATGACGACGATCTCCTTGTTCCCGCCGCTGCGTCGCCCGAGCAGCTGGCGGGCGATCATCAGCGCGTGCTGCAGGTTCGTCCCGTATTCGAACTCGTAGGGCGAGAGGGTGGCGATCGCCTCCGGCCTGATCTGGCGGGCGTAGTAGGCGAACCCGACCACGTACAGGCGGTCGCGGGGGTACCGGGTATGGATCAGGGTGTGGAGCGCCATCGCGACCCGCTTCGCGGCGGTGGAGCAGCCGCGCAGCAGCATCGAGCGGCTCATGTCGAGCAGAAGGACGGTGGACGAAACAGTCATCTCCTCGGTACGGCGCACCTCGAAGTCGTCGGGCGAGAGCCGCAGCGGCGTGCCGGGGCCGCTGCGGGCCATCGCATTGAAGAGGGTGCGGTTCAGGTCGACGGCGAAGGCGTCGCCGTGCTCGAATGGCTTGGTCTCGTCGGTCGGTTCACCGCCGCTGCCGGCATTTGGCAACGGATGGCCACCGAGTGACTCCCGGCGCAGCCGGCTGAAGATGTCGGTCAGCGCGCGCATCCCCAGCTTGCGCGCTGCGCGAGGCGTGAGCTCCAGACGATTCCCCTCACGCTCGAGGTAGCCCGCCTCTTCCAGCGCTCGGGTCAGCTCGCGCAGCCGCTCGAGGTCCTCCGAGGCGTCGTCGCCGGCCAGGTCCCGCAGGAGGCTCTCGTCGAGGCGCTCCAGCGACTCGGGATCGCGCGCCTCGAGCAGGGCCTGCTCCATGGCGTCGTACTGCTGTTGACGATCGATCGCCGCCAGCGCGTCCATGAGTCCCATCGGCTCGTCGCCAGAGAATGGATAGGGCTCGCCGAAGGCGTCGTCGGGGCGCAGCGCCTGCAGGTTGCCCGCCAGGCGCGCCATGTCCCAGCGCAGCCGATCGTCGCGCAGCAGGTCGTCCATCATCTGCTGCAGTTCGTCGCGCATCTGGGGGCTCATGCTGTTGAGCAGCGACGCCATCTGCGACGCCTGCCGGTGCAGGTGGTCGATCAGCTCGTCCACGCTGGAGATCCCCGGCGGGAAGTAGCGCCCGTGCTGGGCCATGAAGGCGTCGAAGTCGGCGCGCGTATCGGCGCCGGAGGCGTGCTTCTCGAGGAGCGCGTTCAGGTCGCGCACCATCTGGCGCACCCCGTCAAGGTCCTCCGGCGTGAGCCCGGCAACGCCTTCCTTCAGCCCCTGGAAGTAGGTCTGCAGCATCTGCTGGCGGAGCTCATCGGTCAGGGCGTTGAAGGCATCGCGCGCGCCGGGGTCCATGAACTCGTAGTCGCGCAGGCCGTGAAGCCGGCCGGCGAGGTCGGGGGGCAGCGCGTCGAGGCGGTCGCGGCGCTGCTGCGCGGTCCGGCGCAGCACCTGCTCGGCCATGCGTGCCCGGTCCTGCTCGTCCCCGGGCGGAGCGTCAAGCGCCGCGCGCTCGGCATCCTCCAGGCGTTCGGCGATGCCCCTCCGCTCCTGGTCCATGATGTCCGCCAGTCGCTCCCCCAGTTCGTCGAGCACGCCGTCCAGGTTGGCGCGCTCCAGCTCTTCGCGGCGACGGGCGCGCAGCTGCTCGACCAGGCGCTTCAGGCCGGGAACGTCGCCACCCCGCGTGCCGCGCATGCCGCGCTGCATCAGGCGCTGCAGCGCGCGACGCACGTCGCCCTCGGCCAGGATGTCGTCCGACAGCGCATCCAGCACGTCGTCGGCATCGAAGGCCGGCAGCTGCTGGCTGCCGTCCCAGCGCGAGTAGCGGTACAGGCTCACGAGGCCGCCCCGGCCTGGATGGATGCGGGCAGCCCGGCCACGGGCTGCCCGGCTGCGCGACCGATGAGCTCGGGCAGCGGGATCGGCTCAGCGGGGATGCCATCGGGCTCGGACAGGCGCAGCCAGTACCAGGCCACGTCGTGCCACCGCCCGAGCTTGAAGCCGATGCGCTCGTAGACGCCGATGCGCCGCATGCCGATGCCCTCGTGCAGCGCCACGCTGGCCGGGTTCGGCAGGGCGATGCCGGCGTACGCGTTCACGAAGCCCTGCTGCCGCAGCCGGTCGAGGAGGTCGGCGTAGAGGCGGCGGCCGATGCCGCGGCCGTGATGCACGGCGTCCACGTAGACGCTGATGTTCACCGACCAGCGGTAGCCCGCGCGCTCGTGGTGCGGGCCGGCGTAGGCGTAGCCCACCACGCGGCCGTCGACCTCGGCGACGAGCCACGGCGTCCACGCCAGGACCCGGCGCATGCGGGCGGCAACTTCGTCCGACCCCGGCGCGCGCTCCTCGAACGAGGCGATGCCGCCCTCCACTGCTGGGGCGTAGATGGCCGCGACCGCCGCCGCGTCGGCGTCGGGGTCGGCCAGGCGGATGCGCACCTGATCGCTCATCGCAGGCGGCGCCACGCGGCGCGCACGCCCCGGGCCGCCAGGCGCGTGGCGCCGATCCCGGCGCGCACGCCGAGTTGCGCACCGCGACGGGCCAGCCACGCTGCGCTCTGCCGCACGGTGGCCAGGTCCTGCTCCAGATCGGCGCCGGTCAGGCCGGCCGCCGCCAGGTGCGCGGCGCCATCG
>DASURX010000252.1:0-2602 GCA_036375355.1 Candidatus Limnocylindria bacterium
GATCAAGATCGACATCCGGGTGATCGCCGCCACCAACCGCGAGCTGGCCGAGGAGGTCGACGCGGGACGGTTCCGCGAGGACCTCTACTATCGCCTGAACGTGATCCACATCCACATGCCGCCGCTGCGCGAGCGGATGGAGGACATCCCGCCGCTGGTCGAGCACTTCCTGGCCAAGTACCGCGCCCGGCCGGATGCCATCCCGACCACGATCTCGGAGGAGGCGGTGGCGCGGCTGATGGAGCACGACTGGCCGGGCAACGTGCGCGAGCTCGAGAACGCCATCGAGCGCGCGGTGGTCCTCTCGCGCGGCGCCACGATCATGCCTGAGCATCTCCCCCTGGCCGCGTCGCCGGTCAGCGCCGGCGGCCGTGCTCGCACGCGGGCCAAGGGCAAGGCCGGCGCAAAGGCCGATGCCGAGGCTACCGAGGCCGATGCCGAGGCTGCTTCGTCGTCGAATGGCGTCCCGGCCGAGGCCGCTGCGTCGAATGGCAACGGCGCGGGACTGGGCGCGGGGACGTTCAAGGAGGCGGTCGAGTCGCTGGAGAGGCAGCTCATCGCCGACGCCCTGAAGCGCAACGACGGCAACCGCTCCAAGGCGGCCGAGGAGCTGGGGATCTATCGGCGCCTGCTGTACGCCAAGATGCGGGAGTACGGGCTCGGGGAGTAGCTTCGCGCGTTCCGGCCTGCCGGCGCCTCGATTGCCTCGTCCATCGGGCAAAACGTGACGAGAAGGCCGGATTCCGCCGGCCTTGCCTGGTCCATCGGGTAAAACGTGACGAGAAGGCCGGTTTCCGCCGGGATTTGTCCGCTCCATCGGGTAATCGCTGACGCGAAGGGGCAAGCTTTCACGCCTCACGCTCAGCATTACCCCGTGTGCCGGGCAGAACCGTGCACAACCGGCCCCTCCCGCAGGGATTTGCCCGGTCTATCGGGCAGGCGGGCAGATCCCGTCAGCCTCAAGGCCACGCCGCCGGCTCCGTAGGCGTCCCGAGCCCTACGGTGGCGGGATGCCGGGGCCGCGCTCCCAGGAGGCGACGTCGTGGGCGAAGAGGACGCGCAACGGGTCGAGGGCCTGGATCGAGTCCATCCAGGCGGGGTAGGCGACATCGGTCCGGTAGCCGGCATGACGGAGCTCCTGCGCCAGGCGGGCCTTGGCGTAGTCGGACGCGAAGTTGAATGACTGGCCGGCCAGCACCACGCGTCCCTGCCGCGTCTCGACGACCAGCGACTGGTGCCCGGCGGTGTGCCCCGGCGTCGGGACGATGCGCAGGCCCTCCCACACCGGGGCGTCGCCGTCGAGCAGCTCGTAATGCGCGCCGGGGAAGTCCGCGATACCTGGGATCGTGTAGTCCTCGGTTGTGGCCGCGCTCTCGTGCTCCACGCGCTGGGCCAGGATCGGGACGCCGGGGAAGCGGTTGTTGCCCCCGGCGTGGTCGAAGTGCAGATGGCAGTTGCCGATCACCTTCACGTCGGCGAGGCGCAGGTCGAGCGGAGCCAGCAGCTGCTCGAGCGGCCAGCGCATCGGCTTGAAGTGCTCGTCCACCTCCGGGTTGGAGCCGATGCCCGTGTCCCACAGGAACGCGCCCCTGGGGTGCCGGATGACGTAGGCGCACATCATGAAGAGCTCGCCGGGCGGGAGCACACCGTCGTCGGGCGTCACGATGAATCCGGTGCGCAGGCGGTGGATGTCGGCGGCGTCGATCATCGCGTCTCCTCAGTAACCGAGCGGTAATCCGGCGGTAAGCGCTTCACTGCAATGATGGACCGATGGGCTCGCGCGATCGCCCGGTCACTTCCGGCCGCATCCGTGGAGAGAAGCTGCGGCGACAGATGGGCCAGGCACTGCTTGAAGCCCGCGGTGGCCGCGGGTTGACGATCGCGGCTGTGGCGCAGGCCTGCGGTGTCTCGCGCGATCAGTACCGAGGCTGGGAGCTCGCCCGCGGTGCGCCGATTCGAATCGACGAGGCCGCGCTGGCGTGCCGCGTCCTGGGGCTGGACCTGGTGCTGAGCACGTTCCCCGCGGGCGCGGGCCTGCGCGACGCCGGCCATGCCCGGCCTGATAAGCCGCTTCCTCGCGGAGCTCCCGGGATGCGTGGCAAGGCGCCTGGAGGCACCAATCCCGTCGGCTGCCGACCTGCGCGCATGGGACGTGCTGCTCGCCGTCGATGGGTCCCGGATCGGCGTCGCGGCCGAGACCGTGTTCCGTGGGCAGGCGCTGCTGCGCCGAGAGCGCCAGAAGGCGCGTGACAGCGGCGTCGATCGCCTGCTGCTGGTCCTGGCCGAAACGCATCGCAACCGTCGCGCGGTCCAGCAAGCCGGACGCTGGGTCGCCGAGGCGTTCCCCGTGGGATCGCGAGCGGCGTGGGCTGCGTTGCGCGCCTGCCGAGACATCGGCGGGGACGCATTGCTGTTCGAGTAGGGGCGCGTCGGCGCACGGCCAGCGCGCGGCCGATGCGGCGGCCGGGAGATGACGAGACAGCCGCGTCGGCTTTTCCTGACATATCGACCAACGGGCGGCGCGGGTCGAGGTCTCATCGGTCCAGGTGCCAGGAGAATCCGGCATCTCGACCGATAAGCGGTCCAATCCGGCGTGGACGGA
>DASURX010000253.1:0-4349 GCA_036375355.1 Candidatus Limnocylindria bacterium
CGGGCGGTGAGCTGCGCATCGTGGAGCCGCTGATCTTCGACGCCTCGCGGTCCGGCCGGCGCGGCGTGCGCTTCCCGCCGCCCAGCGCCGAGGCCACGGCCGCCGCCGACGGGCAGCCGCCGATCCCGGATGCCGCCCGCCGAACCGCGCCCCCGCGCCTGCCCGAGGTCAGCGAGCTCGACCTGCTGCGCCACTTCAACCGGCTGAGCCACCTGAACCATGCCATCGACCTGGGCTTCTACCCGCTCGGGTCGTGCACCATGAAGTACAACCCCAAGGTCAACGAGTGGGCTGCGCGCCTGCCCGGCTTCGCCGACTCGCACCCGCTCGACCCCGACGCCAACGCGCAGGGCAGCCTGGAGCTGATGTGGCTGCTGGCCGAGCTGCTCAAGGAGGTATCGGGCCTGTCGGCGGTGAGCCTGCAGCCCGCGGCGGGGGCGCACGGCGAGCTGACGGGCATGCTCATGACGCGGGCATACCATCGGTCCAGGGGAGAGGGCGAGCAGCGAACCCGGGTGCTGGTGCCGGACTCCGCGCACGGCACCAATCCGGCGACCGCCAGCATGGCCGGCTACGAGACCGTGACCATCCGCTCCAACGAGCGGGGCGGGATCGACCTCGGCGCGCTGCGCGAGGCCCTCGACGAGCGGGCCGCCGCGCTCATGATCACCAACCCAAGCACGCTGGGCATCTTCGAGGACCAGATCGACCAGGTCGTGGCCGCGGTCCACGAGGCCGGCGCGATCGCGTACATGGACGGCGCCAACCTGAACGCCATCCTGGGCCGCTTCCGCCCGGGCGACGCCGGCTTCGACGTGATGCACTTCAACCTGCACAAGACCTTCTCGACGCCGCACGGTGGCGGCGGCCCGGGCGCCGGGCCGGTGGGGGTCGGCGAGCGGCTGGCGCCCTTCCTGCCCGTGCCGCAGCCCGTGCTGCTGGACGGCGACCCCGAGGAGGTGCGACGCAGCGCGTGGGCCGGCCGTTCCACGCCGGGTGCGCGCTTCGCGCTCGAGGATCCGGCGACACGCCCGGACAGCATCGGCAAGGTGCGCGCCTTCACCGGCAACTTCGGCATGTTCGTGCGCGCCTACACCTACATCCGCTCCAACGGTGCCGCCGGGCTGCGCGCGGTCGCCGACGACGCGGTGATGGCCGCCAACTACCTGCGCGTGCGCCTGGCCGATGCCTACGACCTGCCCTACGACCGCATCTGCAAGCACGAGGTCGTGTTCAGCGGCCGTCGCCAGAAGCGCGAGCACGGCGTCTCGACGCTGGACATCGCCAAGGCGATCCTGGACGCCGGCATCCACCCGCCCACGATCTACTTCCCGCTGATCGTGGAGGAGGCGCTGATGATCGAGCCGACCGAGACCGAGTCGGTCGAGACGCTCGACCGCTTCGTGGACGTGATGCAGGACATCGCCGAGCGGGCGGCCACCGATCCGGCGGGCCTCAAGTCCGCGCCGCACACCACGCCGGTGGGCCGGCTGGACGAGGCCGCCGCCGCCCGCCGCCCGGACCTGCGCCACGATTTCACGGCGCTGCCACTGTCCCACGCCGGTGCGACAACGGACGGCGAAACCGGCACCGAATGAACTCGCGCCGCGTCCAGGGCGTAGTATTCCGCACCAAGCGGCCTGTGCCGGGTGGGGTGCCAGTGGATTCGAAACAGCCGGATGGCCTCGTCGAACGCATGCAGTCGGGCGACCTGGACGCGTTCGAGGAGTTCTTCAATACGTACAAGCGGCCGGTCTATACGACCGCGCTGGCCATCACGCGCGATCCGTTCCTGGCCGAGGAGATCCTCCAGGATTGCTTCGTCAAGGCCTACCGCGTCCGCGACCGTCTGCGCACCGACTGCTCGCCGCTGCCCTGGCTGCAGCGCGTCACCACCAACCTGTGCTACAGCCGCATCGCCCGTCGCCGCGCGATCACCGAGCCGCTGACGGCCCTCATCACCAACATCGTCGCCGACCTCACCTCGCGCCCGGAGCAGGTGGTCGAGTCGCGCGAGATCATCGAGGTGCTGCAGCGCGGCATCGACGCGCTGCCGCCCAAGCAGCAGACGGCGGTGATCCTGTACTACCTGCACGGCTATTCGCTGGCGGAGGCGGCGGAGATCGCGGAGTGCAACGTGGGCACCATGAAGTCCCGGCTGCACTACGCCCTCAAGGCGCTTCGATCGCTCCTGCCCGCCGAGCGGCGCGCACCGGCCCACGGTGCCGCCAGGCTTGCGACCGATGAGCTGCCGTAGGGTCAGCCGCGCGCTGCTCGAGCACTTCCGCTTCGGCGAGGAGCTCGACGAGCGCTGCGACGAGTACCTGGAGCACGTCGAGACCTGCCGCCAGTGCCAGCACGACGTGGCGGTCGACCGCGCCATGGCCACCCACCTGCGCCGCGCGCTGCGCGAGCGGGTCGAGGGCTTCGAGCCGTCCCCGGCGGTATGGCGCGCCGTCCGGCTGGTCGCGGCCGATCCGGAGCCGCCGCAGCCGTGGTACCACAACCCAGTGGCCGCCATGACCCGCGCCATGCGCGTCATGGTGCCCGTCTCGGCCCTGATGCTGGCCGTGGCCCTCGGCTGGTCGACCGGACAGTCGAGCGTGAGCGACGCAGCGAGCGGGCGGCCCGACCTCGCCAGCAGCCTGCAGTGGCATGAGCAGCTGAACGCCACCGCGGCGCTGGAGCTGCCGCACGACGCGCTGGCCGACTTCATTCCGACGCCCGCCGTCCAGCTCCCGCGTCCCAGCGGCGACACTCCCTACGCGGAGCTGCAGACCGCGGTCAAGGTCTACGACATGGTCCCGCCCAGCGGTGGCGTGATCCGGTGATCCGGCCCCGGCGCCGCCGGACGGCAGCGCTGGCGGCGATGGCCCTGCTGCTGGTCGCCTGCCAGCCCGGTGCCGTGCCGACCTCGACGCCGAGCCAGGGACCCAGCGCCAGCGAGCTCGCATCCGTTCCGCTCCTGACCGCCCATTACGAGGCCGGCCCCCCGCCCGGGCCGGTCAAGCCCTTCCGCGGCGAGATGATCCAGGACATCCAGGTCTACCAGGGCTGGGTCAGCATGCGGTTCGTGCTGCGCAACACCGGCGAGGAGCCGATCACCTTCCTGAACACGCTCTACGACTACGAGCCGCTGCAGCTGTACGAACCGCTGGTGCGCCTGGAATGGGCCGATGGCACGGCCGCCGCCTCGACCCGCCGCGGCCGCTTCTTCCCGACGCCGGCCCTCCTGCAGCCCGGCCAGGAGGCGGTCTACCTGCTCGGCGGCCAGAAGCTGCTGGACCTGGGCAGCGGGGCGCTGGGCGACCTGGTGAGCCACATCAAGTACTGCCCGACGCGTGGCATGGAGGACACCCCGGGCATCCCGCTCGAGGTCAGCGACCTGGCCTGGGAGACCAGCGACGGGACAACCACCGTGCGCGGCACGCTGCACCAGCCGTCGCAGGACCGGCGCTTCGGCAGCCCGGTGATCGGCGTGGAGTTCCTGGGCGCCGACGGCGAGTTCCTGGGCGCGGTGGTGGGGGACAAGGTCGGCGCCGCGCTGGATGCGGGCGAATCGCGCGACTTCGAGATCAGCGGCCAGGGCGTGCGCACCGACGACGTGGCCGAGGTGCGTGCCGTGGCCTGGGTGCGCTGAGCACGCACATTTCTGAACTCGGCGCCCGCCGGCTGCGTATAGTCTGCAAAGGCCAAGGCCGCATTGGCCTTTCTTGACGCGCCGTTCACCGGTCGTCAATGATTGCGGGCGCTCTGCGCAGTGCACGATCGGGAGACATCCCAGCTCCGACGTGGATGCCAGAGCGCGGAGGAGAGGAGGACGGCGCCGTGCCCGTGACCGGTCACTCCGGCCAGACAGCACGTAACCGGCCGAGGACGGTCGAGACTGCGTCTCGCCTTCGAAACCCCAGATGACAGCCCCGTTCACTGGAGGAACATATGTGGCGTAGGAGAACACTGGGAGTCTTCGCGACGCTGGCGCTCGTGCTGGCGGCGTGCGGGACGGGCACGACGAGCCCGAGCGCGAGCCAGGGTGGCTCGACCGAGCCGTCGGCCACGGGCCTGGCAGAGGATCCGAATCAGGAACTCGTTCTGCCGGGCGCCGACGCGGATCCGCCGACCCTGGATCCGAACCTCGCGCAGGACAGCGCGTCGCTGCAGATCCTCAACTCGGTCCAGCGGCCCCTGCTGTGGGTCACTCCCGAGCTCGAGCTGACGACTGACGGCGGTCTCGCCGACAGCTACGAGATCAGCGAGGATGCGCAGACGATCACCTTCACGCTGAAGGACGGCATCAAGTTCAGCAACGGTGACCCGATCACCGCCAATGACTTCGTCTACAGCTGGAA
>DASURX010000254.1:0-4184 GCA_036375355.1 Candidatus Limnocylindria bacterium
CTGGGGGCGGTGGTTCGGGGTGAGCCGATGCGCCTGCGGGCGGACGGCCTCGAGCTGGACGCGTACGCCACCCACGTCGCGCTCATCGGTCCCGAGCAGACGGCCTGCCGGGCGCGTGCCGCGATCGAGCGCGAGCTCGCCCTGCGCGATGCATACCTGACCTGGGCGGAGGACTCGCAGGCGTTCGAGGACGACCTGGCCGAGGCGTTCCGAACGCTGCGCCACGATCCGGATGGGCTGCGCGCCCGGCTGGACGAGATCCAGCGGCGCATCGACGGCGCCGCCCTGAACACCGAGGAGTGGAACGTCCTGTACCGCATCCGCCTGCAGCTGGAGGAGGCGGCGCGCAGCGACCCCGAGGATCAGCGCGAGAAGGTCAGGATGGCGAAGCCGGCGATGAGCACGAATCCGACGAAGACGACCAGCAGGCGCGCGCCCCAGTTGGTGCGGCGCTCCGGGTAGGGGACGTAGGGGCGGCCCTTGCGGCCGCTGCGCCGGCTCATCGGCCCCACTCGCGGCGGAGCAGGAAGGGCGTGGTCAGCGCCTCGCGGTTCGAGACGCTGCGGAGCTGCTTTCGCACTCGCTTGAGCAGCTTTCCGTGGTACGAGCCGTCGCCGTAGGGCTCGTGCAGCCGGGCGACGTCCCAGTCGTGCGTCCCCGCCACGGCCGAAGGCGGGAGGAATCGGTCCAGGATGGCCTTGGCCTCGTCGATCGCCACGAAGCGGCGGGTGCGGCTGCCGTTGTCGAGCACGGCCAGCAGGTCGTTGAAGCTGGCGTCCAGGTCCGTCACCAGGGTGGTGAGGCGCTCCATGGTGCCCGGCATGCGCTCCGGCCTGAAGACGCCGCCGAGCAGTGCCTTGCGCTCCTCGTCCTCCAATTTGGCGGCGTCGAGCGCGGCGCGCAAGTTGGGGATGCCGGCGGCCGGGTCCGCCGGCGGCAGCTCGTAGTCGTAGAGGTGGACCATCATCGGTCCATCCACTGTAGCCCGATGGCGTGGCGGCGTCTTTCGACGCCTCCAGATCGCCCGATTCAGATGACAGCCGCACGAGACGGCGAAACGGGGCCCGGGACCGCGCGCGCATCCACCAATCAGTTGACTTCCGGCACGTGACGCGCCGGTGCGCGACGCAGTCAACTGTGGTCGATGAAGCGCACCCCACTCCTCCTCTCCCTGGTGCTCGGGGCCTGCAGCCTCGCGCCGACGGCCAGCCCCCCGCCGCTCGCATCGCCCAGCGCGACCCCCTCTGTCAGCGCGCCAATGCTCGGCGAGATTCCGTGGATGAGTGCCGCACGCACCTGGACGCAGGACGAGGTGCCGATGGAGGAGTACACGCTGCTTGCCGGCATGCTGCCCGAGCCCGAGCCAACGATCAGCATCCAGGTCCCGATGGCCTCGCTGGCCGACCGGTTCGAGATCGGCCGCGAGCCCGCGGCCGGCATGGGCCTGGATGGGACGATCGCCTATGTCGCTGATGACGGCCGCTCATCGACGATTCATCTGCTCACCATCGGGGACGGTGGCGACTCCGTGGTCGCAGAGGTCCCGCAGGTCGTCTGGTCCGTCGCCGTCTCCCCGAGCGGCGACACGATCTACCTCCTCGTCATGGACCGTCGCTCCGGCGACGATGCAGGCGTTCTGGCCGTCGCGGCAGTTGGTGGTCCAGCGACCAGGCTGATGGGTCCCGCCCCGACAAGGGCGACAGGCGGGAACATGCTGGTCGCTCCCATTGCCTTCCAGGGCACCCTCATTCCAAGCCTCGAGGGCGGACTCCTGGCCCGGCGTGTGTGCACCTCCGTCGGCGGGTTCGGCTGCGGACTCGACGTCCTCGATCTCCGAACGGGCGAGGTGTCGCTGATCGCTGGCAGGCCCTCAGAGCGGGTCACGGGCCTTAGCGACCGATTCCTCGTCACAGCCGACTGCGCCGTCGAACTCTGCACGACGACCGTCACAGAGCTGGCGACCGGTGCGCAGCAGGCATTCCATGGCGCGTTTGACGGCTCGTCGGTCACACTCCTCGATCGGCGTCTGGTACTTGCCAGTGCAGCGCGCGCAGTCGATCCCCCGGGCTCGAGGATATGGCTGACCTGGCCGGACACCGGTGAGCAGCGTGAGTTGATGCAGACCGGCGGGGAGACGCTGTTCTACCTGGAGATGGGTCTGCGATGGCGCGCCGTCCTGCCGGCAGGGTGGATCCTGGTGGAGCGGAGCGAGCCAGGCAGCGTTCGCCACCTGGCGGTGTGGGCCGGAGACGCCACCTCCGTCGAGATCCCGGCTCCGCATGATGAGATGCCGCGCCCGCCCGGCGGCTGAAGGTTCCCCGGCGATTCACGCCATCAAAGGCGGTTTGCGCCACGCAGATCGCCCGATTCAGATGACAGCCGCACGAGTCCGCGAGACGGCGCCTGGGACCGCCCCGTGCGGCTCTCAACCTGCACGGAGGCGACGAGAGAAGCTACGAACCGAATTCGCGCGGCTGTCATCGGAATGAGGCGACAACCGCACACCTGACAACCGCTCGGAAGGGTCCGGCCGCGCCATCGGGCTACAATCGGCGCCTGTCCTCGCGGCCGGGCGCGGCGCACCTGGCGCCGGCGCCCGCATCGGTCCATGCAGGAGGAGGTCACACCGAACGTGCTGCTCGACGGCAAGAAGCTGCTCATCACCGGCGTCCTGACCGACGACTCCATGGCGTTCGCCGCAGCGAAGGTGGCGCAGGAGGCCGGGGCCGAGGTCCTGCTCACCAGCGTCGGCCGGGCGATGAGCCTCACTCAGCGGGTGGCGCGCAAGCTGGACCCGGTGCCGGACGTGCTGGACATGGACGTCAACGACGACCTGCAGATCGCCGGCGTGCGCGCCGAAGTGATGAAGCGCTGGGGCCGGCTGGACGGGCTGCTGCACTCGATCGGCTTCATGCCGCAGTCGGGGCTGGGCGGCCGCTTCCTGGAGACCGAGTGGGATGACGTGGCGACCGGCTTCCGCACGTCGGCCTTCTCGCTGAAGTCGCTCGCCACCGGGATGCTGGAGCCGATGAAGGCGGCCGGCGGCGCGAGCGTGGTCAGCCTGACCTTCGACGGCCGCTTCGCCTGGCCGATCTACGATTGGATGGGCGTGGCCAAGGCCGGGCTGGAGGCGGTGACCCGATACCTCGCCCGCGACCTCGGTCCGCATGGCATCCGCGTCAACACCGTGTCGGCCGGACCGATTCGCACCATGGCCGGCAAGAACATCCCCGGCTTCGACCAGATCGCCGGCGCCTGGCGCAACCGCGCACCGCTGGGCTGGTCGCTGACCGATGCCACCCCGGTCGGCCGGATGGTCTGCTTCCTCCTCTCCGACTGGTCGGCCATGACCACCGGCGAGATGATCCACGTCGATGGCGGCTACCACGCCATGGGCACCGACATCACCGGGGGCCCGCTGGGCGAGCGATGAGCGCGCCCGCGCCGCGACGTTCGGTCGGGGAGCATTTCGACGCCTGGGCGTCGCGCTACGACGCCGAGATCCGCGCGCAGGTGCCGCGCTACGACGAGATCCACGAGACGGTCGTCTCGCTGCTGTCGATCCGGCCGCCGCACCGGGTGCTCGACCTGGGGACCGGCACGGGCGTCACGGCGCTGAGGGTCCTCGAGGCCCTGCCCGAGGCGCGGGTGGTAGGGCTGGACCTCTCGACCGAGATGCTGGGCCGGGCACGGCAGCGCCTGCGCGCGCACCGACGTCGCGTGGAGCTGCGGGCGGCCAACATCGCGGCACCGGAGATCGACGGGCTGTTCGACGCGATCGTGTCGGTGCTCGCCATCCACCACCTGTGGGCCGACGAGAAGCGCCACCTCTTCTCGCGCCTGTGGGAGCACCTCTCACCCGGCGGCATCCTGATCGTCGCCGACGCCTTCCGCCACGCCTCGGATCGCCTGCGCGAGCTGTACGACTACCCGCGCCCGGAGGACCCGCACGAGGCGGAGCACGACCACCTGGACACCGCGGCGGATCAGCTGGCCTGGCTGCTGGCCGCCGGGTTCGCCGCGGTGGACGTGGTCTGGAAGTACGAGGACGTCGGGGTGCTGGTCGCGATCAAGGCCGATCGCTCCTGAGCCGATCCCTCCTGGGCCCCGCGCGCCGCGGCGCGCTCGTGGTCGAGCAGCCACTGCTTGCGCCAGCGGCCGCCGCCGTAGTTGCCGGTCTCGCC
>DASURX010000255.1:0-4737 GCA_036375355.1 Candidatus Limnocylindria bacterium
GTGGCCCGTGGACGTGGTCCCGGCACGCCGCGCAGTTGCGGAATCATGGACGACGGCGTTGGCCACGCCATCGGTCACCAGCTCGACCCGCTGCTTGGCGACGCCCTCGAAGTCGATGGCCGATGGCGTGCCCGACGGGTCCATCCCGTCGTCCCAGATGGAGACGTTGCGCCCCATGACCTGCTCGCCGAGCTCCATGAACGAGCGTCCCTCCTCCACGGCGAGCGCGGAGAAGCCAGCCCAGGCGAGGTACTCGAGGATCGTTGCGACGGCGTACTCCTCGAGGACGACCTGGTACTCGCCCGGCTCCAGGTCGCTCGCGCCGGCGGCGCGCCGTGCCTTGTCGGCGGCCTCCTCCCCCACCGCCGCGGCGTCGATCTCGCCGACGTCGGTCGAGACCGCCTGCGCGTAGCCCGATGAGCCGTCGGCCCCGGTCATGACCGTCAACAGCTTGGCCTGGGTGGTCGCGTGGCGCGAGCGCAAGCCGTTGGTGTTGCCGATGGCCAGCGTGCCGGCCTCGGTCGAGAAGGCGCCGCTCGCCTCCAACTCGGCCTGCAGCGCCGCATCGATCACGGCGCGGGCGCCCTCCGCCCGCCGCTCCGGCTCCGCGGTCGCGGTGGCCGCCGCGTGGCCCAGCTCGGAGGCAAGGCCGCCTGCCTCGGCCGGTGCCAGGGGGGTCGGGTCGGGATGCGGCGCCGCGCGGCGACACATCTCCGAGGCACGCCGCACGACCTCGCCGATCCCCTCGGCGTCCAGCCGGTTGGTGCTCGCCACGCCCTGGCGAGCGCCGTCCACCACGCGCAAGCGCAGCGTGGCGTCGTGCTCGGAGACGTTCTGGTGGATGCGCGAGTTGGCGAAGCGAGTCAGCGCGGCATCGCGGACGGTGACGAGCGCCTCGCCCTGGCCGTCGAGCGCGCCGAGCGCCTGCTCGAGGATGGCGTCCGCATCGACCGCCTGGCGGATCCCGGCGGTCACGAGCGACCGACCCCGACCCGGACGTTGCGGAAGCGCGCCGGCGCGGCGCCATGACCGACTCGGTGCGTCTGCATCGGCTCGCCCTTGCCGCAGTTGGGGACGCCCCACAGCGTCCATTCGTCCGGCCCGCAGACGGCGTCGCAGCTCCCCCAGAAGACGGGCGTGATGCCGGTGTAGGTCGGGTTGCGGACCATCTGCCCCAGCTTCCCGTTGCGGATCTTCCAGCCGATCTGGGTGCCGAACTGGAAGTTCAGACGCCGGTCGTCGATGCTCCACGACCGGTTCGTGCTCAGGAAGAGGCCATCGTCGGTGTCCGCGATGAGGTCCTCCAGGCTGCCGGCGTTGCCCGGGCGCAGGTTGACGTTCGTCATGCGGATCAGCGGGATCACGTTCCAGCCGGAGGCGCGGCTGCTGCCCATGCTGCGCCTGCCGATCACCGGCGCCGTCTCGCGGCTGGTCAGGTAGCCGACGAACAGGCCGTTGGTCACGATCGGGACGTTCTGTGCCGGCACCCCCTCGTCGTCGTAGCCGAAGGTGCCCAGCCCGCCGGGCGCCGTGGCATCGGCGTCGATGCTGACCAGCTCGCTGCCGTAGCGCAGCGAGCCCAGCTTGTCGAGGGTCAGGAACGAGGTTCCGGCGAAGCTGGCCTCCATCCCGAGCACCCGGTCCAGCTCGATCGGGTGGCCGCACGACTCGTGGACCTGGAGCGCCATCTGGCCCGAATCGATGACCACTGTCGTAGTGCCCGGGTCGCACTCGGGCGCGTCCAGCAGCGCGACCGATTCCTCGGCGATGCGCTGGGCGTGGTCGCCCAGGCGCAGGTCGCGCACGGCCTCGAAGCCGCCGGTCACGTGCTGCCCGCCCGACTGCGGGTAGCTGCGCACCTGCGACTCGTGGGCGTTGGCCGCAGTGGCCTCGATGCCCGCGCCGCACTCCACGGTCTCCTGCTCGACCCGAGCCCCGGCGCTGGAGGCGAAGCGCTTCTGCTCGCGCGCCGACTCGATGCTCCCCTCGCGCACCGTCACGCCGGGAACAGCGCCCATGGCGGCATCGGCCTCGAACAGGATCGCCAGCTTGTCGTCGATCGACACCCCGAACGGGTCCTCGCGGTACGGCGTGCGGTAGCTGCCGACCTGCGCAGGCGTGTCGTCCAGGACGACCGGGGCTCCGTGCGCCAGCCCGCTGGCGCGGGCGATGGCAATCGCCTCGGCCGCCACCCGCTCAACCTCGCCGAGCTCCAGCACCGCCGATCCGGCGAAGCCCCATGCCCCGTCAACCAGGACGCGGATGCCGAAGCCGGCGGAGCGATTGGACGCGGCGGACTCGAGCGCCCCGTTCTTGACGGTGAGCGACTCGGTCTCGCGCTCCGAGATGCGGATGTCGGCGTAGGTGGCGCCGGCGCGATCGGCGGCGTCCAGGGCAGTCTCGATCAGGTCGTTCACGGCGTCTCGCGGCATTCGGGAAGGTGGGGCCGCCGGCCCGGCGCGCCGTGGGACCGCGAGGGGCCCGCGAAGGCTGCTTCGGGTCGGGAAGACGGTTGGCACTCTACGGGCTGCGCCGGATGCCGGTCAAGAAACGTCACTCGACGCCCTGCGCCACCGAGGGAGCCAGCGAGAGCTGCGTTGCCGGCAGCGTCATGTCGGTCGAGGTGCGCACGGTGATAGACGCCTGGATGAACTGCTGCAGCTGGGCCACGATGCCGCCCGGCCTTTCGATCGCGCTGCGCAGCCCGGTCGGTGAGCCGATGGCGCGCAGCACGAAGTGATCACCGACCTCCACCCCGTCGACGAGCAGCGACAACGGCCCCTGGACCGCGACCGAGCGGTTGGTGATCCGCACCGCGTCGACCGCGATCGCCTCCGCACCGGCGTTGCGCAGCTCGTTGATCAGGTCGTTGAGGGCAATGGCATCCAGCTGACCCGCGATCTCCATCTCGATCCCCTGCCCCTGCACCGGGGCCATGCCGGCGAAGGCGGTGATGCGCCGCAGGTCCTCTCGGGTGACGCTGACCGCGCTCTGGCCCTGCGGCCCGGCGGCCTGGTAGTCGCGAAGCGTGTCCCGCACGTCGGCCAGCCCGGCGCGCAGCTCGCGGTTGGCGCTCGAGAGCGTCTGGATCAGCTCGGAGAGGTCCTGCGCCGTCAGGCTGCTGATCTCGGTCGGGCGCGCCTGCGAGCGAAGCTGGCCGACCAGCAGGACGCCGATCAGCAGCGCCACCGCGAACAGGCTCAGCTGGGCCGCCCGGCGGCGCATCAGCCGGGGCCCTCGACCGGGACCGCCCAGCGGAAGCGAGTGTTGCCCACGAAGGCGGGCAGCTCGAGCGAATCCGCCGCCTGGCTCGCGTACTCCAGGCCGTAGGCGTCGATCCTCTGGCGCACGCGACCTCGGAACGCGTCGTTCGTCTCGACCCGCTCCAGCAGGCCTTCCGAGCCGATGGCCTCGATCCGGAACGGCGGCGACAGGAAGGCGGTGTTGACCAGGACCGATGCGCCAACCCCGTAGATCGACGAGTTCGCCACCAGCCGCTCCCCGTTGATGGCGATTGCCTCGGCCCCGGACGCCCATAGCGCGTTCACGATGTCGCGCAGGTCGTCGACCAGCACGATGAAGTTCTGCGGGTTCTCCCCGGGCGGAACGACCCGCTGCGAGTCGGCGATCTCGATGATCGCACCCGGGCCGTGAACGGAAACCAGGCCGGCCGCCAGCCGGGCGGCGGCCAGCTGCTCGTTGAGCTGCGCCAGCGTGGTGGAGCTGGACGTCGTCTGCTCCTGGTAGGCCTGCACCTGCGCCTCGGCATCGGCGATCTGCGATCGCAGCAGGCGCTGCTCGGCCTCCAGCTGCAGCACCTGGGTGGCCAGCACCTGCTGGGCGGAGCTGGTGAAGGCCTGGCGGGCCACCGAGCTGTTCCACTGGGCGGCGCCGACGAAGCCCACGACTCCCAGCGCGGCTGCCACCGACACGGCCCAGCCCCGCGCCAGGCCGAATCGCGGTCGTGCCGCCCGCCGGGCCGTCACGGCACTTCGCTCCGCCGCACCCGGCGCTGGGCGACAGCCGCCGCGATCCCGACCACGGCCACGACCAGCAGCACGCCCAGCACGACCCATGGCCCGATGTCGCCCCCTCCCGCCGGCCCGCTGGGTGTGGCGCCCGGCGTCGCTCCCGGCTCCCCGCTGGCCGGGGCGCTCGCGCCGCCGCCGGGCTTGCGGACGTTGGACGGCAGGATCGGCTCCGGAGCGACGGGCTGCGGCGGCTCGACGCCGAACTCGTCGTAGTAGGCCGCGTACAGCTGATCGGCCGGCACACCCGTGCCGGCCCGCAGCGCCTCGTCGTCAGAGGCGCCGTCGCGGTACGCTGCCGCGATGGCCGCCAGCGCGTCGCGCCCGTAGTCACTGACGATCATGTCGACCATGGTGGCGCCCTGCGCGTACGACAGGCGCGCCGCGCTGTCGCCGATGGGGAACTGCTCGGCGATGGCCGCGAAGGCGAACAGGCCGCCGCCGGACGCCTCGAACTCGACCGTCGATCGGGTGGGATCGGCCGACTGCGTCTCGGCCCACGTCGCCAGGCCTTCGTTCAGCCACTTCGCCGGCTCGTGGAACGGGTTGTCGGTGGCATCGGCGAAGACGACGTGCGTCACCTCGTGCACGAGGGTCGTGTCGAAGTAGGACGGCTCGCCCGAGGCGCCGAGCCACATGAAGATGGTCCGGATGTGCGGGTAGGTGGCGGCGCCGGTCCACTCGCGTGCGCCCGGACCCAGCGCGCCGA
>DASURX010000256.1:0-4099 GCA_036375355.1 Candidatus Limnocylindria bacterium
CCACGCTGCCATCCTGCGCGCGTCGCGATCGCAGCGCATCGGCCGAACGGGTGCTTCGTGACCCGTGCGGATGGCCTGCCCGCTGCGGGCCGAAAGGCACTCGACGCCGACCGACGCCATGGCCGAGACTTCCCGCATGAGCCCATCGGTTCTCGAGGCCCCGGTCGCGCCTGCGCCGCGTTCCGCCTCGAGCCCGACGGCCGGTCCCGTCCTGGTCGCGACCGACCTCCGCAAGCGGTTCGGCGAGCGGGTTGCGGTGGACGGCGTCGGCTTCCAGATCGCCCCCGGAGAGACGTACGGCCTGCTCGGGCCGAATGGCGCCGGCAAGACGACCACCATCTCGATGATCTGCGGCGTCCTGGCCCGCGACGGCGGCGAGGTGCTTGTCGACGGGAAGCCGCTGGGGCCGGGAACCACCGCGCTGAAGGGCGCCATCGGCTACGTGCCGCAGGACCTCGCCATCTACCCGGACCTCTCTGCCCGCGAGAACCTGCGCTTCTTCGGGCGGCTGTACGGGATGCAGGGAGCGGCCCTCCGGCAGCGCGTGGACGAGGTGCTGGAGATCATCGGCCTGGTCGACCGCGCGGCGGAGCGCACGGAGCGCTTCTCGGGCGGCATGAAGCGGCGCCTGAACATCGGGATCGGGCTGCTCCATCGGCCCCGGCTGCTGATCCTGGACGAGCCGACGGTGGGCGTGGATCCACAGTCACGCAACGCGATCCTGTCGAGCGTGGAGGCGCTCGGCGCCCAGGGTCTTGGCATCCTGTACACGACGCACTACATGGAGGAGGCCGAGCGCCTCTGCCAGCGGGTCGGGATCATCGACCAGGGGCGGATCATCGCCGAGGGCACGCGACGCGAGCTGGTGGCGCTGGTGGGCGGCATCGACCGCGTGGAGCTGACCGCCACCGGGGACCTGGCGGGCGGCGCGGCCGCCGTGCACGAGCTACCCGCGGTACAGGACGTCAGCGTGCGCGAGGGCGGCATGGACCTGCTGGTGCGCGACGCGCGGACCATCCTGCCCCAGCTGCTCGACGCCGTCGGGCAGGACGTGACGATCCGTTCCGTGGAGGTCATCGAGCCCGATCTCGAGGCGGTTTTCCTGCACCTCACCGGCAAGGCGCTGCGCGAGTAGGCGTTCGGCCCGATGCGCATCGCCCTGGTCATCGCCGCCCGCATCCTGCGCCAGCGCCTGCGCGACCGGACCGCCATCGTCTTCTCGGTCGTCACGCCGCTGGCCCTGGCGCTGGCCTTCTCGATGATCATCCCGGACTTCACGCCGGACTTTCACACCACCATCGTGGTGGTCGACAACGACGGCGGGCAGCTGGCCGGCGTGCTGGTGGACGACGTGATGGGCCACCTGGTCGAGGCGGACATCGCCGACGTCGAGCGCGTCCCGGACGAGGCCACGGCGCGACAGCGCGTCGATGACGAGGAGGCGGGGGTTGCGGTGATCGTCCCCGCCGGGGTCACGCCGGCGATCATGTCCGGCACCGCCACCGAGGTGCGCATCTTCGGCAGTGGCGTCACCGCGCGCGAGATCGCGCGGGCCAGCGTGACCCGCTTCGCGCAGGACGTGGGCGCGGTGCAGCTGACCGCGGCAACGGTGGAGCAGGCCGGCGGGACGCTGGACGCCGCCGGGCTGCAGCGCATCACCCAGGCCGTGGCGGCGGGCAGTCCCATCTCGGTGGCCGAGGCGGGCGCCGAGAACGCCCAGGCCAGCCTGGCGACCTTCTACGGCGCCGCGATGGCGATCATGTTCGTCTTTTTCGCCACCCAGTACGGGGCGCTGGCGGTCCTCGCCGAACGCCAGGCCGGGACGCTGAGCCGGCTGCTGGCGGCGCCCATCCCGCAGGCCGCGATCATCCTGGGCGGCGCGCTGGCCGGCATGGGCCTCGGCCTGATCGCCATGACGGTCATGGTGCTGGCCACGACCCTGTTCGTCGGCGCCAGCTGGGGCCCGCCGCTGCTCGTCGCCGTGCTGCTGCTGGCCGCCGTCTTCGCCGCCATGGGCATCAGTGCGGTGGTGGCGACGCTCGCCCGCAACTCCGAGCAGGCCGGCAACCTGAACGCCATCGTGGCGCTCTGCCTGTCGGCGATCGGCGGCGTGTTCATCCCGCTCAGCTACGCCCCCGAGCTGATGTCGCGGCTGGCGATGGTCACGCCGCACGCCTGGTTCCTGCGCGGCATCGACGCCCTGCAACGCACGGGGGCCGGCCTGGTCGACATCCTGCCGTCGGTCGGCGTGCTGCTGGGCATCGGCCTGGTGACCGCGTCGGTCGGATTGCTGCGGGCGCGGAAGGCACTGGTGGCCGCATGAAGGCGCTGGTCATCGCGCAGACGAGCATGGTGCGCACCCTGCGCGACCGGATGGGGCTGTTCTTCATCGTGGTGCTGCCGCTCATCCTGATCGTGGTCCTGGGCGTGACCTACGGCGGCATGGGCGCGGGCAGGATCGGGGTCGCCAACCTGGACGGCGGCGCGCTGTCCACCGACCTCGAGAAGGAGGTGGCGGCCAGCGTCGCGAACCTCGAGGTTCGCCCCTACGCCAGCGAGTCGGAGCTGCGCGGCGCGGTCGAGCGCGGCTTCGTGGAGCTGGGCCTGGTGATCCCGCCCGGGTACGACGAGGCCCTGCGCGGCGGCGGCACGCCCAGGCTGCAGGTCGTGGCCCAGGCCAAGAGCATCGCGAGCGTGCTGCGCGCGCCGCTCGACGCCGCCATCGGCGCCCAGGTGGCGCTGGTCCGTGCGGCGCGCTTCACCGCCGACGAGGCCGGGGTCTCGTTCGAGGAAGCGCTCACGGCTGCGCGGGCGGCACGGCCATCGGTGGCCGGTGTATCGGTCTCCATGGAGGCCGATGGCGCGGCCGCATCCCAGGCGAGCGGCTTCACCATCGGCGCCCACAGCCAGGTCATCCTGTTCATGTTCCTGACCTCGCTGACCGGTGCGGTGCCGCTGGTGGTCAGCCGGCAGCTGGGCATCACGCGGCGCATGTTCGCCACGCCCACGCCGGCGCGCACCATCATCCTGGGCGAGGGCCTGGGCCGGTTCGCCTTCGCGCTGTTCCAGGGCGGCTTCATCGTGCTTGCCTCGGGCCTGCTGTTCGGCGTCGACTGGCTCGACCCGCTCGGCACCGCGGCGATCATCGTGAGCTTCGCCCTGGTGGCCACCGGCGCGGCGATGCTGATCGGGTCGTGGGCCCGCAACGAGTCGCAGGTCGGCGCCTTCGGCGCCGGCGGCGGCATGATGCTCGGCCTGCTGGGCGGCACGATGGTGCCGCTGGCCGTCTTCCCCGAGGTGATGCGGACCATTGCGCGGGTCACGCCCCACGCCTGGGCCATGGAGGGGTTCCGCAAGATGCTCGACGAGGGCGCCGGCGTGCTGCAGATCCTGCCCGAGGTGGCGGTGCTGGTCGGCTTCGCGGTCGTCCTGATCGGCCTGGCGGTGGTCGTGCTGCGGCGCTCGCTGACCGTCTCGGCCGCCTGAACCCCGCCTGCGTCCCGGGGGCGCCCGCGAGCTGCCTGGATCCTCCTGCTCGCCAGGCCTCGGGGCGGCGGACGACAGGATTTCCTGACATAACGACCAACGAGCGCTGCGCCGGCGGCCCTGCGGACGGCAGATGGCAGGATTTCCTGACATAAAGGCCAACGAGCCCCCCGCGACGCTGGCCGCCGCGCCCTCGTCGGACGGTTTGGCGGGTTCTTCTGTCATTTCGTCGTCCAAGCGCCGATCGGCGTGTCCCATCGATGGCTCGAGGCCGATATGTCAGAAAAAGGCGACAAGCACCGGGGACGCCGCCTGCATGGGGCGCTGCCCGACACCGCCGGCATACGATGCCGCGCCACGCGGTGCTCGACAGCGCTGGTACAACTTGGCGGATGACAGACGAGCGTGATGCCGGGCGGCCAACGCCGGTCCGCATCGGCGCGATGCTGCTGATGGGAATGGGCGTGCTCAGCGCGCTGCTGGCCCTCGTGTTCGTCGCCTATGCGCTGCTCTTCGCGAGGTCCGGGTCGCTGCCGGCCTGGGTGCAGGCACCCGACCTGCCGGGCAGCGCGTCGGCGCAGCTGATCGGCTTCGGGTTGGTGGCGCTGGCCTT
>DASURX010000257.1:0-8030 GCA_036375355.1 Candidatus Limnocylindria bacterium
GGTCTCGACCAGCAGCCCGGCCACCTTCAGGCCGTCGGCGGTCACGACGTCGTTCGGCCACCGCACCCACAGCTGCCCTGAAGCGGCCTCGGCGCACGCGTCCCGGACGGCGAGCGCCGCGGCGATGCCCAGCAGCCCGGCCGCCGCCGGCGCCAGGTGCGGCACGATGCCCACGCTCACGGCCAGGTTGCGTCCCGCCTCGGTCATCCAGGTCCGGCCGCGGCGACCGCGGCCGGACCTCTGCAGGTCGGCAACGACGGCGATTCCCTCTCCGCCGCCACGCAGCAGCTCGGCGGCGCGGTCGTTGGTCGAGCCGATCGCCGCGTGGAACTCGACCGCGCGCCCGATGCGCCGGGAAGGGTCGGCAGCGCGCGACCAGTCGGAGGGCGCGGCGAGCTCGGCGGGCAGCGTCATCGGGCCATTATCGTCGCCGCCGTCCACCGCGACGCCCATCGGTCCATGCGTGGGAGCGTGCGCTACACTCGCCGTCCGATGAGCCAGGTGGCAACCGCACCGGAAACCGGCACGCCACGGGTCCGCGAGCGCGTCTTCTCGGGGATCCAGCCTTCGGGTGCCTCGCACCTGGGCAACTACCTCGGCGCGCAGGCCAACTACGTCGCGCTCCAGGACGAGTACGAGGCCATCTACGCCATCGTCGACCTGCACGCGCTGACCACTGTGCACGACGGCGAGCGGCTGCGCCAGCTCGGCCGCGACATGGTGCTCGACCTGCTGGCCGTCGGCCTCGATCCGCAGCGCTGCGCGCTCATCCGCCAGTCCGACTTCCCCGAGCACTCCGAGCTGACCTGGATCTTCGACACGGTCGTCCCGGTCAGCTGGCTGGAACGCAACCCGACCTACAAGGAGAAGCGGCAGGAGGGGATCGACAACAGCAACGGGCTGCTGACCTACCCGGTGCTGCAGGCCGCCGACATCGTGATCTACAAGGCCACCCGCGTGCCGGTCGGCAAGGACCAGGCGCCGCACCTCGAGCTGTCGCGCGAAATCGTGCGCGCCTTCAACAACCGCTACGGACCGATCTTCCCCGAGCCGCAGGGCGTCTTCACCGATGCGCCCGTCGTGCTCGGGACCGATGGCGTGCGCAAGATGAGCAAGAGCGCCAACAACACCATCCCGATCTTCGCCGAGCCCGACGAGATCCGCCGCATCGTGATGAGCATGGTCACCGACCCGCTGCGCATCAAGCGCACCGACCCCGGTCGCCCGGAGATCTGCAACGTGTGCCAGCTGCATCGGTTCTTCGGCGGCGACTACCTTCAGATCCAGGACGGCGAGCGCACCGCCCGCACCGGCTGCGTGGACACCAAGCAGCTCCTGGCGGAGCGGATCATCGAGTTCTTCCGCCCGATGCGCGAGAAGCGCGTGCAGCTCGCCGCCGATCCGGCATACGTCGAGCAGGTGCTCGCCGAAGGCGCCGACAAGGTCCGGCCGATCCTGGAGGCCACAATGGCCGAGGTCCGCCAGGCGGTCGGCATCGGCTCTCCACGGCCTCGGGGGCGGTGATGGCCAGCCCCGGCTCGTCCCTCGGCTTCGGCCGTCGCGAGCGCCGGTGGCTGCTCATCTTCCTGATCCTCGGCTCGGCTTACTTCGGGCTGCTGCTGCTGCAGTGGGCCTTCGTCTTCTTCGGCGGGTTCAGCCAGATCATCCTGATCGTGTTCCTGGCCTGGCTGCTGGCCTTCGTCATCGGTCCCGTGGTCCGCTTCCTGGACGAGCGCCTGCCGATCTCGCGCTCGCTGGCGGTGATCTTCGCCTACCTGCTGGCCCTGGTCTTCATCGGCTTCGTGCTCTTCTACGTCGGGTCGCAGATCACCAACGAGGTCGGCCAGGTCACCGAGGAGTTCCCGCAGACCGCACGCCGCATCGAGGAGACCCTGGCTGGCTACCAGCAGACCTTCGGGCTCGACCGTCTGCAGGTGGACCTGGTCGAGCTGTTCCAGACCGCCCAGGCCCAGTTCGGCACCATCGCGGCAGACATCTTCGACCAGGCCGAGGTCATCGCCGGCACCACGCTGGCCACGCTCGGCTCGCTGGTGCTGATCCTGATCCTGTCGCTCTACATGGTCATGGACAGCGAGCGAATCTGGGGCAAGGTCAACCGCGCCGTCCCGAAGCAGTTCAAGGACGAGGTGGACATCCTCGAGCGCAGCGTCTCGCGCGCGTTCGGTGGCTTCCTGCGGGCGCAGATCATCCTGGCCGCCATCCAGGGCGTGCTGGTGGCGGTGGTCGGCATGGCCTTCGGCATCCCCTACCTCTTCCTGGTCGGCACGCTGTCCACGCTGGCGATGCTGATCCCCTTCTTCGGGCCTCCGCTGGCGCTCATCCCGCCCATCGTGGCGGCCTGGATCTACACGCCGGACTGGTTCATCCCGATCACCATCATCCTGGTCGGGGTGCAGACCGTGATCGTCAACTGGCTGCAGCCGCGGCTGATGCAGGAGGCGCTCGGCATGCACCCGATCCTGGTGCTCGTCGGCCTGCTCGTCGGCGCGCAGGTGGCCGGGGTATGGGGCGCGCTGTTCGGCATCCCGGTCATCGCCGTCCTGAACGTGTTCCTCAACCTCGTGCTGTGGTCGGAGCTCCCGAACGCGGCGCTGCCGAAGGAGGAGCAGCTGCAGGACGTCGCCGAGGCCACCATGGTCCGCGTCGAACGAGAACAGATCTCCGACGAGACGCACCCGCACATCCACGTCCACCGCTCGCTGCGCGAGGACGGCAGCGAGGAGGTCGACCTGGTGATGGACGAGCAGGAAGGGATCTAGGCCCGCTCCGCAGCCGGCGGGGAGACGGCGCGCTCCATTCCGGCCAGCGCGAGATGCCGGCCGCCGGCGGCCGTGAAGGCCTCGGCCACCTCCACGCCGAAGACCCGTCGCACGAGCGCCGACTGCAGAACGGTCGCCGCAGCGCCGTCGGCGGCGACCGAACCACCCGACAGCACAATCAGCCGCGGGGCGAAGGCCGCGGCCAGGTTCAGGTCATGCAGGACGGCCAGCACGGTCAGCCCGCGCTGACCCCGCAGGCGCCGGATGGTTGACAGCAGGCTGACCTGGTGCGCCAGGTCGAGGTGCAGGGTCGGCTCGTCGAGGAGCAGAAGCTCGGGCTCCTGGGCCAGCGCCATGGCCACCAGCACCCGCTGGCGCTCCCCGCCCGAAAGCTCGCCCGCGGGGCGCTGGGCGAGGTCCAGCGCGTCGGCGTCGAGGAGCGCGCGCTCCACGGCGCGCTCGTCGTCGGCGCTCGATCCGAAGAGGGCTCGCGCGTGCGGCGTGCGACCCATGGCCACCAGCTCGGCCACGCGGAAGCCCTCGGGCAGCTCCAGTTGCTGGGGCAGGACCGCCACGCGGCGGGCCAGCGCGTCGCGGCGCCAGGCGTGCGCCGCACGCCCGTCAAAGCGCACCTCGCCAGCGTCCGGTCGCAGCGCGCCGGTGAGCAGGCGCAGCAGGGTGGTCTTGCCCGAACCGTTCGGCCCCAGCAGCGCGACCAGCTCGCCGCGCTGCACGGCCAACGTGACATCGCTCAGCACCGGGCGCCTGCCGCCGCCCTGGAGCGGGTACGCGTACCGCGCGCCGGCCAGCTCGAGCAGCGGCGGGCTCATGCCGCGGCCACCGTCGCGGTGCCGCGCGAGCGTCGGAGCAGGTAGAGGAAGAACGGGGCGCCCAGCAGGGCGGTGACGATGCCGACCGGCACGCCGCCCAGCACACGGGCGCCGAGGTCCGCCAGCGCCAGCAGCGCGGCGCCCACGAGCACGCTGGCCGGCAGCAGCAGCCGGTGGTCGGGCCCGATCGCCAGGCGCAACAGGTGCGGCACGACCAGGCCGACGAAGCCGATGGTGCCCGACACGGCGACCGCCGCCGAGGTGGCCAGGGTGGCCAGCATGGTCAGGATCAGCTTCTCGCGCTCGACGTCCAGCCCCAGGTTCGCGGCAGCCGAATCGCCCAGCAGGAGCAGGTTGAGGCTTCGCCAGCGCGGGAGCAGGAGGGCGAAGCTCAGTCCCAGCAGCGGCGCGGCGAAGCCGAGCGCCGGCCAGGACGCCCCGGCCAGCGAGCCCATCAGCCAGCTGAAGACCGCCCCCAGCGCGCGCCCTGAGGCGAACATCAGCAGGGCCACCCCTGCTGCCAGGACCGATGACACGGCGTATCCGGTCAGCAGCAGCGTGACCACCGGCACGCGGCCGTGCGCCCGGGCCACGGCGTACACCAGCAGCACGGTTCCCAGGCCCCCGGCGAAGGCCAGCGCCTGCACCAGGCCGATGCCCAGCCAGGCGGTGCCCGCGCCGATTGCCAGCACCGGCAGGAGCAGCGGCGCGACGATGCCCGTCACCGCGCCCAGCGAGGCGCCGGCGGCGGTGCCGATGATGTACGGATCGGCCAGCGGGTTGCGCAGCAGCGCCTGGAAGACGGTGCCGGCCATGGCCAGCCCGCCACCGACCAGCATGGCGGTCAGCACCCGCGGCAGGCGCAGCTCGAAGATGATGGTCTCCGCCGCCGGCGCCCACGTCTCGGCCAGGGGCAGGCCCAGCAGCCGGCGGCCCAGGATCGCGGCCGTCTCACCCAGCCCAACCCCCACGCTGCCGATCGCCACCGCCCCGACCAGCACCGCCGTCAGCAGCAGCGTCGCCCCGCCCAGCACCGCGGCCGCGCGCGTGAGCGACGGGCCGCCGGCCAGCCGGCCGACGCTGGAAACGGTGGCGGCGGCGCGCATCAGTCGAACGCCTCCGGGTGGATGGCCCGCGCCAGGATCTCCAGCCCCTCGGTGATGCGCGGACCCGGGCGGGTGATGAGCAGGTCCTCGGGCATCGGGACGACGCGTCCGCCGGTCACCGCCGCCATCCCCTCCCAGCCGGGACGGGCCGCGACCGCATCTGGCGTGATGCTCGGGTCGTAGGCCGCGTCGCCCAGCAGGATCAGCTCCGGGTCGGCGGCGACGAGGTCCTCGAGCTGGATCGCCGTGGTCACCGCGTCGCCGGTGATCGGCTCGCCGCCGGCAAGCCCGATCAGCGAGGCCAGGAAGGAGTCCTCGCCGGCGGTGTAGATGACGCCCTCGTAGACGCCCACCTCGTAGAACGTGCGCGGCGCGCTCGATCCCGCCACGCGGTCGGTGAGCGCCACGACATCGGCCTTCATCCCGTCCACCAGGCTTGCCGCACCCTCGTCCTGGCCGATGGCGCGGCCGACCAGCTCGATGTCGGCGTACACCTCGTCCAGCGTCTCCGGGTAGAGGACCAGCACGGGCAGCCCAAGGTCGGCAAGCGCGGCGATGTCGGCGCTGGGCGTCAGCTCGTTGCCGGCCGCCAGCACCAGGTCAGGCTGCTGCGCCACCAGCTTCTCGCGATCGACGCCGGAGAAGGTCGCCACGTCGGGCACCTGGGCCAGGGTGGCCAGCACGTCATCGGGCAGGCTGTCGCGGAAGTCGTTCACGCCGACCAGCCGATCGCATGCCTCGAGCGCGCAGGCGATCTCGGTGTTCGATGGTGCCAGGCTGACGATGCGCTGCGGCTCGGCCGGGATCGTGACGGCGCGGCCGGCGTCGTCGGTCAGGGTGAGAGGAAAGCTCGCCACGGTCGTCGCCGTCGCAGACGGGGACGCGGGCGTGAACGACGGCTGCACGCTCGGCGTCGAGCCGACCCGGCAGGCAGCCAGGAGCAGCGCGAGCGCGAGGAGGGGGACGAGGAGCGAGGCGCGAAGACGGGGAGCCATAGGTGATGCCGTTCCCTTTCACACGAGGGTTCAGACATCGCGACCTGGCTGGGCGACCTGGCTCCCGCGCGCCGGCCGGTCGCGGCACGGCTCGCGGATACAGTTGCGGGACAGCGCCGGCATTGCACCGGCTTCGCCATTTACCCGCCGGCCTTTCGGCGGCGGCACCCGTCGCGGTCTTCGGTTGGTAACGGACCGATGGTAGCAGAGGGCCCGCCGGCCGACGGGGGCGGGCGGGCCTCGGATGCGTAGGGGCCGAGGGACCTAGACGGCGGCGACCTCGACGTGCCCGTACAACGGGGTCTCCTTGGCCTCGTCGGTCAGCCAGGGATCGAGCATCTTCTGGATGGCGAGGGTGTGCGAACAGCCGCCCGCCGACTCGAACAGGTGGCAGTCACAGCGCCACTCGTCCGCGTCGAGGGAGATGGTATGGGTGGAGTTGTCACCCGCGAAGGTGGCGGTGAGCGACCGGAACTTGACTCGATCGGGCTCGTGCGCGTAGCGCATCGCCTTCTCAACCTTGCCGATCATGCTCGAATGCACGTCGCGTACCCTCCCGGCGCCGGCATCCGGCGCCGTTCTATCGGCGCCCGTCAGTCGGACCTGGCGAGCCGCTCCTTCAACATTGCCAACAGTGTAACCGGGGTCGGGTCGGTCTGGTAGAGGATCGCGAGGTACACGCTCACCAGGTCGCCCAGCGCCACGCCGCAGAGCACCCTGGCCAGCGGCGAGTCGCCCTCGGCCCACACCACGCTGCGGTTGGTGGCGCGCTCGCCGAGCAGCTCCTCGACCACCCGGTAGCGCGAGGCGATGGCCTCGGGCTCGGTCCGTTCGCGCACCTGCACCACGTACAGCGCGTCCGACAGCTCGCGCGGGTTGAGGCTGCCCTCGATGGCGTTGTGGTTGGCCTCCGGCATCGGCTCGTACATGGCCCAGGCCTTGGTGTTCTCGTTGAGCTGCGTCTTCCAGCGGTGGGCCACCGGCGCCATGGAGCCCGCGCCGTAGATCACCGGGATGCGCCCGAACATCGACCAGGCCAGCTGCTTCGCCGGGTTCTCGTCGGTCGGGACCGATGGCGCATTGCGCTCCAGCAGCCCCTCCAGGGCCTCGACCGCGGGCGCCAGCGGGTCGGGGTCGGCCAGCAGGCCCGCGGCGATCAGCGTCTCGTGCACAAGGGCCAGCCCGAAGCCGATGGCGGCGCGTGGCTGCCCCGGCTGCCGGTACTGCAGGTATGCCGCGCCGCTCGACGCCGCCCGGCCTCCCAGCGCACCGCCGGTGCTGATCACGACCCGCGGCAGGTTGCGCCGCTCCGCCTCCGCCGCACCGGACAGGGTCTCGACGGTCTCGCCCGAATGGCTGGCGGCGATGACGAGGGTGCGCTCCCCGGCCCACGCCGGGAGTCCGTAGTCGCGGTGCACGAGCAACGGCACGCGCAGGCGGTCGCCCGCCGCGGCGGCCACCAGCTCGGCGCCGATCGCGGAGCCGCCCAGGCCCAGGACCAGCACGTTCTCGACCGCGCGGTGTCGGTCGTCGAGCTGCAGCCTCGCCGCGATGCGGCGTGCCTCGGCCAGCTGGCGGGGAATCTCGCGGATGCGGCCCAGCATGTCCTGGGCGTCGATGCGCCGCACCACCGCCGGATCGTCGAGCGTGATCGCATCCTCGGGAAGCGGCGGCGCCGGCGGCTCCTCGCCGTCGGCCTCCGACCGGCGTCCCGGCTCCTCGTCCGGGTGCTTGTATCCGAAGAAGTCGCGTGCGTCCATCCGGCTCGCGCGGCCCGCCTAGGCCGCGGTCGGGGCGGCGGCGATCCGGCGGCCCTCGTCCAGCAGGCTGTCCACGTCCTCGCGCGATCGCGCCTCGACGTAGATGCGCAGCAGCGCCTCCGTGCCGGAGAAGCGGATCAGCAGCCAGGAGCCGTCGGAGCGGTAGAACTTGAACCCGTCGCGGGTGTCGAGCGCCTTGCGCTCGACGACGGGCACGCCGGCCAGCGCCTCGGGCGCCTCGTGCTCCAGGCGAGCCAGCGTATCGGCCTTGATGGCCTCGTAGCCGTCGCGGCTGAAGCGGATGTCGATCCGGTTGTAGTAGCTCGGCCCGGCCAGCGCCTGCAGCTCGGCCAGCACCTCCGACGCCTCCTTGCCCTTGGTCAGCCACAGGTCCAGCAGGAACAGGCCCGATGCCAGGCCGTCGCGCTCGGGGATGTGCATCCCGAACCCGAAGCCGCCGGACTCCTCGCCGCCGATCACCGCGTTCGTTTCGGTCATCTTGGGGCCAACGTACTTGAACCCCACGCCGGTCTCGTAGGCCTGCGTCCCGTAGATCTCC
>DASURX010000258.1:0-13459 GCA_036375355.1 Candidatus Limnocylindria bacterium
CGGTCCGGCCTATCTGGCCAACCTGATGAACGTCGTGCCCACGGCCGTCCATGCCGAGCACTACGGCCGCATCGTCGAGCGCAAGTCCGTGCTGCGCAACCTGATCGCCGCCGCCGGGAAGATCGCCGCGGTCGGGTACGAGGAGGCCAACGACGCCGAGATCGCCATCGATCGGGCCGAGGGGATCCTGTTCGAGATCAGCCAGCGCCGGACCATCGGCGGCTTCGAGTCGCTGGCGACCCTGCTGGGCGAGGCGTATGACCGGCTGGAATACCTGCACGAGCACCGCGGCCAGATCCTGGGCATTCCATCGGGCCTGTCGCAGCTGGACATGCTGCTCGGCGGATTCCAGCCATCGGACCTGATCATCCTGGCCGCGCGACCCAGCGTCGGAAAGACGAGCCTGGCGCTGAACATCGCCCAGCACGCGGCCGTTCGGGAGGTCAAGAAGGTCGGCATCTTCTCGCTGGAGATGAGCCGCGAGCAGCTGGCCCTGCGCCTCCTCTCCGCGGAGAGCGGCATCAACCCGCGGCCGCTGCAGACCGGCTTCGTGGACGAGACGGACTGGTCGAAGATCGCGCAGGTGATGAACGACATGCACAACGCGCCGATGTGGATCGACGACTCGCCGGCGCTGACGGTCATGGAGCTGCGCACCAAGGCGCGCCGGCTGGAGGCGGAGCAGCGCGGCCTGGACCTGGTCATCGTCGACTACCTGCAGCTGATGCAGGGCTCGACCCAGCAGAAGGAGGCGAACCGGGTCCAGGAGGTGAGCGAGATCAGCCGCGGGCTGAAGCAGCTCGCGCGCGAGCTGAAGGTGCCGGTCATCGCGCTCTCCCAGCTGTCGCGCGGCGTCGAGCAGCGTGGCACCCAGGAGCCGCGGCTGTCGGACCTCAGGGAGAGCGGCTCGATCGAGCAGGACGCCGACGTCGTGATCTTCCTCTACCGCGAGGGGGAGCAGAACCCCGATTCGGAGGTGGAGCTGGTCAAGGCCAAGGTGGCGAAGCACCGCAACGGGCCGATTGGCGAGGTTCCGCTCCAGTTCCGCAAGTCGAACACGCGCTTCTACACCATGACCCGCGAGGTGGAGGTGTCGCCCTACTAGCACGGCAAGGCATCGGTCCCAGAGCGGGCAAGCCTATGTACAGCAGGCTGAACCCGCGTGTATAGTCGGGCGCTGAACGTCCGGTCCACTGCTTCGAACCCAAACCTGTCGCACTTCGTCCAGGCCCAGGGGAAGAGCAACCGTCCAACATCCGGGGTCGGGCGTGCGCACAGGAGGCATGGGTAGAGGTGTACGCCGACAAGACCATCCGCTGCCGAGACTGCGGGATGGACTTCGTCTTCTCAGCCGGCGAGCAGCAGTTCTACGCCGAGAAGGGCTTGATGAACGAGCCCCAGCGGTGCCCGAGCTGCCGTGCCGTTGCGAAGCAGAATCGGGCGCTCGGCATCAGCAACGGCGGGTCCGGCGGGCAGCGCGAGATGCATGCCGCGGTATGCGCCGAGTGCGGGGGCCAGGCCCTGGTCCCCTTCCTGCCACGCAACGACCGCCCGGTCTACTGCTCCAGCTGCTTCGACAAGGTGCGCGCCACGCGCGCCTGACCGACAGCCTTCCCCTGGCCCGATGCGAGCGCCGCCGACGCGGCGCTCGTCGGCTTCCCGGCGCGCTACCATGGCCGCCGTCCACCTGCCGAGGAACCTGCCACGCCCATGCCCGTCACCGCTGTCGTCGGCGCCCAATGGGGCGATGAGGGAAAGGGCAGGGTCGTCGACTACCTGGCGCGCGACGCCGACCTGGTCATCCGCTACGGCGGCGGCAACAACGCGGGCCACACGGTCATCAACCGCCACGGCCACTTCAAGCTGCACCTGATCCCCTCGGGCATCTTCTACGAGTCGACCCGCAACCTTCTCGGCAACGGCGTGGTCATCAACCCGCCGGCCCTCGTCCGCGAGCTCGATGGGCTGCGCGAGGCCGGCTTCGACTGCCGCAACCTGGCGATTGCCGACCGCGCCCACCTGGTGATGCCGCACCACGTCCTGTTCGACCAGCTGGAGGAGCGTGAGCGCGGCAGCGGGCGGCTGGGGACGACCAGCCGCGGCATTGGCCCGGCCTTCGTCGACAAGGTCGCCCGACGCGGCATCCGCGTGGTCGACCTGATGGAGGCCGATCTCTTCCGCGCGCGGCTATCCGCGGCGATGGAGCGGGCGCGACGGATGGTGGAGGGCTACTTCGCGGCCGGCGGGGACGGCGACGAGCTGCGCGACGCGATCGCTGCCGCGCTGGACGAGGACGCCGTGGCCGAGGCCTACCTCGGCGCCGCCGAGCGCCTGCGCCCGCACGTGGTGGACGGGCAGGCCGTGGTGGATGAAGCGCTGACCGTGGGCGCTCAGATCCTGCTCGAGGGCCAGCTGGGAACCATGCGCGACATCGACTGGGGGACCTACCCCTACGTCACCTCCTCCAGCCCGATCCCGGGCGGCGCCAGCCTCGGGGCGGGTTTGCCGGCGGTGCGCATCGACCGCGTGCTGGGCGTGGCAAAGGCCTACACCACCGCCGTCGGCGCTGGACCGATGCCGACCGAGCTGCACGGCGAGGCCGGCGACCGCCTGCGTGACCGTGGCGCCGAGTACGGGACCTCCACCGGCCGCGCCCGCCGCTGCGGCTGGTATGACGCGGTGGCGGTCCGCTTCAGCGTCCGGCTGGCCGGCTACAGCTCGATCGCGCTCACCAAGCTCGACGTCCTCGATGAGCTGGAGACGATCCCGGTCTGCACCGGCTACCGCGACCCGCTCGACGGGCGTCGCTGGGACACCGTCCCGGCATCCACCAGCGTCTACGAGCGGCTCGAACCGGTCTACGAGGAGCTGCCCGGCTGGCGCGCCGATACGTCCGGCTGCCGGACCTTGGAATCGCTTCCGCCCGCCGCGCGCGCGTACGTGGACCGGCTGGCCGGGCTGGCGGGGGTGCCGGTGAGCCACGTCAGCGTGGGACCGGAGCGCGAGCAGATGATCGTGCACGAGCCGGCCCGGCTCGTGCAGTCTGGGACTGCATGAGAGTCGGCGTCATCGTCCCGCAGGGCTGGACCGGCGAGTACGACGGCTGGGAGCCATCCTCGGCCTGGCAGCGCACCGTCACCGTAGCCCGCCTGGCTGAACGCCTCGGATTCGAGTCCATCTGGCTGTTCGACCACTTCCATACCGTGCCCAAGCCGACCGACGAGCTCGTCTTCGAGTCGTTCACCTCCCTCAGCGCCCTGGCCGCGCTGACCGAGCGCGTGCGACTGGGTCACATCGTCATCTGCAACGGCTTCCGCAACCCGGCCCTGACGGCCAAGATGGCCGGCACCCTGGACGTCATCGCCGGCGGGCGTTTCGACCTGGGCATCGGGGCGGGCTGGAAGCGCGACGAGTGGCTGGCGTACGGATATGGCTTCCCCGAGACCCGTGTCCGGCTCGCCATGCTGCGCGACGGGCTCGAGGTCATCACCCGCATGCTGGCCGAAGGCCGGACGCAGCACGCCAGCTACCAGGGCGAGCACGCCTCGGTCGCCGACGCCATCAACCTGCCGCGCGGGCTGCAGGCGCCCCGCATCCCGATCATGGTCGGCGGCAACGGCCCGGAGGTGACCTGGCGGCTGGCGGCACGCTTCGCCGACGAGCTGAACGTGGACGGCATGTCCACCGCCGAGCTGCGGGACGCGCTGCCGGTGATCAGGTCCCGCTGCGAGGAGATCGGGCGCGACCCGGACACGCTCCGCGTGAGCCTGCATGCGTGGTGGGGTGATGACGAATGGCGGACGGCCGGGGACCGGCGCATTGCCTTCCTGGGCCAGCTCGCCGACCTTGGCATCAGCCGGATCATCGGACTGCTGCAGCAGAGTGCCGGCTCCGATGAGGCACTGCAGTCCCTCGCCGAGGACGCCCGCGCCGCGGGCGTCAGGATGGAGCGGTAGTCCTCGAGAACCGGGGCGGCACTGGGTCGCGTCGTCGGCCGATGCCGGGACGGCACGATGAGGGAGGCGGCATGGCTGCCGCTCCCTCGCGCGTGATGTGGCGCCTCGCGGGCTCAGCGGGCGTCGACCTCCGGGCCGGACAGCCAGCCGAGTCCGTATACTTCGCGAAAGCCTCGCCGGTGGCACCGTGAACGTGGTCCGCACCCTCTCTCGATACCCGCTCATCCATCGCCCGCGCCGGCGTGCCGCGCGGGCTTGCTGCATCGGCTCCGGATCGTGACCGTGCGCGTGCCGGTCGCGACGGCAGGCGAGACGCGCCTGCGGCGGGCATACGGGTTCGAGGAGGTCGCGCTCGTGCCCGGGGCCGTGACGGCCGACCCGGGTGAGGTCGATCTCGCGACCGAGATCGGCGGACATCGGCTGGAGATCCCGTTCATCGCGGCGGCCATGGACGCGGTCGCCGACGCCGACTTCGCCGTGCGCATGCACGGCCACGGCGGCCTCGCCTTCGTGAACCTCGAGGGCCTGTACACGCGTTACGAGGACGCCGCACCGATCATCGAGCGCGTGGCAGCGGCCGAGTCAGCCCAGGCGGCGGGCGCGATCCTGGCCGACGCGTATGCCGAGCCGATCCACGACGAGCTCATCGCCGCTCTCATCACCCGCATCAAGGCGCAGGGCGCCGTCGCGGCGGTCGCGACCACCCCGGCATCGGCCTGGCACCATGCCGAGATCGCCGCGGAGGCGGGAGCCGACCTGTTCCTGGTCCAGTCGCAGGTCTCGAGCGCTCGCCACATCAGCACCTCGACCCGCGTGCTGTCCCTGGCCGACCTCACCGGCGGCCTGCACGTACCGGTACTGGTCGGCAACACCGTCAGCGGCGAGGCGGCCTATCAGCTCATGCACCAGGGAGCGGCCGCCATCCTGGTGGGGGTGGGGCCGGGCGCTGCCTGCACGACGCGCGAGGTGCTGGGGATCGGCGTGCCGCAGGTCAGCGCCACGCTGGAGGTGGCCGCCGCCCGCGACCGGTTCGCGGACGAGACGGGGCGCTACGTGCCGGTCATCACCGACGGCGGCATGAAGACCGGTGGCGACATCGCCAAGGCGATCGCCTCGGGCGCCGATGCGGTCATGCTCGGCTCGCCATTCGCCGCCGCCACAGAGGCGCCCGGGCACGGCTTCAGCTGGGGCATGGCGGCACCGTCCGCGACGCTGCCGCGCGGGACGCGCATCAGGATCGGCGAGCGGCTGCCGCTGGAGCAGATCCTGTTCGGGCCTTCCGCGACGCAGCACGGCACGCAGAACCTGGTGGGTGCCCTGCGCCAGTCGATGGCCGCGCTCGGCGCGCGGACGATCCGCGACATGCACCAGGTCGAGATGGTCATCGCGCCGGCCATCGTCACCGAGGGCAAGTCCTGGCAGCTCGCCGGCCGGGAGTGACGCCGGCGCGTGCCTGATTGCGCGCAGCTGAGTAAAGTTGCTCAGCATGGTGAGTAGTTCAACTCAGGATACTGAGTAGTGGCGGGCCAAGGGGTCCGGCCCGCGCGGGTGCGCGAGTACCGTCGGCCGGTCTTTGACGAGATCCTGGAGCGCGCCCACGAGCCGCGCCAGTTCATCCAGGTGCTGGCCGGCCCGCGCCAGGTCGGCAAGACCACCGTCGCGCGCCAGGTCATGGCCAGCATCGGCATGCCCGGCCACTTCGCGTCGGCCGACGCTCCGGATCCGGAGGACATCGGCTGGCTCTACACGCAGTGGGCCATCGGTCGCGAGGCGGCGCGCAGCGGGGGACGGGCCGGGGGACTGCTGGTGCTGGACGAGATCCAGAAGATCCGCGACTGGTCCGACGTCGTGAAGGAGCTGTGGGACGAGGACAGCGCCTCGCGCCTGCCCCTGCGAGTCATGCTCCTGGGGTCCGCGCCGCTGCTGGTGCGGCAGGGCCTGTCCGACTCGCTCGCCGGTCGCTTCGAGGTCATCCGCGTCGGCCATTGGACCTTCGGCGAGATGCGCGACGCCTTCGGCTGGAACCTGGAGGACTACCTGTTCTACGGCGGCTACCCCGGCGCCGCGCGCCTCATCAAGCGCCACGACCGCTGGGAGGGCTACATCCTGGACTCGATCGTCGAGACCAACCTGTCGCGCGACATCCTGCTGCTGAACCGGGTCGAGAAGCCGGCCCTCCTGCGGCAGCTCTTCCGGCTGGCATGCTCGTATTCGGGCCAGGTGCTCTCCTACACCAAGATGCTCGGCAGCCTGACCGATGCCGGCAACACGGTCACCCTGGCCCACTACCTCGAGCTCCTGGGCGGCGCCGGGATGGTGACGGGCATCGGCAAGTACTCGGGAGCGGCCACTCGCCATCGGGCCTCGTCCCCGAAGCTGTTGGCGCTGAACACGGCGCTCATCTCGGCCACCGCGCGGACGACGTTCGCGCAGGCACGTGCCGACCACCAGTTCTGGAGCCGGCTCGTCGAGACCGCGGTCGGCGCGCACCTGTGGGCGCACGCAGGCCGCGACGAGCTCGCCTACTGGCGCGAGGGGAACGCCGAGGTGGACTGGGTGGTGCGACCTGGCAAGCTCCTGCGCGGGCGGGAAGCGCCGATCGCCATCGAGGTGCGGACCGGTCACGCGCGAGCGATGCGCGGAGCCGATGCCTTTGCGCGCGGGCATCGTGGCGCGCGGACGGTGGTGGTCGGGGCCGGGGGCATCGGCGTCCAGGAGTTCCTGCTCGCCCACCCGCGCGATTGGCTGAATGGCTGAGCCGCCCATCCTGGGCACCCGCGCCCTCAACCGGGCGCTGCTGGCCCGCCAGCTCCTGCTCGAGCCCTCGAGTGGACCGATGGACGGGGTGGTCGAGCAGGTCGGTGGCCTGCAGACGCAGGTCTCACGATCGGGCTACATCGGGCTCTGGACCCGGCTGCGCGGCCTGGCCCGGCAGGACTACACCGCCGCGCTCGAGGGGCGGCGCCTGATCCAGGGCACGCTGATGCGGGTCACGATCCACACCGTGACCGCCGCCGACTACTGGCCGATGGCCGTCGCCGTGCGCCGGCCGCGCCGCGTCTGGTGGCTGCGCACCTGGGGCCGTGGCGCGACCGAGGCGGACATGGAGCGCGCGGCGCGCGACGTCCGCGCGGAGCTCGCCGATGGTCCGCTGCCGCTGCGCGAGCTGCGGGCGCGCATGAAGGCGCGCGGCCACGACCCGGGGATCGTGGCCCCGGCCGGGATGTGGGTCGACCTGGTCCGTGTTCCGCCGCCGGGAACATGGGACCGGCCGCGAGCCGATCGCTACGCGCTGGCCGCTGACTGGCTGCCGCCGCGGGAGATCGGCGAGGAGGCGGCACGCGAGCTCCTTGCGCGGCGCTACCTGGGCGCCTTCGGACCGGCAACGCTCGCCGACATGTCCTCCTGGAGCGGCATCGCGGTGGCAGAGCTGAAGCCGATCGTTGCACGGCTCGAGCTGCGCCGCTTCCGCGACGAGCGCGGGCGCGAGCTGCTGGACCTGCCGGATGGGCCGCTGCCCGATCCGACGACGCCGGCGCCGGCACGCTTCCTCCCGTCGTTCGACGCCACGCTGCTGGTCCAGGCGCGCCGCACCCAGATCCTGCCGGACGAGTTCCGGCCGACGATCTTCAACGTCCGCACGCCGCAGTCGTGGAACACGTTCCTGCTGGACGGCCAGGTGGCGGGAACCTGGACGCATGCGGACGGGGCGGTGGAGCTGGATCCGCTGCGCCCGCTGACCAGCGGGGAGCGGAGCGAGCTGGAGGACGAGGCGGATCGGCTCGAGGCCTTCCTGCGCGGGCCGTCGGCGTAGCATGGCGGCATGGATCGCGCGGGCGTCCAGCACTGGCTGGACCGATACCTGACCGCCTGGCGGACGACCCGTCGCGACCTGATCGCGCAGCTCTTCACCGACGACGCGGTCTACCGCTACCGCCCCTACGCGCCGCAGCGCTATGCGACCGTGGGCCTGGACGCCATCCTGAGCGCCTGGCTGGACGCGGCCGACCCGCCCGACAGCTGGCGCGCGAGCTACGAGCCGTTCGCGGTCGAGGGCGATCGGGCGGCAGCGATCGGGGTGGTCGAGTACGCCGAGTCGTCAAAGGGGCCGGCGCGCACCTACCACAGCGTCTTCGTGCTGCGCTTCGCCCCCGACGGGCGCTGCGCCGAGTTCAGCGAGTACTACATGCGGGAGGAACCGACTTGATCCTGACCACGACGCCGTCCGTCGACGGACGGCAGATCGGCGAGTACCTGGGAGTGGTGACCGGCGAGGCGATCCTGGGCGCCAACATCGTGCGGGACCTGTTCGCCGGCGTGCGCGACATCGTCGGCGGCCGCTCGGCTGCCTACGAGGAGGAGCTGCGCAAGGCCCGCGACGTGGCCATGCAGGAGCTGATGGCCGAGGCCTCCGCCCGCGGCGCGGATGCGGTGGTCGGCATCGACCTGGACTACGAGACGGTCGGCTCCAACGGCAGCATGCTGATGGTCAGCGCCTCGGGCACCGCCGTCCGCCTCGCCTGATCTCAGGACTGATGAGCTCCGACTTCCTCGAGGTCGCCGACCGCGTCTTCGTCCGGCGCTACGCCTTCTTCGACCAGTCGATCGGCGTCGTCATCGGCAGGGCGGGCGTCCTCGCGCTCGACACCCGAACGACCCCCGGCCAGGCCGAGGAGCTGCTGCGCGACATCCGCTCACTGACCCCGGCGCCGATCGCCGCGGTCGTCAACTCGCACCACCACTACGACCACACCTTCGGCAACGCCGTCTTCCTGCCCGCACCGATCTGGGGCCATGAGCGATGCGCCGCGACGCTGCGCGCCGAGGGCGAGGAGATGCGGCGCCGGGTGATGGACAGCCTGCCGGAACTCGCCGACGAGGTCGCCGGCGTCGTCATCGCGCCCCCCGATCGGACGTTCGATGAGATCGTCGAGGTCGACCTCGGCGATCGGCTGGTCGAGCTGCGCTACCTCGGACGCGGCCACACCGACAACGACATCGTCGCGCTGGTGCCCGATGCCGGCGTCCTCTTCGCCGGGGACCTGCTCGAGAACGACGCGCCGCCCTCCTTCGCCGACGCGTACCCGATCGCCTGGGCCGAAACCGTCGGGGAGCGGCTGCTGCCGCTCGTCCGCGACGTGGTCGTTCCTGGGCATGGCCGGCCAGGTGGTCGCGACTTCGCGGAGCGCTCCGCGGGGGAGCTGGGGCTGCTGGCGCGCCTCATCCGCTCGTCGCTCTCGGGGGTGATCGGGCTGGACGAGGTGCTCGCGACGTCCCCGTTTCCGGCCGACGAAACGCGTACCGCGCTGGAGCGTGGCCACGCCGAGCTGGAGAACCCCCCACACCACCCGCGCGGCGGGTAGCCCCCCAGCTCGGCTAGCGGCTCCACCGGCGGTATCGCGGGCTCGCCGCCCACGCCGCGCGGCGAGCGCCCGCGATGGCCAATCCGTTCAGGTGGTCTCGACCTCGCGTCCACCGGGGAACAGGCCCATCGACGCGGCGCCGAGCCAGATCCATCCCAGGCAGAAGGCGACGCCGCCGACGACCGCAAGTGGGGCCAGGTACGCCGCTTCCTCGTCACCGATCACGCCCGCCAGGACGGGAACGGCGATGGTGAGCAACAGGACGGATCCGGCCAGCAACGTGCCCGCCGCCGCCCGCGAGAAGACGCGGACTGCCAACGTCGCGGCGGCGAAGAGCACCGACCCCGCGACCGCCCCGACGTTGCCGAACATCCACACCGACCATGCGTTCTGGTCGCCGATGAAGGGTCGGTCACCGACCACCGCGGAGCCGATGATGCCGATGAGGCCCACCGCCAGCCCGGCGACGGGCAGGGCGACCGCGGCCCAGACGAGCGCGGGGTTGCGCCTCCCCTGGTGCGCGCTGAGGCCGAAGAGGGCCGCGAGCAGCGCGATCGCGGCGACGGGGTAGAGATAGGCGGCAGCCGCCCCGGAATCCGGGACGAGGAAGCCAATGCCGATCATCGCCAGGAGCAGCCCGCCACCCACGAGGGCGCCGATGCCACCGATGCGTCCATGCATGAACCGTTTCCTCCGCGGCGCGAGATCGAGCGCCAGGGCTCGAGGCCTGAGGCGCGCGTCGAATGCGCCGAATGCGATGTCGAGGACGTCGAAGGGCGAGAGCGGCCGCTCGTCGAGCAGCGCCGCGAACTCCTCCCCGTACCGCTCCCGCCACGCGGCGGGATAGAGGCGGAGGAGGAGCTTCATCCTTCGACGGAAAGTCGAGCCAGGCCGGTCCGGGCCAGGCGTTCCAGCGAGCGCAGCTGGTCCTCCAGGTTGGAGGCGCCGGCGCCGGTGAGGCGGTAGGGCCGCCGCCGGTCCTCGGCCGGGAGCGCCTCGATGAGGCCGAGCCGCTCCAGCCGACCGAGGGCCGCGTACAGGGTCCCCGGCCCCATCGGCACGCCGCTGATGCTCTCAGCCTCGGTCATGATCGCGTAGCCGTGCTTCGGGCCTGCCGCCAGCGCGACGAGGATCAGGAGCGCCGGTTCCGCGAATCGGCCGAGATCGTTGAGCGGGGTTGACATGTCGGGTGCACTCCGAGGATCGGTACTACGATGGACGATATATCGTGAGACGATATATACAGCCCAGCGGGCGACCCCGTCAAGCCCGATTGCGAAGCCGCGCCCACGCGGTGGCTGACGGGAGGCGCCAATCCGGCGCCCGCGCCCGCCGGGCCGCGCTCAGGCGATCGGCCAGACGACCTCCGTCCGCAGGTCGGCGGGGTCGGAGACCTCGGTCTCGTCGGTCACGTAGGACTCCCACGGCCCGTCGCCAGGGGTGAGGCCCGCCGCGCGCAGCCACGCGCTGAGGCGGCGGTAGGTGGCATTCAGGCCGTCGTATGGCCCGTGATGGACCGTGACGGCCACCCGCGCGCCGGGGAGGACGCTCGCGGCGGCCTCACCCGGCACCGCCTCCTCCAGCGGACGGAGGTTGGCGACGGGGGCGATGACCGGGATGCCGATCTCGACGTCAACCGACTCGTCCCCGAAGTCGTGGTAGCGCGCGTACGGCGGTCCGGCCGGCTCGCCGCCCAGGTCGGCGATGCGATCGGCCAGCTCCGGGAGGTACTGGTCGAACAGTCCGCCCAGGGTGATCGTCGGTGCTGTCACCCTGACGGCGACGGCAGGGCGAGGGTCGATGTCGCGCAGCTCGACGTCGAGCGGCGAGTCAGCGGCGTCTGCCATGGTGGTCACTCCCTAGTGCTTCAGCGGCCAGACGATCTGGGTTCGCCACGTGGACGGATCGGGCTGTGCGCGCGGATCGGTGAGGTACAGCTCCCACATCCCCTCGGTGCCCTCGTGCCCGTGGTCGGCGATCCAGCGCTCGACCAGGTCGTACGTCGCGCCGAGGTGATCGTAGCTCCCCTCGTGGATCGCGACCGCGGCCTCGACCGCCGGGAGCTCGGCGGGCTCGACCTCTCCGTCAAGCGAGATCGGGGCCGCGACGGGGACGCCGACTTCCATGTCGATGCCGTCAGGCCCGTAGGCGTAGTAGCGCGAGTACGGCGGTCCGGCAATGACTCCGCCAACCTGCGCGACGCGGGCCGCCACCTTTGGCAGGGCCGCGTTGAAGGCCTTGGCGATGTGGTCGGGAGTGGTGTGAATGCGGATGCAGGCGGTCGGCTGCGCCGGCAGGCTGCGGATGGCGACGTCCATGCTGCGTTCCTCCAGGGCCTGGGAGGCGTGGCTCCCGGGAACCGGTTCTAGCCTGCTAACTCGACTGCCGAGGGTCAAGAGCCGGTCGGCCCGAGGGCTCGGAAGGCGTTCCGGCTGGCTAGACTGTGGCCACCAGCAGCGACGGGCCGCGATTGAGCGACGAATTGGAGTCCCCGGCCACCGAAACGCAACGCATCCCGGCCCCGCGCGAACGCCAGCGCGGGCGAACTGTCCACGGGGAGCCGGCCAACGCCGGCCACCGCGTCCTCGCCCCCGACGACGCCGAGGTCGAGGCCTACCTGGAGCAGGCGCTCCACGCCCCGCCGCCGACCCGCGAGGAGGAGGCGCCAGAGGGGCCGGACACCGTCGTCATCCTGGACTTCGGCAGCCAGTTCGCCCAGCTGATCGCCCGCCGCGTTCGCGAGCTGAACGTGTACTCGGAGCTGCTGCCGCACGACACGCCCTGGGCCGAGATCGAGCGACGGCGTCCGAAGGCCATCATCCTGTCGGGCGGCCCGGCATCGGTCTACGACGAAGGAGCCCCGAGGGCCGATCCCGCCGTGTGGTCCGGCCGCGTGCCGGTGCTGGGCATCTGCTACGGCCTCCAGCTCATGGCGCTGGAGCTCGGCGGAGAGGTGGTGCCCAGCGCGAAGCGCGAGTACGGCCCGGCATCGGTCCAGATCACGACCGAGGACGGCCTGTTCGCCGGGCTGGACCGGGAGCAGCCGGTGTGGATGAGCCACGGGGACGCGATCCTGCGGCCGCCGGAGGGGTTCCAGCCGGTCGCGCAGAGCGACTCGACCGCCTTCGCCGGCCTCGTCGATCGGACGCGCAACCTGTACGGCATCCAGTTCCACCCGGAGGTCGCGCACACCCCTCGTGGGCGCGACATCCTGCGCAACTTCGTGGTCGAGATCGCCGGGGCGCGGCCGACCTGGACGCCCGCCAGTTTCGTGGACACGACCGTGGCGGAGGTGCGCGATCGGGTGGGGCAGGGCAGCGCCATCTGCGCGCTGTCCGGCGGCGTCGATTCGGCCGTGGCAGCCACGCTGGTACATCGGGCCATCGGCGACCAGCTGACCTGCATCTACGTCGACCACGGGCTGATGCGGAAGCGCGAGTCCGAGCTGCTGCGCGCCACCTTCGAGCAGAACCTGGGCATGAAGCTGGTGATGGTGGATGCGAAGGACCGATTTCTCCGCCGCCTGGCCGGCGTGGAGGACCCCGAGGAGAAGCGCCGCATCATCGGCGACGAATTCATCCGCGTCTTCGAGGAGGAGGCGGGTCGGCTGGGCCAGATTGACTTCCTGGTGCAGGGCACGCTCTACCCCGACGTGATCGAGTCCAAGACGGCCGAGACCAAGGCCGCGGCCAAGATCAAGACCCACCACAACGTCGGCGGCCTGCCGGCCGACCTGCGCTTCAGCCTGATCGAGCCGCTGCGCTACCTGTTCAAGGACGAGGTGCGGCGCGTGGGCTCCGAGCTGGGGCTGCCGGAGGCGATGGTGCTGCGCCAGCCGTTCCCCGGGCCCGGGCTCGCGATCCGGATCATCGGGGAGGTGACCGCGGAGCGGCTCGACACGTTGCGCGAGGCGGACTGGATCGTGATCGACGAGATCAAAGCCGCCGGGCTGTATCGGTCCCTGTGGCAGACGTTCGCCATCCTGACGCCGGTGCGCTCGGTTGGGGTGATGGGCGACGGGCGAACGTACGCCAACGTGGTTGCCGTCCGGGCCGTTACCTCGGACGACGGGATGACCGCTGACTGGGCGCGGCTGCCGTACGAAGTGCTGGCCAGGATCTCGTCGCGGATCGTCAACGA
>DASURX010000259.1:0-5952 GCA_036375355.1 Candidatus Limnocylindria bacterium
GGTTTCCTGGTCGGCACCGAGCCGGCCCGCGGCAGGACTCGAGAGCGGAGACACGGCTACACTCCCCGCAACTGTCTCCACATGGAGAGATCCGACGTGACTGATCCCAACGCTGCGGTCAACGAGATCGCCGACCGCTTCTTCGAGGGCGTACTGGAGCGCGACCCGATCTTCGCGACCATCCTGGGCGACGACCGCTACGACGACCGCCTGCCGGACCTCGGCGCAGCCGGCCGGGCCGAGGACGCCGCCGCCTACCGCGCGGTGCTGGCCGAGGTGGAGCCGATCGACCCGGCGTGCCTCGAGCCGGAGCAGGTCATCACTCGCGACATGCTGATCCTGGTCGCGCGCAACCACCTCGAGGCGCAGGACCGCAAGCTCCACCAGCTCGGCATCAACCACATCGGCGGCGTGCAGACCATGCCGGTGATGGTGGCCCAGTACCAGATCGCCGAGAGCCCGGAGGGGCTCGAGCGGCTGCTGGCGCGTTTCCGCGCCTATCCGGCGGCGGTGGAGCAGTACGTCGACACGCTGCGCGAGGGCATCGCCGACGGCCGCACCTCGGCCGCCATCCCGACCCGCAAGCAGATCGAGCAGATCGAGCGGCTGATCGCCATCCCCACCGAGCAGTTCCCGGCCGTGACGCTGGCCCACGTCGCCGACGACGAGGCCCGCGGGATGGTGGCCGCGGCCGTCGACGCGCACGTCAAGCCGGGGCTGCAGCACCTGCGCGACTTCCTGGCCGACGAGTACGAGCCGCACGCGATGGCGGAGCCCGGGATCAGCGCCACGCCCGACGGCGACGAGGCGTATCGGCTGTGCATCCGGATGCAGACCACCGTGGCGACCAGCGCCGAGGAGGTGCATGCGTTTGGGCTGGAGGACCTGGCGCACATCGAGGCCGAGATGGACGAGATCGCCAGACGCCTGGGCCATGCCGATCGGCACGTGCTCAAGGCTGCCCTCGAGACGGATCCGGCCAACCACACCGCGGATCGCCAGTCGCTGGTGGACCTCGCCATCGGCCAGACCGAGCGCGCCTTCGCTGCCGCGCCGCGCTACTTCGGCCGGCTGCCATCGGCCAATTGCGTCGTGCTGCCGGTCGAGGAGTATCGCGAGCGCGAGTCGCCGCCGGCCTTCTACATGCAGCCGACCATCGACGGCTCGCGCCAGGGCCAGTACTACATCAACACGTACCAGCCCGAGCAGCGGCAGCTGCACAAGATCGCAGCCATCACCTTCCACGAAGCCACGCCGGGCCACCACTTCCAGATCGGGATCGAGATGGAGCTGCGCGACCTGCCGCGCTTCCGGACGCTCGGCTCGCGCATGGCGGGCGTTGCCTATGTCGAGGGCTGGGGCCTGTACTGCGAGCGCCTCGCCGACGAGATGGGCCTCTACCTCTCCGAGCAGGAGCGCCTGGGGATGCTCGACGCGCAGGCCTTCCGCGCGTCGCGGCTCGTCGTCGACAGCGGCATCCACGCCCTGGGCTGGAGCCGCGAGAGGGCGATCGAGTTCATGCACGAGCGCGGGACGCTGCCGATGGTCGACGCCGAGATCGAGGTGGACCGATACACGATCTGGCCGGGCCAGGCCCTGGCCTACAAGATCGGCCAGCGCGAGATCGAGCGGGCACGGCGCGAGGTGTCGGAGAAGATGGGCGAGCGCTTCGACCTGCGCGCCTTCCACGACGAGGTCCTGGCCCACGGCTCGCTGCCGCTGGCCACGCTGCGCCGCGAGATCCCCGGCTGGGTGGAGGCGGCCGTCGCCGCCGCGGAGGGCGAGCGGACGCGGGCGTGATGCGGTGAAGGTCCCGCAGCGCGTCACCCTTGCCGGGCGCCACGTGCGCCTCGAGCCGCTCGAGGAGCGGCATCGCGACGACCTGCTGGCTGCCGCTGCGCAGGATCCGGCCACGTTCCGGTTCATGGGGGCGGACCTCTCGCTCGGTCCGGATGCCTGGGCCGACTACCTTGCCGATGCGCTGCGCGCCGAGTTCGTGGCGTGGGCCACGGTGGATGCCGCGAGCGGCCGCGCCATCGGCTCCACCCGATTCGGCGACATCGCGCCGGAGCACGGGCGCGTGGAGATCGGCTGGACCTGGATCGCGCCGTCGCACCAGCGCACCGCGGTGAACAGCGAGGCCAAGCTCCTGCAGCTGGCCTACGCCTTCGAAGAGCTCGGCGCGACGCGGGTGGCCCTCAAGACCGATGCCCGCAACGAGCGCTCGCAGCGTGCCATCGAGCGCCTGGGGGCGACGCGCGAGGGCGTCCTGCGCCGGCACCTCCGCCTGCCGGACGGCTTCCTGCGCGACACGGTGTACTACTCGATCCTGTCCGACGAATGGCCGGATGTGAAGGCCCGCCTGGAGGGCTGGCTCCAGCCGGACCGATGAGCGCGGTGGCCCGCGTGTCCCGTGCACAGGCGCTCGCTTGGCGCCTCGACCGCCACCTGCTCGGGGTGATCGGCTCAACGTCGGTGACCGACGTGGTCGGGGCGCTGTGCGGCGTCCAGGCCCAGGTGCCCTCCACCGCGGAGCTGGCCGTCCGCGTCCGCTCGAAGGCGATGCCCGCCGGTGCGGTGGACAAGGCGCTGGCCCGGGGCGACATCGTCCGGACCTGGGCCATGCGCGGGACCCTGCACCTGCTCACGCCGGATGCGGCGGGGACGTTCCTGGCGCTGATCGCGGCCGCTCGCCCGTGGGAGGCGCGGGCATGGTCGAACTGGTTCGGGCTGACGCCGGCGGTCATCGAGGCGATGCGCGACGCTGCGCACGAGGCGCTGGCCGCCGGGCCGATGGCACGCGAGGATCTGATCGAGGCGCTCGTCTCGCGTCCCGGGCTGGGCCACGTGGGGACCCCGCTGCGCGAGAGCTGGGGCACCGCCTTCAAGCCGCTGGCCTGGCAGGGGGTGCTGGCCTTCGGCCCGATGCGCGACGGTCGGCCGACCTTCGTCCGCCCGGACCGCGTCAGCCCATCGTGGCCCGGGTTGGCCGACGCGGAGGATGCCGGGCCGCGCGCGGTGGCGGCCTACCTGTCCGCGCACGGCCCCGCGACGGTGGAGCGCTTCCAACGCTGGCTGGGAAGGGCCAACAAGCGCCAGGTCAAAGCCTGGTGGGAGGCGGCCGGGGAGCGCCTGGCGCGAGTCGAGGTGGACGGCGAGGCCGCCCACGTGCTCGCCCGCGACCTCGATGCCCTGCTGGCGAGCCGCCCATCGCGCGCCGTGCGCCTGCTGCCCGGCTTCGACCAGTGGATCATGGGCCGCGGCACCGACGACCCGCGCACGGTTCCGCCGGCGCGGCGTGCGGCCGTGAGCCGGCAGGCAGGCCGGATCTCGCCGGTGGTGCTGGTCGCGGGTGTCGTGTGCGGCACCTGGTCGGCGGATCGCAACCTCCTCCGGATCGAGTGGTTCGCCGAGGCGGGCAGGGTGCCGGAGGCCGCGCTCGCACGCGAGGTGGCCCGCGTCTGCGCGATCCTGGCGCGTCCGCCGGCCTTCGACTTCGTCACGGTCTGATCGCCGGTAGGATGCGGCGGTGACCAAGGGCCGCCTCGAGGCGTTCAGCGACGGCGTGATCGCCATCATCATCACGATCATGGTGCTCGAGCTGCGCCCACCCGAGGGCGCCGCGCTCGAGGATCTGGCCCACCTGTGGCCGACCTTCTTCAGCTACGTGCTGAGCTTCGCCCTGCTCGGGACCTACTGGAGCAACCACCACCACCTGCTGCACACCGCACGGACGGTGAACGGCCTGGTGCTGTGGGCCAACCTGCACCTGCTGTTCTGGCTCTCGCTCTTGCCGTTCGGCACGGCCTGGGTCGGCGCCACGCGCTTCGCGCCGGTCCCGGTGGCGGCCTATGGAGCGCTGCTGCTGCTGGCCGCGATCGCCTACTTCGGCGTGGTGCGCGCGCTGATCCGTGCGCCCGGCCAGACGCCGACCCTGGCCGAGGCCGTCGGACGCGACTGGAAGGGCAAGGTCTCGCCGGTGCTGTTCGTGATCGGCATCCCGCTGGCGCTCGTCGTGCCGGCGCTCGCTCTCGCCATCTACGCCGCGGTGGTGATCCTGTGGATCGTGCCGGACCGCCGCATGGAGCGGGTGCTGGCCGGCTGAGTCAGGCGGCGCGCTCTCACTCCCCGGGCTGGCCGAGCCACTCCACCGAGGGGTCGTAGTCGGGGTCCGGCGTCTCCTGCGGGGGTCGCTGGTCCGCGGGGACGTGGCGAAGGTTCACCCGGACCCGATACCACAGCGAGGAACGGCCGCGCATGCCGTCGACCAGGATGTCGTCCGGCGCGAGGCGCGCGGCCGCGTCGGGGTGGCGTTGCTTCCAGCGCTCCAGCCCGGCCATCGCGTCGTCGCGTGCCTTGGCGTGGGCGATGACGATCAGCGGCTGCGACGATCGGCGCCGCCCGGTGGGGGAGACGCTGCCGTCCGCCCGCCGGTAGGAACCCGAGACCATCGCCGGGGGAACCGAACCGGCGCGGCCGCGCGGCGCGCTGGGGTCGGTGGGCGGTCGCGGATCGCTCCGCGGGGTGCGGCGCTTGGAGGGTTGGACGCGCGGCGGTTCGCCCTCGGCCTTGGCGTAGTGCGGCGGCCACGGCGCGTCGCCCAGGCCGGATGCCGTGTCACGCGCCGAGAGCTCGAGCAGGGCTTCCAGTGAGCCCACCGTTTCGTCGATCCCGGCGCCCACGTCCCCGAGCCGAGCGTAGCGGCCCGGCATGCTGCGCAGCGTGAAGTCGCCGAGCTCGGCATCGGGCACCTCGTCCCAGCCCAGCGGCGCCGAGACCTGCGCCGAGGGCAGCGGACGGACCGAGTACGCCGAGGCCACCGTGCGGTCCTTGGCGTTCTGGTTGTAGTCGATGAAAACGCCGTGCCGCTCCTCCTTCCACCACTTGGAGGTCGAGATGTCCGGCGCGCGACGCTCGACCTCGCGGGCCAGCGCCAGGGCGGCGCGGCGCACGTCGGAGAAGCCCCATCGGCGCTCGATGCGAGCGTAGACGTGGATCCCGCGCGAGCCGGAGGTCTTGGGCCAGCCGGTCAGCCCGTGATCGGCGAGCACGTCGCGCACCACCAGGGCGACGTTGCGGACATCGGCCCAGGGCACGCCCGGACCGGGGTCGAGGTCCACGCGCAGCTCGTCGGGATGGTCCAGGTCGAAGTCGCGCACCGGGTGCGGGTTCAGGTCGACGCAGCCGAGGTTGACGACCCAGGCCAGCGCCGCGCGGTTGGCGACGACCACCTCGTCGGCGGTGCGGCCCGACGGGAAGGCGAGCTCGACGGTGCGGACGAACTCGGGCACGGACTTGGGCGCGCGCTTCTGGAAGAAGGCCTCGCCGGTGATGCCGTCCACGAAGCGCTTGAGCGCCATCGGCCGATCCATGACCCCGCGCAGGGCCCCATCGGCCACCGCCAGGTAGTACTCGACCAGCTCCAGCTTGGTGATGCCGGCATCGGGGAAGTAGATCTTGTGCGGGTTCGAGATCTTCACCTCGTACCCGTCGAGCTCCAGCTGGACCGATGCGTCCTTGGGCATGGCGTTCAGCGTAGCCTGTTCGGGCACGCCGATTGCGGAGCGCTCCGGCCCATGCTCGACCGCGTCAAGCGACTGGCCCGCCGGGCCGATGCCTGGCTGCTGCGGCACCGATGGACGCGCATCGGGCGGCGGGCCGTGCTCGGCTTCCTGCAGCACGAGGCGCTGCAGAACGCCGGCAGCATGGCCTACTTCACGATCCTGTCGATCTTCCAGCTGCTGGTGCTGGCCGTGGTCGTGCTCAGCTTCTTCGTCGGCCAGGGGGAAGCGCGCCGGTTCGTGACTGACCAGATCCAGGCCGCCACGCCGCTCGATGCCGACACGATCGGCAACGTCATCGACGCGATCATCGCCTCGCGCGGCGGCATCAGCCTGTTCGGCGTCATCTTCCTGGTGTGGGGGGCGCTCGGCATCTTCTCGGCGGTGAGCA
>DASURX010000260.1:0-4659 GCA_036375355.1 Candidatus Limnocylindria bacterium
GGTGGTGCCCGTCTTGAGCGTGGCCGGCCGGCGGCCGGTATCGGTCTGCAGCTGGAAACGGCGGCCCCAGATCGAGTTCTGGGCGGGATCAGTGTTGTCTGCCAGGATATCGGTCACCAGGTAGGCCGACTGCTCCGAGACGATCCGCTGCGGATCGGGCGCATCCTCGGCATGGTCGTAGATCACGTTGCCGTTGCGGTCGAGGATCTTCTCGATCAGGTACGGCTCGGCCCGGACGCCGCCATTGGCCATCGTCCCGTAGGCCGACGCGAGGTCGATCTGGTGCACGCCGATGGTGCCAAGGGTCAGCGACGGGACGGCCACCTCCTGCGCCTGCTGGGGATCCCAGTTCAGGCCCAGGCGTGCCGCGGTGTCGACCACGTTCTGCGTGCCGATCAGCTGCTGCGCCTTGGCGACCGGGATGTTCCAGGAGTACTTGAGCGCGTCGCGCACGCGGACCGGGCCGCGCTCGCCGCCGTCGGCGTTGGGCACCGAGTAGCCGTCCACGATCTCGCCCTTGACGTCCATGAACAGCGTCGCAGGGGTCAACACGCCGCGCTCGAAGCCGGTCACGTAGGTGATCGGCTTGAAGGCGGAGCCGGACTGGCGATAGGCCTGCCCGACCACGTCGTAGGCCGGCTGGTGCGCGGGTGTCGCCTCGCCGTAGTAGTTGGCCGATCCGACGTAGGCGATCACCGCCCCGGTGCGGTAGTTGATGGTCACCAGCGCGTCGTTGCCGATGTTGCGGCCCTGCAGGCTATGGATCCACCCCTGCGGCCCGGCGGCGGCTTCGCCGTACTTGGCGAGCAGCTCCTCGTCGGTCATTCGGTCGAGGTCGTAGGCGATCCCGGCCCACTTCTCGGCAAAGACCTGGTAGCCGTTGTAGTTCAGCGTGGTCTGGATCTCTAGCCCGCCGCGGTCCAGCTGGTCCTCGTTGCCGAGCAGCTCGGCGGCCTCGCGGCGCACGGCATACACGAAGTGGGGCGCCTTGTACTGCGTGTCGCGCGGCGGGGCGAGGATGATCTCCTCGGCGGCCGCAGCATCCGCCTCCGCCTGCGTGATGTAGCCGGACTCGACCATGTTGTCGAGCACGAAGCCCTGCACCCGCTTGGCACCCGCCGTATCCGGCACGATCAGGATGGTGTTGCCCTGCGCATCGGTGTCCTGCACCGCCTCCTTGGTCGGATCAAGGGCCGATGGCGCCCGCACCAGTCCGACCAGCATCGCCGCCTCGCCGACCGTCAGCTGGTCCTCCGGCGCGTCGGAGGTGATGTCCTTGGCGAAGTAGGCGTTGGCCGCCGCCCAGATCCCGTAGGCGTTGTTGCCGTAGTAGACCTGGTTCATGTACATCTCGAGGATCTTCTGCTTGCCCTCCTCGCCGGGATAGGCGTCGCCCACGCGCAGGGCGAGGACCGCCTCCTTGATCTTCCGCTCCAGGATGCGGTCGGGGTCGGCCATCAGGTCGCCGTCGAAGAGGCGGATGCGCACGAGCTGCTGGCAGATGGTCGAGGCGCCCGAGACGGTCTCGCCCGCGGACACGTTCTGGATCGCGGCGCGGATGATGCCGCGCAGGTCGATGCACCGGTTCGTCCAGAAGCTCTGATCCTCGGCGGCCACCTGCGCGTTGACCAACAGCTCGGGGATCTGGTCGAACGGCACCACGCGGCGCTGCTCGGCGGCGAAGGCCGCCAGTTCGACGCCGTCGGCCGACACGACGCTGGAGCCCTCGTCCAGCTGGAAGTCCTCGAGATCCGAGGCGTTGGGCAGCCCACTGGTGTAGGAGGCGTACAGCGCCATCAGTGCGATGAAGAGCGCCGCTGCCAGCACGCCGAAGGCGGCCAGGATGATGGCCGGCAGCGCCGCGAAGCTGCCGCCGGCCGCCGGCCGCGGACGCGCGCCGGGCGGCACGCCACGCTGGCCGGGGCGAGGGCCGTAGGGTTGGGGGGCGCCGCGCGGCGGCGGTCGTCGGGTCATCGGCTCGGTGACGATAGCACGCGACGTGGGCGCGAGACATGCCGGCGGCATGCACGGGGGGGCAGCCGCCGCGGTGTCACCGAGCTCGGATCCTATACTGCATCGCCGATGAGCGCCGAGATCCTGGACGAGCTGCGCTGGCGCAACCTGATCGCCGAGACGACCGACGAGGCGGCCCTGGCGGCCGCCGTCGCCGCCGGCCCGGTGACGCTGTACTGCGGCTTCGATCCGACAGCACCGTCGCTGCACTTCGGCAACCTGGTGCAGCTCGTCACCCTGCGCCGCTTCCAGGACGCCGGCCACCGGCCGATCGGGGTGGTGGGCGGCGCCACCGGCCTGGTGGGCGACCCGAGCGGCAAATCGGCGGAACGCTCCCTGAACGACGCCGCCACGGTCGAGGCCTGGGTCGAGCGCATCCGCCCCCAGGTGGAGCGGCTGCTGGCCTTCGACGGGCCCAACGCGGCCCGCATCGTGAACAATCTGGAGTGGACTCGCGACCTGCCGACGCTCACCTTCCTGCGCGAGGTGGGCAAGCACTTCAGCGTGGCGCGCATGCTGGCCAAGGAGTCGGTCGCGGCGCGCCTCTCCGGCGAGGGCATCAGCTTCACCGAGTTCAGCTACCAGATCCTGCAGGCCATGGACTACCTGGAGCTCTATCGGCGCTACGGCTGCACCCTGCAGACGGGCGGATCGGATCAGTGGGGCAACCTCACCGCAGGGGTGGACCTCATCAGGCGGGCAGAGGGCGCATCGGTCCATGCCCTGGCCACGCCGCTCATCACTCGCGCGGACGGCAGCAAGTACGGCAAGACCGAGGCCGGGGCCATCTTCCTGGACCCGGCCATGACCTCGCCCTTTGCCTTCTACCAGTACTTCGTCAACCAGGCCGATGCGGACGTGGTCGCGCTGCTGAAGGTCTTCAGCTTCCGCGACCGCGAGCAGATCTCCGAGCTCGAGCGGGCCGTGGCCGAGCGTCCCGAGGCACGCGAGGCGCAACAGGTCCTGGCCCGCGAGCTGACGAGCCTCGTCCACGGATCGGCGGAAGCGGAGAAGGCCGAGCGCGCCAGCGAGGCGCTCTTCGGACGCGGGGACCTGGCCGCGCTGGACGCCGACACGCTGCAGGCCGCCGTCTCCGAGCTGCCGCGTGCCGAGGTGGACGGCGCCATGCCGCCACTGCTGGATCTGCTGGTGGCGACCGGGCTGGCGGCAAGCCGCGGCGACGCGCGGCGCACGATCGCCGAGGGTGGGGCGTACCTCAATAACCGGCGGGTCAGCGACCCCGACGAGGAACCCGGTCCCAGCACCCTGCTCCACGGCCGCTGGCTGCTGCTGCGCCGCGGCAAGCGCAACCTGGCCGTGGTGGAGCGGCGCGCCTGAGGTCCCTGGCGTGAAGCGTCCCGTCGGGGTCCTCGCGCTCGTCCTCGGCATCGGCCTGGCGACGTTCGCGCCCGACCCGAGCGCGGTGCGCGCCGATCACGGCGGATCACCCATCGGCTCCATGCCCACCTGCGAGCGTCCGGTCGACCCACCGCGCTGCACCAGCGTCGGCAACGACCGCTGGCACTACATCTACATCGACGCGTCCGTGCCCGCCGACCTCGCCGACGCGATCCGCCAGGCGATGGGGGTGTATGACGGAACCTACCTCGTCGTGGTGGAGCAGCCGCGCATCACCGACGCCACCGACGCGATCGCCTACGCCTCGGACGCCGGCCAGAACGGAGCCGCCGGCTGGGTCTACTGCCCGCCGGACGCACCGCAGGGCCTCAACGGCTTCGGCCACCGCTGGTGCCGGCACCAGGAGATCCACTTCAACCTGAACTCGCGCTACCACGCCTTCTTCGCCGATGGCGCCTCGCGCCTGTCGCTGGCCTGCCACGAGATGGGCCACACCATCGGCCTGCGGCACTGGGGCAATCCGCCGCGCTCAATGGGCCCGGCCGCACGGACCTGCATGCAGCCCGACGTTCCCGACGGGCCGACCGACCTCGATCGGCGCGACCGCGATCACATCGACGCGTACTACGCCGCCGCAGATGCGGCGCCGGCGCATCCAGACACGCGCCGCATTCGCCGTGGTGCCGCATACGACGCCGACGCGCGCAGCCATCTGCGCGGCGACGTCCCGCGCCCGCCGGAGCGCGAGGGGTGGTGGTCGGCCTCGATCCGCTGAGCCGGGTCAGTGCTTCTCGCCGGCTCCCACCTTGGCCTGGTGGTCGGCAATCACCTTCTCGGCCACGTTGTGCGGAACCTCCGCGTAATGGTCCAGCTTCCAGCTGAAGCGACCGCGACCCTGGGTGATCGACCGCAGCTCGGTGGCGTAGTGGAACATCTCCGCCTGCGGCACCTGGGCGCGCAGGCTCTGCTTGCCGTCCGATGAGTCCATCCCCAGCACCTGGCCGCGCTTGGCGGTGATCTGGCCCATCACGTCGCCCATGTACTCGTCGGGGACCACGACCTCGACCTCGAGGATCGGCTCCAGCAGGATCGGATTCGCCTCGGGGAAGGCGCGCTTCAGCGCCTGTGACGCCGCAACCTTGAAGGCCATCTCCGAGCTGTCGACGGTGTGGTAGCTGCCATCGACCAGGGTCGCCTTCATGCCCACCACCGGGTACCCGGCCAGCACCCCCTCGTTCATCGCCTCGCGCAGGCCCTTCTCGACGGCGGGGATGTACTGCTTGGGCA
>DASURX010000261.1:0-3931 GCA_036375355.1 Candidatus Limnocylindria bacterium
GGTGGTGGTGTTCGACCTGTGATGGAGGCCTAGGCATGGCGTTCCCCGGCGTCGGCATTGCCAAGGGCATGGCGACCACGTTCCGCAACTTCTTCGCGCCGAAGGTCACGCGCCAGTACCCGGAGGAGCGGCCGCAGATGCCGGAGCGCTGGCGTGGCCGGCTGGACCTCATCTACGACCCCTTCGGCGAGCACAAGTGCGAGGTCTGCTTCCAGTGCGCCCAGGTCTGCCCGGTCGAGGCGATCGACATGAGCGGCTTCGACTCGCAGGGCAACCGCATCCGCTACGGCATGCCGGAGATCTATGACGAGCGGCGCGACCCGAACGCCTACCGCCGTGCCGGCCTGCCCGCGCGGCCGATGCGCAACTCGGTGCGCTGGCAGGAGGAGATCGACGAGCCCTGGGTGCGCGGCGTGGTCGACGGCTTCGGCGCGCGACCCGAGGCGCTGGTCGCGATCTTCAATGCCGTGCAGGAGCGGTTCGGCTACCTGCCCGAGCAGGCGCTGCGCACGATCAGCTCGGCGATGACGATCCACTGGGCGCAGGTCTTCGGCGCCGCCGGCCTGGGCGGCTTCCGCCTGCTGCCGGCCGAGGGCCACGTGGTGACGGTCTGCACCTGCCCGGCCTGCCGCTTCGCCGGCGGCGAGGCGGTCCTGGCCGCGATCCGGGAGGAGCTGGGCATCGGCCCCGGCGAATCCACCCCGGACGGCCGCTTCTCGCTCGAGACCTCGAGCGACATGGCCGCCGGCTCGCTTGCACCGGCACTGCGCATCGACACCCTGGTCTTCGGCCCGGTCACCGCGGAGCAGGCACGCCACATCGTCCACGAGCGGCGGCTGGCCGCCTCAAGCGACCGCGCCATGGCGACCGCCCGATGACCACCGACGGCAACGTCCTCTCCCCGCAGATCCGGATCCTGCCCGCCGGCGAGCCGCGCCTGCTGGCCGAGATCGGGCGCGTCGACCCGACCAGCATCGCCTCGTACGTCGAGCACGGCGGATACGGCGGCCTCCGCCGCGCGATCGAGCAGCTCGGCCCCGAGGGCGTGATCGCGGAGATCGCCGATGCCGGGCTGCGCGGCCGGGGCGGGGCCGGCTACCCGACCGCCGACAAGTGGCGCGCCGCGCGCGGCGTCGAGGCCGACCGACGGGTGGTCGTCGCCAACCTGATGGGCGCCGATCCGACCTCCCTGGGGGACCGGGCCGTGGTCGAGGGGAACCCGCACCTCCTGCTGGAGGGCGTGCTGATCGCAGCCTTCGCGGTCGGCGCGTCCGAGGCGGTCATCGCCGTGCGCCGCGACTGGGTCGCCGCCATCGAGCGGCTGCGCCGCGCGGTGCAGCAGGCCGAGGAGCAGCGTTACGCCGGGTACCTGGTGCTCGGCACCGACTTCTCGTGCCAGGTTCGCGTGTTCGAGGGCTCGGGCGCGATGGTCGCCGGCGAGGAGACCGCCCTGCTGGCCGCGCTGGCCGGAGACCGCGGCATGCCGGTCATCCGGCCGCCCTACCCGACCGAGCGGGGCTTCGGCGACGCGCCGACCGTCGTCCAGAACGGCGGGACGCTGGCGCACGCCGCCTGGATCCTGGCCCACTCGGCGGAGGCGTTCCGCAACGTCGGCAGCGCCGACGCGCCCGGGACCCGGCTGATCAGCGTGTACGGTGCCGTCGCCACGCCCGGGCTGCTGGAGGTCCCGCTGGGGACGAGCCTGCGCGAGATCGTGGCCATGGCCGGCGGCCCGACCGACACCGTCAAGGCGGTCTTCGTGGGGGGCGCCGGCGGCGGGGCGCTGTCCGCCGCCGAGCTGGACACGCCCTACGACTTCGATGCGCTGCGCGCCGCCGGCGCCGACATCGGCCTGGGATCGGTCCTGGTCACCGATGCGGCGACCTGCATGGTCGCCACCGCCCGATTCTTCCTGGACTGGTCCGCGCGCGAGGCCTGCGGCAAGGCCGTGCCGTGCCGCATCGGCACGCGGCGCCTGGTCGAGGCGCTCGACCGGATCCTGGCGGCCACGCCGCGCCCGAACGACTTCGTCCTGCTGCGCGAGCTCTCGGCCAGGATGGCGGACACCGCCCTGTGCCACCTCGAGGCCCGCGCGCCGAGACCGATGCTCACCACCCTGGCTCGCTTCCCCGACGAGTACCGGGCGCACGCCGAGCGTGGCGAGTGCCTGGCCGGTGCTTGCGGCACGACGCCGCTGCCGCCGATCCTGGGCGAGCTGGCGGGCATCGAGCCCTCATCCCCCGCAGCCCCTAGCATGTGAAGGACCGATGAGCTTCGCGACCGACGGCAATGGCAACGGCAAGGCACCGCTCCGCCCCGAGGACTACGCGCCCGTGTGGCCGATGGTGCCGGGCACCCGCAAGATCTCGGTCACCATCAACGGCGAGCAGGTCGAGGCCGAGGAGGGCCAGACCATCCTGCAGGCCTGCCGCGTGCTCGGGATCGACGTCCCGACCCTGTGCTACGAGCCCAAGCTGGCGCCCTACGGGGCCTGCCGCATCTGCGTGGTCGAGGTCGAGGGCCAGGACACCACGCCGATCTCGTGCGGCACCACGATCACCGAAGGGATGGTCATCACCACCCACTCGGAGCGGCTGATCGCCGACCGGCGGATGGTGCTGGAGCTCATCTTCAGCGACCACGACGCCTACTGCCTGCCGCCCTGCCAGTTCAAATGCCCGACCCGGGTCGACATCCCCGGCTACCTCAAGCAGAACTCGCTGGGCAACTGGGAGGAGGCGACCCGCATCCTGAAGCGCTCGCTGCCCTTCCCCGCCATCCTCGGCCGCGTCTGCCCGGCCCCCTGCGAGACGCACTGCCGGCGCGAGGAGGTGGACACCGCCATCGCCATCCGCGACTCGCACCGCTACTGCGCCGATCGCGTGCTGGAAGTCGACGCTCCGGCCCCCATCCCCTGGCCCAAGGAGCCGGACACCGGCCGCCGCGTGGCGGTGATCGGCGCCGGTCCGGCGGGCATGGCCGCTGCCTACTACCTGCAGCTGCGTGGCCACCACTGTGACGTCTTCGAGGCGGAGCCCGAGCAGGGCGGCATGCTGCGCTACGGCATCCCGGAGTACCGCCTGCCCAAGGCCTGGATGGACCGTGAGCTGAATCACGTCTGGGAGCTGGGCGCCACCCTGAAGCCGAACATGCGCCTGGGGCGCGACTTCCACGTGGCCGATCTGCTGAACGACGGCTACGACGCGGTGTACGTCGGCATCGGCTGCTACCGATCCAATGAGCTGGGCATCCCCGGCGAGGACGCTGACGGCGTGATCAACGCCCTCGAGAACCTCTACAACTCGACCCGGGGGCTGCCGATTCCGGCCCTCAAGGACGCGCGGGTGGTCGTCATCGGGGGTGGCTTCACCGCCATCGACTGCACCCGCACCAGCGTCCGCCAGGGAGCGGCCGAGGTGACGCTCGTCTACCGCCGCGACCTGAAGGACATGCCGGCCCAGGACGAGGTGCACGAGGCCATCGAGGAAGGCGCGCGCGTCATCTTCCAGGCCGCGCCGGTCCGCATCGTGACCGATGGCCGCAACCGGGTCACCGGCGTGGAGTTCCAGCGCATGCGCCTGGGCGAGGCCGACGAGAAGGGGCGCCGCCGCCCGGAGCCGATGCCCGGCACCGAGTTCACGGTCGAGTGCGACACCGTGCTGGGCGCCATCGGCCAGGGACCGGACCTGGCCTGGGTCGAGTCCGAGCCCGAGGAGGTGCGCGCGCAGCTCGAGATCAGCCGCCGCGGCACCCTGGTCAGCGAGGACGACATCTTCCGCACAGGCCTGCCACGCGTCTTCGCCTCGGGCGACGTGCGCACCGGCGCCGCCACCGTGGTCGAGGCCATCGGCGAGGGCCGGCGCGCCTCGTACGCGATCGACTACTGGCTGCGCGGGCACGACCTGGACGACCCGCAGGTGCGCCGCATCGT
>DASURX010000262.1:0-3045 GCA_036375355.1 Candidatus Limnocylindria bacterium
CCTCTTCGGCTTCGCTCACCCCGAGGAGCTCGCCTTCTTCGAGCTGCTGATGACCGTCTCCGGCGTCGGCCCGCGGCTCGCGCTGGCGATCACCGCCGCGCACCCGGTGACGAAGCTCCAGATGGCGATCGTGACCGACGACGTCGACGTCCTGACCTCGGTCGGCGGCGTCGGGCGCAAGACCGCGCAGCGCATCATCCTGGAGCTCAAGGAGAAGATCCACGCCGCGGGCATCGCGGTGGGCCCGGGTGCGGCATCGGACTCTGACGTGGTCGCCGCGCTCGAGTCGCTCGGCTACACGGCCACGGAGGCCCGGCGCGCGGCGGGCGCGGTTGCAGGCTCGGAAGGCGGCCTGGACGCGCGGATCAAGGCCGCGCTCCAGGAGCTGGCCCGCAACCGATGACCAACTGGTCCGATCCCGAGGTCGCCCGCGAGATCCTGACCCGCTTCGGCGTGTGGGCGGTGGTCGGGTGCTCGCCAGACCCTGTGCGGCCGAGCCACGGCGTGTCGCTCACGCTGATGCGTCACGGCTTCGAGATGATCCCGATCTACCCGCGCGAGGCCGAGATCCACGGCCAGCGCACGTTCCCGGACCTTGCCACCGCGGCCACGGCCCGGCCGACGGACAGCCCGATCGAGGTGGTTGACATCTTCCGCGCCTCGCACCGCGCCGGCGCGCACGTGGACGAGGCGATCGCCATCGGCGCGAAGGCCGTCTGGCTGCAGCTCGGCGTGTGGGATGCGGACGCAGCCGAGCGGGCAGCCGCCGCCGGCCTGCTGGTGGTCATGGATCGCTGCCCAGCGATCGACATCCCCGCGCTCCTGTCCGCGTGAGCGACCGCATCCGCCGCGCCCGGCCAGACGAGGCTGACGAGCTGCGCGAGGTGGCGCATCGGTCCAAGGCGCATTGGCCCTACAGCGCGGAGTTCCTCGAGAAGGTCAGGCCGATGCTGCAGCTGACCCCCACCGACGTGCGGCAGCACGAGGTGTGGGTGCTCGAGGAGGACGGAGCGGTGGCGGGGTGGCATCGGGTCACCCTGCACGGCGAGCGTGCCGAGCTCGAGGACCTTTGGCTGGAGCCGCGCTGGATCGGGAGCGGACGCGGGCGGAGGCTCTTCGAGCACGCCGTCGGCGTGGCGCGAGCGCACGGGGCGCGGCGGTTGGAGTGGGACGCCGAGCCGTATGCCGAGGCCTTCTACCGCGCGATGGGCGGCGAGGAGATCGGCCGCACACCGTCGGCGGCGGAGGCAAACCGCACCCTTCCCAGGATGCGCATGGAACTCTAGCCGGCGATCGGCCAGGCTGGCGCGAACCGCCCTGCGACTTCTACTCCCGGCGCATCACCAGCCCGATGCGCCCGAAGGGCGGCCGCGGGTCGCAGTACGACCTCACGCGCGGGTCCGCCTGCGACTCGACCACGGTGTCCCACAGCCGGTTCTGCGCCTCGAAGCTGACCTCGGCCAGCTGCGGCCATCGGTCCAGCATGCGCAGGCCGATCTCGTGGACCAGGTGCTGGATCGAGAGCGACACGAAATCGTGGAAGACCGATGCCGCCAGGTCCGCCACCTGCTCGCCAGCCACGTAGCGGGCCGGATCCGCGCCGAGGGCTGCGGAGGCATCGGCGTAGCGCCAGCCGACGTCGGTCCAGGTGTAGAGCGGCCGGTCCGGGCGTTCGGGCAGGGTGGTGTGCTCGTCGCGAGCGAAGTCGGCGAACGACGAGCCGGTGATCTTCATCATCTGCAGGCCCTCGCGCCCGGCCTGCAGATCGGTCAGGCGGATGGCCCCGTCATCGGTCCGTTCAAGGTCCAGGCGTGCCGTCGAGCGGTCGTTGCGGTCGCGCGTGAACAGCACCTCCGAGACGGCGAAGCCGTCGCCATCGGCTGCGGGTACCACCGCGCCGGAGAAGGGGAGCTCGCGCCCGACCATGGTCAGCCGCTCCATGTGTGGGTAGGTGTCCAGGAACGAAGCGCCGATATGCCGGAGCCATCCCTCGAGGGTCGCGGCCGTGCACTCCAGCGACGCGGCATGGATGAAGTTCTTCATGGTGTCTGTCGCCACGACCCTGCGGTTGTCGCCAGCGGTGTACGCCTCCAGGAACGTCTCGCCCCGCACCACGACCTCGATCTCGGCCGCCATCAGGGTGTTGTCGCGGCCGGAGAAGGGGGATTCGGGGATGGGCGTGACGCCGCGCAGCGGAGTGGCGTAGGTGCGGTAGACCTTGACGTCGGCCTTGCCGTAGCGGATCTCGTACTTCACTCGACTTCCTCCTCCTCCTGGGCCGCGAGCTCCTCGTCGTCCGATCCCATGCCGCGCAGCCGGCGCAGTCGATCGCCGGCGATGTAGATCGCGTCGTCCACCGCGCGGCGCAGCTCGACTGCGCGGTCGTTACGTAGGGCGCGCTCCAGCAGCGGCACGATCTCCGTCTTCGGCCGCCCGGCCACGAAGACCACGTAGCGGAAGCCGAAGCGCTGCTCGTAGATCTCGTTGAGCATGGCCAGCTCCTCGTAGGCGCGGGCGGTCTCCGCGTCCTCCGGCGCCTCGTCGGCGTAGCCCTGCTCTTCGTACGAGGCCCGGGAGACGCTCTCGGCCGGCGCCCCGATCCGCGGGTGGGCCTCGATCAGCTCGATGCGCTCCTCTTCCGGCATCCCGTGCGCGACCTCGAACGCGAGGCTGAGCAGTCCCTCCTCGCTGGCGAAGGGCCGCTCGGCGGCCAGGCGCGCCAGGAAGCGCGGCGCTCCCTCGAACAGCGGGGTCAGCTCGTGGACGGCTGCCTCGGCCGGCAGGCGGTCGAGGTCCTCGATGCGCGGGAACCCGGCACGCGGCAGCTCCTCGCCTGCGTCGGTCGACAGCTCGAGCTCGACCAGGTCGCGGATCGGCAGGCCATTCGACCCGTTGAAGCGGGGGATCTCCGGCTTCAGCGCCCGATCGCGATCCACGGCCCCGGCATGCACCGCCGCGACCCGCATGCCGCGTCGCAGGTAGAAGTGGAGCGCGTCCAGGTTGTCGTTGGTCGTCACCAGCCAGAGCCGATGGTGCCCGCTGGCC
>DASURX010000263.1:0-3230 GCA_036375355.1 Candidatus Limnocylindria bacterium
GGCGATCGGCAGGGCCGAGTCACTGCCGCGGCCGGTCCCGCCGCCGCGGCCACCCGAGGGCGCCGAGCCGCCGCGGAGCGCGCTGGAGCGGGCGGACCGTATCGAGGAGCTCATCCCACTGGCCGGCGACGAGGACGCGGCAACGGCCCTCGCCGACGCCGGCTGGACGCGCGAGGCACTGACCGAGCTGGCACCCGAGAGCATCCCGTGGGTCGCGGCCGACGCATCGGTCAGGCTGCTGCTCGGTGAGCTGCAGATGGCGCTCGAGCGCATCGGCGACATCGTGGCTGCCGTCAAGGGCTACACCTACCTCGACCAGGCGCCGATGCAGCGCGTCGACGTGCGGGTGGGCATCGAGCAGACCCTGGTCATCCTGCGTCACCGGCTCAAGGAGATCGAGATCCGGCGCGATTTCGCGGAGGAGCTGCCCGAGATCGAGGCATTCGGGTCGGAGCTGAACCAGGTCTGGACGAACATCGTCGACAACGCCGTCGACGCCATGGACGGGCGCGGCACCCTCACCATCAGCATCCAGCCCGAGGAGGAGCCGAGCGGACTCGGCGTGCGCGTCTCCATCTGCGACACCGGTGCCGGCATCCCGCCGGACATCAGGCAGCGTCTGTTCGAGCCGTTCTACACGACCAAGGAGCCCGGTCGCGGGACCGGCCTCGGCCTGCACATCTCGTACAACGCCATCGCCCGGCACGGCGGGCGGATCGAGGTGGCCAGCGAGCCGGGCGAGACCTGCTTCACCGTCACGCTGCCGCCTCGGCTGCCCGCGACCTAGCGCCGAGGTCGATAGATCGGATAGATCGACCCTCGATCCGCTCGAGGCGCGATTGGACCGATCTATCGGTTCAGCGCGTGCCTGAGCGGCGCCTGCAGGCCCCTCTCCGGCGCAGCGGGCGTCGATTGATCGGATACATCGCGCCAGAGCAGGCGCCAGGCTCGATTGGACCGATGAATCGGTCCGTCCGTCATCCCACCTCGGGCTGCGCCCGCCGCATCCAGCTCCGTCGGATCCGCAGGGTCGTCATCAGCAGCCCGGCCAGGATGAACAGCACGCCCACCAGCTGCAGTGGCGAGGGCGCCTCGGCCAGGATCCAGATCCCGAGCAGCACCGAACCGACCGGCTGGATGGTCAGCACCACCGATGTGACCGCCGCGGGCAGGCGCGGCAGGCTGATGCTGATGAGCAGCCAGCCGACCACCTGGACGAGCAGGCCAAGCAGCACCAGCCAGCCATGCGCCGGCCATGACGGCACCAGGTCCACCTCGCCCAGCGGCAGGCCGATGACGAGCGAGCACACCGCGGCGGACAGGGTCGCGTCGAAGAGCGGCCCGGCCGGGCGGCGATGGTCGGCATTCGCCCGACGCTGGACGAGCAGGAAGCCCGCGTAGGCGATGCCGGTGCCGACGCCGAACAGCACGCCCAGCACCGGGTTGCGCCCGTAAGCCTCGCCCGCGCCGATGATTCCGGAGATCAGCACGACACCGATGAGGACGACGGGCACCGATGCCGCGACCCGTGCCGACGGTCGCTCGCCGAGCATCAGCCACGCGGCGATCGGCACGATCACCACCTGCGTGTTGCCAAGCACGGTCCCGAGGCCGGCCCCGACCTCCTCGATGGAGTGGTGCCACAGCACCAGGTCGGTCGCGAAGAAGGCGCCGGCGATCCAGGCGAGGCGCGCCTGGCCCGCGGCGCGCGGGCCGTATCGGCGCTGCTCGTACCAGGCCAGCAGCGCGAGCGGTGGCAGGGCGTAGGCGCAACGGAAGATCGCTGCCGTCGCGGGCGAGACATCGGCCAGGCGCACGAAGATGGCGGAGAAGGCGATCGTCAGCGCCCCCAGCACACCGGTCAGGATGGGCCGGTTGCCGAGCCCGCGGAGGATCGATCGCACCGGCGAAGGGTAGCGGAGGGTCGTGGGCGGCGCGCAGCGTTGTCTTGCGCGCAGCGTGGCCTGAGACGCACACTCCACCCCATGCCCGAGCTCCTGACCGGCATCGTCACGTTCCTCTTCAGCGACATCGAGGGCTCGACGCGGCTGCTCCAGGCGCACCCCGACACGTGGCCGGCGACGCTGGAGCGCCACGGCGAGCTGCTGCGGGCCGCATTCACGGCGGAGGGCGGCGCGGAGGTGGGGACCGAGGGCGACTCATTCTTCTTCGGCTTTCCGACTGCGGCCGGTGCCATCCGCGGCGCGATCGCCGCACAGCGCGCGCTGGCGGCAGAGCCCTGGCCGGATGGGATCTCTGTCAACGTCCGGATCGGGCTTCACACGGGGGAGGCGAGCTTCGCAGCCGATTCGTACGCCGGGCTGAACGTCCACCGCGCCAGCCGTATCGCCGGCGCCGGCCATGGTGGGCAGGTCCTGCTGTCGGATGCGACGCGCACGCTCGGCGCGGATGACCTGCCCGATGGCGTGAGCCTGCGCGATCTCGGCGTGCATCGGCTCAAGGATCTCGAGCACCCCGAGCGGCTGTGGCAGCTCGTCATCCCGGGCTGCCAGGTCGACTTCCCGCCGATTCGCTCGCTGGACGTCGCCAACAACCTGCCGAAGCGGCTCACCACGTTCCTCGGACGCGAGCACGAGATCGCGGCGGTGTCCGAGCTGCTCGGCCGGAACCGGCTGCTCACCTTGACGGGACCGGGCGGCACCGGCAAGACCCGTCTCAGCCTCGAGGTGGCCTCACGGACGATGGAGCGCTACCCGGATGGCGTCTTCTTCGTCGAGCTGGCGCCGATCACCGACCCGGAACTCGTCGCTCCGACCATCGCGCAGACCCTGGGCCTGCCCGACCGTGGCGGACGGACTGCGATCGAGCGGCTCACGGACCACATCGGCCCGAAGCGGATGCTGCTGGTGCTCGACAACTTCGAGCAGGTGGTGGACGCCGCGGCCAGCGTGCGCGCCCTGCTGGATGCGTGCCCGAACCTGTCGATGCTCACCAGCAGCCGGAGCGTGCTGCACGTCTCCGGGGAGCAGGAGTATCCGGTGCCGCCACTCGGTCTGCCGGACCCGGCGCGCCTTCCGCCCCTGGCCGCCCTGTCACAGTACGAGGCGGTCGCGCTGTTCATCGAGCGAGCACGGGCCGTCAAGCCCGACTTCGACGTCACGAGCGAAAATGCCCCCGCCGTGGCCGAGATCTGCGTGCGGCTGGACGGCCTGCCGCTGGCGATCGAGCTCGCCGCGGCCAGGATCCGGATCCTGACCCCGCAGGCAATG
>DASURX010000264.1:0-4663 GCA_036375355.1 Candidatus Limnocylindria bacterium
GCTTGGCGCCAGGCGGCTGCAGCGAGATGACCAGCCCGCCGATGGCCAGCACCAGGGACGGCGCGCCGGCGACGAGCCCGGCCAGCAGCTCGGCGAGCCCGATTCCGAGCGCGCCGGCGACGAGCCCGGCCACGGCGGCCAGCAGGCGAGGACGAGATGACGTGCGAAGCACCTTGGAGCCAGTACCCTTTCGGTTACATGCCTGCGGTCCGCGTCTTCCTCGCGCACGGAGCATCGGGAAGCGCAGCGAGCATGATGCCGCACGTCCGCTGGCTGGAGGCACGCGGCATCGCCGCCGCGCCCGTGCAGCTGCCCCGAACTCGCGCCGAGCGAGCGGCGGCGACCTTCCTGGCAGCCGCGCCGCCGGCCGCCGACGTGGGGGTCGGCGGCCATTCGTTCGGAGGGCGGGTTGCCGCGTTGCTCGCCGCCGAGCATGCCTACGCCGGGCTGCTGCTGCTCTCCTACCCGCTGCACCCGCCGGGCCGAAGCGAGCGCTGGGAGGAGCGCACGGCCCACTGGCCGAACATCAGCTGTCCGGTGCTGCTGATCTCCGGCGACCGCGACCCGTTCGCGCGGATCGAGCTGCTGCGAGCCGCCGTCGAGCGCCTCCCGCGCGGCGAGCTGGTGGTCTTCCCGGGGGTCGGCCACGGCATCGGTCCCGTGCTCGAGCCGGCAATGGAGCGGGCCGTCGAATGGCTTCGGGCGCTGAGTACACTGCCGGGGTGAGCGACCGACCCGCGTGCCCGACGTGCGGCGCGCGCAGCCCGGGCGGCTACCGTCGCTGCGGCGCGTGCGGCGCTCCGTTGTCCGTAGCCGCCCAAGCCGCCCAGATCCGGCGCCAGGCGACCATCGTGACCTCCGACCTCAAGGGCTCCACCGCCCTCGGCGAGCGCCTCGACCCGGAGTCGTTGCGCGAGGTGATGACCACCTACATCGACGCCATGAGCGCCGTCTTCGAGTCGCACGGCGGCAGGATCGAGAAGATCATCGGCGACGCGATCGTGGCCGTCTTCGGGCTGCCGGCGGCGGCCGACGGCGACGCGCTGCGCGCTGTCGAGGCCGCCGCGGAGTCGCAGCGCGCGCTTGCGAGCCTGAACGAGCAGCTCGACGAGGCCTGGGGAGTGCGGCTGACCGTGCGGACCGGCGTGGCGTCCGGTGACGTGGTGGTCGGCGAGGCGAGCGCGGGCCAGCACGTCCTGACCGGGCCGACCATCGCGCTGGCGACGGCCATGGAGCAGAACGCCCCGCCCCAGGAGGTCCTGCTGGCCGCCTCCACGCATGCGCTGCTGAAGGACGTCATCCAGGTCGAGCCGATGGGGCCGGTCACTCCCAAGGGCGGCGCCGAGCCGGTGGAGACGTATCGGCTCATCGCGGTCGCGGAACGCGCGGCACAGGCTCCCGCCCAAGACAGTGGCGGGTCGGCGAAGGCCTGCCAGACCTGCGGCGCCGACAACCCCGAGGACTTCCGGCACTGCGGCACCTGCGGCGACGTGCTGCGCGAGCGGGCGCGTGCGCGCGACACGCGCAAGACCGTCTCGATCGTCTTCGCCGATCCCAAGCCGATGACCGCCGATGGGAGCCCGCCCACGCCGGAGGCGCTGCGCGACGTGATGTCGCGCTACTTCGCCGCCATGCAGGCCGCGCTGGAGCGCCACGGCGGCACGGTTGAGAAGTTCATCGGCGACGCGGTGATGGCCGTCTTCGGCCTCCCGATCCGCCACGAGGACGACGCGCTGCGCGCCGTGCGGGCCGCCAGCGACATGCAGCGGGCACTCCCCGAGCTGAACGCCGCCTTCGAGGCCGAGTACGGCATCAGCCTGCAGAACCACATCGGCGTGAACACCGGCGAGGTCGTGGCCGGCGACGCAAGCCAGGGCCAGCGCCTGGTGACCGGCGACACCGTGAACGTCGCGGCCCGCCTGGAGCAGGCGGCCGGTGCGCGCGAGGTGCTGCTCGGCGGCCTGACCTACCGACTGGTGCGCGACGCGGTCAGCGTTGAGCCGGTCGAGCCGCTCACCCTGAAGGGCAAGGCAGAACCGGTGCCTGCCTACCGGCTGACCGGCGTCAGCGACGTCGGCGCGACGCGGCGGCAGCGGGCCGACACCCCCATGGTCGGCCGCGAGCAGGAGCTCGCGGCGCTGAACGCGCTCCTGGCGCAGGCGGTCACGCAGCGGGCCTGCCGGCTGGCAACGGTCGTCGGCGACGCCGGCGTCGGCAAGACCCGGCTGATCGCGGAGTTTACCGGCGCGCACGCGCCCGGGGCGCTCGTCATCCGGGGCCGATGCCTCCCTTACGGCGACGGCATCACCTTCTGGCCCCTGCGCGAGGCGGTACGCGAGGCGGCCGGCATCAGTGCGGATGACGCGGGCGACGAGGCGCTCGCAAAGCTGCGCGCTCGGGTGCCGGATGCCGAGGTTGCCGACCGGCTGGCATCGGTCATCGGCCTTTCGCAGACGCCGTTCCCGGTGCCCGAGGTGTTCTGGGGAGCGCGGCGCTTCCTGGAGGGCATGGCCTCGGAGCGCCCCGTGCTCATGGTGGTGGATGACATCCATTGGGCCGAGGCGACCTTCCTGGACCTGCTCGGCCAGCTGGTCCAGACCGTCGAGTCTGCGCCGGTCATGCTCATGACCACCAGCCGCCACGAGCTGCTGGAACGCCACACGGACTGGGCCGAGGCCGATGGCATGCTGCGCCTGGTGCTCGCGCCGCTGACCGATGCCGACGCCGGCCAGGTGGTGGAGGGCCTGCTGGGTGGCACCGGCATCGACGCCGCCGTGCGCTCGCGGATCGTGCAGGCCGCGGCCGGCAACCCGCTCTTCGTGGAGCAGCTGCTGTCCATGCTGATCGACGACGGCACCCTGCGCCGCGAGGACGACCACTGGGTGCAGGTCAGCGACCTCACCCGCCTCGACGTCCCGCCCACCATCCAGGCGTTGCTGGCCGCCCGCCTCGACCTGCTGGAGGCCGATGAGCGCGGCGTGATCGAGCCCGCCTCGGTGATCGGCCAGAACTTCGCCGTGGCGGCCGTCGGTGCCCTCGTCGCGGAGCCCATCGCCCCGACGCTGCCGCAGCACCTGGTCGCGCTGTCCGACAAGCAGCTGGTGCAGCCCAACGCCGGCGCCGACGGCGAGGATGCCGCGTACCGCTTCCACCACCTGCTGGTGCGCGACGCGGCGTACGGCGGGCTGCTGAAGCGCGAGCGCGCCGGGCTCCACGAGCGCTTCGTGACCTGGGCCGAAGGCTTCAATGCCGAGCACGGCGTGGACAACCGCGACTTCGAGGAGATCCACGGCTACCACCTCGAACAGGCGTATCGCTACCTCGGCGAGCTGGGCACGCTCGGGTCCCATGGCCGGGCGGTGGGCGTGCGCGCCTCGCAGAAGCTTGCCGGCGCGGGCATGCGGGCCATGGTCCGCGGGGACCTGCCCGCCGCCGCCAGCCTGCTGCGCCGGGCCGCTGCCACGCGCTCCGAGGACGATCCCGATCGCCTGCTGCTGCTCCCCGTCCTGGCCGAGGCGCTCACCGAGCTGGGCGAGTTCGAGGAGGTGAAGTCCGTCCTTGGCGACGCGCTGCGCAACGCCGGGGCGGCCGGCGACGAGCGCATCGCGCACCACGCTCGGCTGGTCCAGCTGTACGCGCAGCTGTACTCCGGCGAGACCGATGGCGGCAGTGACTGGAGCTCGGAGGTCGCTGCCGCGACGGAGGCGGCCGTTCCGCTCTTCGAGGCCACCGGCTACGACCGCGGCCTGACCTTCGCCTGGCGCATGCGGGTCGGCATGTACGGCGCCGCGCAGCAGGCTGCGGCGATCCAGGAGGCGAGCGCCAACGTCGTCGAGCATGCGCGCGCGAGCGGCGACTTCCGGGCCGAGACGCGCGGATCGATTGGCTATGCCAGCGCGCTCGTCTACGGGCCGACGCCCGTCGCGATCGCCCTTCCGCGCCTGGAGGATCTGCTGGCTCACACCACGGCCGACCAGCACGCGGCCTCGACGCTGAAGCTGCTCCTCGCCCAGCTGCGCGCGATGAACGGCGAGTTCGAAGAGGCCCGCTCGCTGTATCGCTCGGCGGCGGCCAAGCTCGAGGAGCTGCGCGCCGGGATCCTGGCCGCCTCGATCTCCCTGGACGCAGCACGGGTGGAGCTGCTGGCCGGCGACCATGCGGCCGCCGAGGGCCTCCTGCGCCGCGAGTACGGCGCGCTGCGAGAGATGGGCGAGCGCTACACGCTGGCCAGCATCGCCGGCCTCCTGGGCCGCGCCCTCCTGGCGCAGGGCAAGGCCGATGACGCAGCCGAGGTCCTCGCGGTGGCCGAGGAGGTATCGGCTCCGGACGACGTCGATGCGCAGTCCATCTGGCGCGGGGCGAAGGCGCGGCTGTTGGCCGACGGCGGGCACGCCGCGGAGGCGATTGCCCTGGCGGAGAGCGCGGTGGAACTACGGGAAGCGGGCGACTTCATCGGCCTTCGCGCCGAGGCACTGCGCGACCTGGCCGATGTCCTGCGGCGGGCTGGCGAGGTCGAGCGGGCCGAGCGGGTTCGCGATGAGGCCCTGGCGCTGGCCGAGGCCAAGGGCGATCAGGCCACCGCTCGGCAGCTGCGGCAGGGACCGGGCATCGCGACCGCCGGGGAAGAGGCATCGGACAAAGCCGTCGCGCCGAGGTGACCTCG
>DASURX010000265.1:0-4658 GCA_036375355.1 Candidatus Limnocylindria bacterium
GAAGATGTCCTTGAGCGCGTACGGGATGCCGAGCAGGGGGCGTGCATCGGTCTCGCCGCGCGCCAGCGCGGCGTCGGCGGCGTCGGCGGCCGCCAGGGCGCGCTCCTCCCCGACCGCCAGGAACGTGTTCAGGCGCTCCCCGTCCCGTCGGATGCGCGCCAGGCAGGCCTCAGTCAGCTCGCGTGACGAGAGCTCGCGGCGGCGCAGCGCATCCCCCACCTCGGCGATGGTGCGATCGGCAAGCGGCAGGGTGTCGAGAGCCATCGGCCTAGCGACCCTCCTCCAGGACGACCGGCACGCGCAGCATCGGCCCCTCGCGCAGCGGCGCATTGGCCAGCGCTGCCTCCCGGTCGAGGCCCGGCCGCGCGACGTCCTCGCGCATCACGTTCTCGAGCGCGATCACCTGGGCGGTGGGTCCCACCGAGCTGGTGTCGACCGCCTGCAGCCGCCCGATGGCCTCCAGGATGCGGTTCAGCTGCTCCTGCATGAGATCGATCTCCTCGTCGGTCAGGCCGAGGCGGGCAAGGGCGGCGACGTGTTCGACGTCGGAGCGGCTGATCATGGCCCGATGCTAGCAGGCGACAATGCGGGGGATGGCTGAGGACCCCCGTGTCGAGGCGCTGCCGATCCCCGGCGGGCGAATCGAGCTCCTGCGGCTGCCGGGGGGTACGGGCGTCCCGCTGCTGGTCCTGGGCGGCGTGGAGACCGGGCTGCGGCCGCTGGCCGGCAGCGAGCACGTGATGGTGCGCCGATGGCAGGGTCGCACCGCGCGCCGTCCGGTCGTGATCGCCGGTCGCCCGCTGCCCGACGACCCCGCCGACGCCGAGCTGCTGATGCACCCGCGCGTCATCGCCGAGTCCGTGGCGCGCGCCCTGGACTGGGTGGCGGGCAACGGCGGGCCCCAGCCGCCCTGCGCGGTGGAGGCCGAGTCGGGCGGTGGCCGCATCTCGCTGTGGCTGGCGGTCGATCGGCCCGACCTGGTTGCTCGCCTGGTGCTTGCGTCCGTCGCCTCCGAGACGCCTCCCGGCTCGCCGATGGCGTTGCGCATGGCGCAGTGGCTGACCCTGGCCGACAACGACGAGTGGGGCGTCTTCTTCGGGCACATGGCGACCCAGATGCGCCCGGCGCAGGGCACTGCCGGCGCGCCGTCCTTCGACGCGGCGGCACGGCTGCAGCCGAAGCCCGCCACCCCGGAGCGCTTCGTCGGGGAGCTGCGCGCGACGCTCGACCCGTCGTCCTTCGTGACCTCGCGCCTGCGGGAGGTCGCCGTGCCAGCGCTCCTGCTGGCCGGCGGCCGCGACCAGGTGGTGCCGGTGGCCGCCACGCGCCAGGTGGCCGAGCAGCTGCCGAACGCCCGGCTCGAGGTCGACCCGGAGTGCGGGCACACCGTGCGAGCCACCTTTGCCGGCTACCACCAGCTGGTCGAGGCTTTCCTGGCAACGGGCGACCCTGCCTGACCCTCCGCAGGGCCCGTCGCCGGAGCGCGCGGTCAGTCCACCGGGAGGAAGTCGTGGTCGACGACGAAGCGTGCGACCTTCCTGCCGAGCGAGGTGCCCTGCAGATCCGAGTTGCGGAAGTGGAAGCCGACAAGGACCCGCGCCCAATCCACGTCCTTGACCACGTCATGCAGGCGCGCATAGGCCCGCGTCCTCTGGGTTACGAGGGGTGCACGGCTGGTGAGGGTGAAGGCGACCTTATCGGTGCCAAAGAAGGCGTCCAGCGCCTCGACCACGGCCGTGCTGTGACATGCGTGCGCCGATGGATACTCGGGGAAGTTCGGGGTCGTCGCCAGCGGCGTCCAGGCGGCGTCCGCGAGGGTGCGCGGGTTCCCATCGGCGTCCGCCTGTCGGATCGCCTGGATGGGTCGCCAGAACCAGAAGTGGTACTTCGCGTCGAAGCACGCGATCATCGCGTCTCCGCCTGCGACGTGGGCCATCGCCAGCATGCGAGCGGTCTGCAGCAGGTCCAGGCCGTGGGAATCGGCCAGGGCCAGCATGCCGTCGTTCCACTGCCGCAGGTCATGGTCCGTCCAGAACCGCGCCTCGCTCGTCTGGTCCGGCGTGCGCCGCGAGCTGTCGACGCTGCCGAGCTGCCGGACCTGGTTGAAGTCGTCGGCGTACGCCTCGCCTGCGAGGGCGTTCGGTCCATCGGGCCGGAACTGGGATCCGGTGAGAAGTGCCAGCGGCCGGATCCCGGGCAGGCACAAACCGAGCGCTGGACCCGGTCCGGGCTGCCAGACCCCGGGTGCCGGAGCGGGCAGGCCGAGGTCCGTCAGCGTCGTGCTGCAGCCTCGGCCGTCGTCCCCACGCAGCGCCAGCACCGCGGCGGCGGCGGCGTGGCCGATCGCGTTGCCGGCGGAGATCGCGGCCGGGCCATCGCTGAGGCCGGCGAGGTAGGCGGTGTAGTCGCCGTCGATGATCGTCTGATCGGCAGCGAGCTGTGGCTGGAGGCCGCTGAGCGTGTCATAGGCCGCGGTCGCGATCCCCGCCGCGAGCGAAGCGCCCGGTGGAGCCACGGGTACCGGGGCATACGGCTCGTAGCCGCCCCGGAAGGCGACGACCGCGTCATAGATCGCGACATGGACGATGCCCATGTACACCGCGGCCTCACCGGGGAATTTCGAGCCGAAGTTCTCGAGCCCGAAGATGCCATTGGGGCCCGCGGGAACGATCGCGCAGCGGGCCTCCGTGCTCCAGAACGAGACGGGTGTGGTGGCCGCCGGGAACGCCGCCGCCGGCCTGCACTGTGTCGCCGGTGATGCCGCGAATGTCGACCCCGGAACTGCGACCGTGGTCGCTGCCAGGAAAACGATCCCCGTGGCGAGTCTGAGCCTGAGCTTCATCGTTCCTCCTATTCCGACGCTCGGTTGAGGAGGCCGAGTATTGGAGCTCCGCCGCGCGAGGCCTAGGTCAGAAAGTGAACCAACTCAGGAGAGAGTGGCGGGGTGCGCGGGCTGCCTGCGGCCCGGGGCGAACCCGCTGATTCCCAGCCAGGCATGGAAGCCAGCGCGCAACGCGCGGCGTCCGATGAGCTCGACACTGCCATCGCGCAGCGTCGTCAGCAGCGAGAGGTGACCGAGATAGACGCGGGTCAGGGCCGACACATCGGCACGGACGGTGAGATCGACCTCATGACCAGGGTCGCTCAGGCACAGCTCGACCTCCGGCCGGTCGAGCACCAGCCAGAAGGATTCCGGATGCTTCGACCGTCCCGGCGAGAGGTCCGGGGCGTGGAAATCGAAGCGCGTGACGACCCGGTGCGCCGGCAGCCGATCGACCTTGATGCTGCGACGCAGGAACCACATCAGCAGCCTGGCGTCGAGGTTCTCGGGTCGAAGCTTCCGTGCCGCCCACCTGTATCCCCACGCGCCGAGCGCGTGGACGACAGGCCGCAGCTCCTCGCCCGCGGGCGTCGGGTAGTAGTCGTAGCCGCGGCGGTCGACGCGTGGCCGGCGCTCGATGATGCCTGCCTTCTCCAGCGCCCCGAGGCGCTGCACCAGGAGGTTGCGGGAGATACGCGGCACGCCACGCTGCAGCTCACTGAATCGATGGCTGCCGAGCAGCAGCTCGCGAAGGATGAGTGGCGTCCAGCGCTGGGCGAATATCTCGGCCCCGAGCGCGATCGGACAGAACTGCCCGTACCCCTCCATGCGCTGAGCGTACGCGCCCGGCCAGTGACAGCCAAGTACAGAATCTGAACTATCAGCGATCCGACATCGGTGGCGAGTGACCGAGCCCCAGGTGCGTCTTAGCCCTCGGCCATGTCCCGGAACGGAGTGTCGTCGCCGCCGACGAGCGCACGGGCGAGGCGCTCGGTGGCGTCCATGGCCCGGTGCGCGAGCCCGCCCCCGACGCTGATGCGTCGCACGCCGAGAGCGCGGAGCTCGGCGAGGGTCGGTGCGCCCGGCCTGAGCAGGACGTTGACGGGCGCCTCCACCTCCTGCACGAAACGAGCGATGGCATCCGTCTCGGTCAGCCAGATGGGGTAGACGCAGTCGGCCCCTGCCGCGACGTAGGCGTGCGCCCGCCGCAGTCCGTCCTCGACCCGTTCCTCGAGCGAGCCGCTGCCGCGCAGGAAGGTGTCGATCCGGGCGTTGATGACGATCGGCACGCCGGCGGCATCGGCCGCGGCTCGCACGCGGGACAGCCACTCCGCCTGGCGCTCGAGGTCCACCAGCGCCCCGGGATCATGTGCGCGGTCCGTGTCCTCCAGGTTGCAGCCCGCCGCACCTGACGCCAGCAGCGCGTCGACGAAGGCATCGGGCTCCAGCCCGTAGCCGGCCTCAATGTCGACGGTGACCGGGACCTCGACTGCCCGCGCGATGCGCTCGACGACGTCAAACATCTCCTCGGCCGACATCGCCTCGCCGTCCGGATAGCCGAGCGACGCCGCCACGCCGCTGGACGTGGTGGCCACCGCAGTCGCACCGGCCCGCTCGATCGCCAGCGCGCTGCCCACGTCCCAGGCGTTGGGCAGGATCAGCGGCTCAGCCGCGTGATGGAGTCCTCGAAGCCGATCTGCGCGGGCGACGGCCTCGTCCGGATCGATCATGGCTCGCCGCGCTCCAGCAGGCGGCGGAAGCCGTCCTCGTCCAGGACCGGCACCCCGAGCTTCTCCGCCTTCGCCAGCTTGGTGCCGGCCTTGTCGCCGGCGACCAC
>DASURX010000266.1:0-4894 GCA_036375355.1 Candidatus Limnocylindria bacterium
GGTGCGAGCGCCGATGGCCGACGGCGGCGAGGGCACCCTCGCGGCGGTCGCCGCGGCGCTCGACGACCGCGCGCAGCGGCGCACGGCGCAGGCCACGGATCCGCTGATGCGACCGGTCGATGCCGAATGGCTGCTGCTGGACGACGGCCACGCCGCCTTCATCGAGATGGCCGCCGCCTCCGGGCTGGCACGCCTGCAGCCCGAGGAGCGCACCCCCGACGCGGCGCGCGCCGCCTCGACCCGCGGGACCGGCGACCTCATCCGCGCCGCCCTGGACGCGGGCGTGCAGCGCATCACGCTGGGGCTGGGCGGATCGGCCACCACCGATGGCGGCACCGGCCTGCTCGCCGCCCTGGGTGCTCGCTTCCTGGACGCCGAGGGCCAGGAGCTGCCGCCCGGCGGCGCGCCGCTGGCGCGGCTGGCGCGCATCGATGCGGCGGGACTGGATTCGCGGCTCAAGGGCGTGGAGCTGGTGATCGCCTCGGACGTGACCAATCCGCTGTGCGGGCCGATGGGCGCTGCCGCCACCTACGCCCCGCAGAAGGGCGCCGACGACGCAGCCGTGGCCGAGCTGGACGCCGCCCTGGCCACCTATGGCGACGCGATCGAGGCTGCCGCCGGGCGCCTGGTGGCCGATCTCCCGGGGGCGGGAGCGGCGGGCGGCACGACGGCCGCCCTCCTGGGCTTCACCGATGCGACGGTGCGCCCCGGCGTGGACGTCGTGGCGGAGCTGGTCGGCCTCTCGGAGCTGGTCGAGGCGGCGGACCTGGTCATCACCGGCGAGGGACGCGCCGACGAGCAGACGCTCTCCGGCAAGGCCGCCATGGGCGTTGCCCGGCTGGCGCGCACCCGGAACGCGCCGGTGATCCTGCTGTGCGGCGCGCTGGGCCAGGGCGCCGCCGCGCTGGATGCCTCCGGCGTCTTCGCCGTGGTGCAGCCGATCGGCGATCGCCCGATGCCGCTGGAGGAGTCGATGGCCGAGACGGAGCGGCTGCTGGCCAACGCGGCGGAGCGGGTCGCGCGCATGGTGGGCATCGGCCTGGAGCTGGCGCGCCCGTAGGGCGCATCGGTCCATGGCCAGGAAGGGACCGAGCCCGCAGAAGCTGGCTGCGGATCGCAGGAAACGGCGCCGGTTGGCGGAGGTCGTGCTCGAGCGACTGGGCGAGCGCTACGAGCATCCCCGCTGGGCGGGCTCGCGGCTGGATGCGGTCAGCGAGCTGGTTCTGACCATCCTGAGCCAGAACACGGCCGACACCAACTCGTTCCGCGCCTTCACCGCCCTGCGCGAGCGGTACGCCGACTGGGACGCCGTGCTGGCCGCGCCCACCGACGAGCTGGAGGACGTCATCCGGCCCGGCGGGCTGGCGCCGACCAAGTCGAAGCGGATCCAGCACGTGCTGGCCGAGGTGCACGCCGTCACCGATGGCAGCTGGGACCTCTCGTTCCTGGGCCGGCTGCCGCTCGAGGAGGCGCGGGAGTGGCTGACCTCGCTGCCCGGGGTGGGGCGCAAGACGGCCTCGATCATCCTGCTCTTCGGGTTCGGACGGCCCGCCATGCCGGTCGACACGCACGTCCACCGGGTGACCACCCGACTCGGGATGCTGCCGCCGCGCACGCCGCTCGACCGGGCGCACGACCTGCTCGAGTCGGTGCTGGCGCCGGCCGAGATGTATCCCTTCCACGTCGAGACCATTCGCCACGGCCGCGATACCTGCCGCGCCCCGCGGCCGATCTGCGGCCTCTGCCCGCTGACCGACGTCTGCGCCTACTACGCCCAGGCCATTCGGGGTCGCCTGCCGATGGCGCCGGTGCCCAGGGCCGCGCGTGGGACCGACGGCGAGGCTCGCTACCACGACGAGCTGATCCACGGCTGGCTCCCTCCCTCCGCCTAGATTTGTGCCCGGCCCTTGGTGGTTTCGGGTGGCCGGCAGGTCGGGGCCAGGTTCCACGCGGCGGGGCCGCTATGCGCCGTTTGGCTCTCATGCGAGGCCACCGTGCGCACGAGACGGCGGTCGGGAGCGTTCGTGCGGTGAATGGCCCGATAGAAGGGCCAGAACGCTCGGCGAGCGGCCTGCCCGGCGGAAAATGGCCCGATGAAAAAGCCAGGCGCCGCCCGCTGCCGGTGCTCGCCGGAGCGGTGCTCCTGCTGGCGATCGCGCGGCGGCGGATGCTTCCCGCCACCGACTGACCGATAACGCGCGCCCCCGGCGGATGCGGCCCCTCCGCCGGGGGCACCTCCCGGCTGGCACGCCAGGCGCAGGGTCGGCGGTCTCATGCAACGCTCGCAGGCACGCCGCCAGGGCTGGGGAGCCGGTGCCGTCATCGCCCTGGTGGTGGTGCTGGCCATCATTGCGGCGATCCTCGCTTTCGTGCTGCTCAACCAGCAGCAGCCGGGTGCAAGCCCCAGCATCGGTCCATCCGCCGAAACGCCGATCCCCACCCCGGGCGAGACGCTGAACGCCGACCTCCTCGGGCAACGGCTGACCGTGCTGGTCATCGGCCTGGACACCTCGGAGGAGCGACGAAACCAGGGCCTGGGGCTGAACACCGACAGCCTGATGCTGGCCAGCGTCAGCGCCGACCAGTCGGAGGTGACGCTCATCTCCCTGCCGCGGGACACGGTGGACATCCCGCTCCCGGACGGCACCACCTGGACCTCGAAGGTGAACGCGATCTACGCGGAGCGCGACGTCGACACGCTGGTGGGCGCCATGCAGGAGCTCTTCGGCGTCCCGATCGACGGCTACGTGGCGGTCGACATGGACGACCTGGTCCAGCTGGTCGATGCCGCCGGCGGCGTGACGGTGGACCCGGCCCAGCCACTGGTCGATCCGAAGGTCCACCTCGACCTGCCCGCCGGCCAGCAGGAGCTGGACGGCCCCACCGCGCTGGCGTACGTCCGGACACGGATCGACACCGACTATGGCCGAGCCGCGCGCCAGCAGGAGGTGCTGCTGGACCTGGTCGCGCGGTTGTCGGATTCGCAGACCGATGTCGATCTGCGCGACCTGCTCTCCGGCCTTGCTTCGCTGGACACCGATCTCCCGCTCGACGACCTGCCGACGCTGCTCGAGATTGCTCGCCGTGCCCAGGCGGCGGAGGTCACCCGGCAGGTGCTCCAGCCGCCGGAGTTCATCCCCTTCGAGGGCGATGCCGGCGACGGGCGGGGCTACATCCTGGAGCCCGATGTCGAGGCCATCCGCGACTACGCCGCCCGCACCATCGGGCAGGAGTGACGGCTGGTGGCGGACGCCACCAGCCGTGCGGCCCGCGATCAGGAAGCGGTGACGATCACCACGCCCTTCATGTCGTGGGGGTGGAACGAGCAGTCGTAGTGGTGCTCGCCGACTCCGCGGAACGTGTAGCTGACGCTCTCACCGGGGGCGAGCTCCATGGTCGCCCCGCCGTCGTCGAGCAGGCGCACGTTGTGCGTGAAGTTGTCGTGGTTCGTCCAGGTCACCGTCGTACCGTCCGTGACCGTGATCAGGGCGGGCTCGAACTTGTACGACGGCGGCAGGTCCACGTGGTCGGTGGCCACCGGGGAAGCCTCGGCGGCCGAGGCGGCGCAGCCGGCCAGCACGAGCGCGCCGAGGACCACGACCGCGATGGATGGCAGGTGGCGACGGGCCATCATGACCGTCCCGGCGCGCGGTGCAGGGCCGAGGTCACGCCACGCGTGGCGGCCACGAATACCAGGACGAAGGCGAGCAGGTCCAGGACCTCGCTGATCGTGTGCGCGAACAGGATCACGGTCCAGTCGAGGTGGTACGTCATGTAGCTCAGCTCGGCGGCGGCGAAGAGGGTGAAGGCCCAGCCGAGGAGGCCGGCATCGGCTTCGAAGCTGCGCCAGGCGAAGTAGGCGCCGATGGCGAAGGCGGCCAGGTGGATGAGGAGGAAGACGGGCGGGGGAACGAGGTTCGCGAAATCACCGATGGGCATGGCTGTCGAGACCTCCACGTGTCTGGTTCTGGAGCGCCGGAATGCGACGCTGGCGACGGGCCCCGTGCGTGACGAGCCCCGCCAGGACGAGGACCATGCCGGCGATACCGACGAGGTGGGCCAGGTGCTCGATCCCGAAGTCGTGGACGTGGTCGTGGGCCGCGTGAGCGAAGCCGAGCCCGTGCACGACGATGTCGAGTGCGCCTCCGACGGCCATCACCGCGAGGCCGAGCAGCATGAGGATCGGGAGCCGACGAACGAACCGAAGGATCGGTATCACCAACACACGTTAGAGATACACCTCTGGGCCGGGGAGTGTCAAATGTATGCACAATAGACGTGCGTGATAGACTCCGACGGTGACCGATACCAGCTCGACTGACGACCTGGGCGCCATCCGCCTCTTGAACGATCCGGTCCGGCGACGCCTGTACGAGTGGGTCGTCGAGCAGCCCGATGCCGTTGGCCGCGAGGGGGCTGCCGCGGCCGTCGGCATCTCGCGCAGCCTGGCGGCATTCCACCTCGACAAGCTCGCCGAGGCGGGGCTGCTCGAAGCCGGCTATCGGCGCCTCACCGGCCGAGTGGGACCCGGTGCGGGACGGCCCGCCCGCGTCTACCAGCGCGCCGATCGGGAGTTCAGCGTCACGCTGCCCGAGCGCCGCTACGCGGCTGCCGCCGATCTGTTCGCGACGGCGATCGAGCGCATGGGCGACGGCGCGCCACCGCCCGCGCTGGCCGACTCCGCGGCCGCCGCCGGGGCGGAGCTGGGCGTCGCAACGTCCGGGTCCGACACTGGTTCCTCCGAGGATCGGCTGACGGGCGCTTTGGTGGCCGCCGGCTATGAGCCCTTCGCCGATGCGGTTGGCTCGATCCGCCTGCGCAACTGCCCGTTCCACGCGCTGGTCGAGGCGCACCGGACGCTGGTCTGCGGAACCAACCTCGAGCTGGCGCGGGG
>DASURX010000267.1:0-20815 GCA_036375355.1 Candidatus Limnocylindria bacterium
AGCCACCACGGCCGGCAGCCACAGCAGGATGGCCGATGGCACGTTGCCCACCGCGGCGAGGTTGCCCGCCAGGCCGGAGAGCGAGTTGGCCAGGATGAAGACGACCGATGCGCCGGCCGCGTACCGCGTCCCCGCCCAGCCAGCGGCGATGAGCAGCGGCGTCAGGAAGATGCCGCCGCCCGTCCCGGTCAGGCCGGCCAGCAGCCCGATGACCGCGCCGCTGGCGACGGCCGCGAACAGCGGTGCGCGCGGCGGGAACTCCTCGCCGGCGCGGCCGGCGGTGACCCCGAACCGCACCGCGGCGAACAGGAGCATGGCGCCGACCAGCGGCCGGTAGACCTCGCCGGGCAGCGTCAGCGCGCCGCCCACGAACGCCGCCGGCACCGAGCCGACCAGGAACGGCAACGCCGCGACCGGCTTGACGAACCCGGCCTGGGTGAAGCGCACCGTCACCACGCAGGCCACGAAGACGTTCAGCACCAGCGCCGTCGGCTTCATGACCGCCGGATCGAGTCCCACCAGGGCCATGGCCGCCAGGTAGGCCGATGCGCCGGCGTGGCCTACCATCCCGTACAGGACTGCCGCGGCCGCGAAGAGCGCAGCCAGGATCAGGGTCTGCTCCATGCGGCTCGCATGGTAGGGGTGCGTCGGGCCTAGCCGAGCTCCTTGCCGGCCCGGATGAAGAGCGTGCCCAGCACGCGGGCGACGGTCGGGAAGGCGTGGATCGTGTCGGCCAGGACCGAGATCGGTGTCTTCAGCTTGACGGCCAGCACCGCCTCGTGGATCGCCTCGCTCACCGCCGGACCGGCCATGAAGGCGCCCACCAGGATCCGCCGCCCGCGGTCCACCACGATCGTCACGTGACCGCGCGTCTCGCTGGTGTAGCCCTTGGCGCTGGTGGCGATCTCCTCGGTCAGCTCGACCGCGTCGATGCCCCGCTCGCGGGCCTGCTCCAGCAGCAGGCCGACCGAGGCGGTCTCGGGATCGGTGTAGGTGGCGCGCGGGATCGCGCTGTGGTCGGGCTTCAGGTCCTGCCCGGCCGCGAGGCGCGCCACCATCTCGCCCTGGTAATGGGCGAGGTGGGTGTGCAGCTCCGGGCCGGCCGGATCCCCGGCGACGTAGACGTGCGGCGCGATGCGCAGGTGGTCATCGGCCGTCACGCGCCCGTCATCGGCCCGGACGCCGATGGCTGCCAGGTTCAGGCTGGCCCAGGGAACCTCGCGACCGATGGTCAGCAGGATGGCCTCGCCCTCCTCGCTGGTGCCGTCGGACAGCTCCACGACGTGCCGGCCGCGGCTCCCGGCGCCGGCGCGCACGCCGGTGGCACGCGCGTTGAGGTGCAGCCGGACCCCGTCGGCCGTGAGCCCGTCGGCCAGGCAGTCCGAGCTGCGCGGGTGCTCCCGATCGTGGATCCGGTCGCGGGGGTGGACGATCACCACCTCCACGCCGTACCGGGCGTAGACCTGGGCCAGCTCGATGCCGGACGGGCCTCCGCCCAGCACCACCACGCCGTCGGGCAGCTCGCGCAGGCCGGTCCCCTGGCGGTTGGTCCAGTACTCCACCTCGTCGAGGCCGGGCAGCGACGGGATGCGCGAGTGCGAGCCGATCGCCAGCACCGCGTTCGCCGCCTGGATCTGCCGGACCGAGCCGTCGGTGGCGACCTCGAGCCCCAGCGGGTCGCGCGAGACGAAGCGCGCCTCGCCGCGGATCGGGACCGCGCCGGCCTTCACCAGCGCGTCGACATGGGAGGTGTCGTCGGGGTAGTCGATGCCCTCGCGGCTGATCATCCAGTCGCGGAAGCCCGACGCGCGCGACCAGGGAAAGTCCCCGCCGGCGTGGTGGACCGCTGCGGCGTGCAGCAGCGCCTTGGACGGCATGCACTGCCAGAACGGGCAGCCACCGCCGAACAGGTCGCGCTCGACGATGGCCACCGACAGCCCGAGCGCGCGCGCCTCGAAGGCAGCCGCCTCGCCCGCCGCGCCGGCGCCGACGATGGCCAGGTCGTATCGGTCCATGAACGCCCATGATAGGCAAAGCCGATGGCACGGCTGGTAAGCCGCGCCGTCCGGCCGTATGCTTGGGCACCTGATGGCACCGCAGCGCAGCCTCGTTCCAGGCCTCATCCGACGCGTCCTGTGCGTCGACGACCTGCTGTGCCGGCTCGAAGGCGAGCCCTCGACCTGTAGGCGGCGGGGGGCCGCCGCCTAGCACCCGTCCGCTGCGGCTCCTCGCGCTTTCCCCGCCTCGTTTCACCTGCCCGTCTCGCGGAGGAGTCCCGTGTCCCTGTTCACCCGCCCCCTGACCATCGCCGCCACGCTGGCGTCCGTCGCGCGCCCGGCCAGCGGCCGCTGGATCGACCCTCGCGGCCAGCGCTTCGGCGCGGCCACCTCGGCGCTCACCCTCGTGGCCGCCACCGCCCTCGGCTGGTGGCCGCTCGCCGCCCTGGTCGGCCTGGCGCTCGCCGTATCCGCCTTCTACGGCACCCGCTGGTTCCCCTTCGGCCGACCGTGGCCGCTGCTGCGCGACCGGTTGCGGCTCGGCACCTCGGAGCTGGAGCACGAGCTGCCGCCGCGCTTTGCGCAGGCCATGGGCGCCGCGTTCGTTCTGGCCGGCAGCGCCCTGCTGGCCGCCGGCCTGGCGCCGTGGGGCTGGCTGTTGGTCGCGGCCGTGATCGCCCTGCAGGTGGTGCTGGCGGTGACCGGCTTCTGCCTCGGCTGCCGCCTCTTCCTGCTGCGCTGGTACGTCCCGGACCTGTTCGCGCGCCTGGTGGGCCGTGGCGTGCGCCGCGAGGCGCTGATCATGGTCGACCTGCCGTCGGAGCGGCGCCGCTAGCCGACCCGCTCCCCGCCGACGAAAACGGCGCCTGGCCCGACGGCGCCCAGGCGCAGCGCGAAGGCGCCCTCGTGCTCGGCGTCCCAGGCCACCAGGTCGGCATCGGCCCCGGGACCGATCTCGCCGCGCCGTCCGTCAAGGCCCAGCGCGTGCGCGCCGCCCTGCGTGGCGGCCGTCACCGCTTCGCCGACGCTCATGCCCAGCACGGTGGCGCCCAGGCCGATCACCAGCGGCATGGCGCCCCAGGCCCCGAACGTGCCCGCGTTCGCATCCGAGGCGAGCGCCACCCGCGCCCCGGCGTCGAGCAGGGCACGGGCGGGGGGGAGCCGGTCGCGCAGCACCAGCGCCGGGCCGGGCAGCAGCGTGGCGACCGCCGTGCTGCCGGCCAGGGCCGCCACGCCTGCGCCGTCCAGCTGCTCCAGGTGGTCGATGCTGGTGGCGCCCAGCCGCACCCCCAGCTCGCTGGCGCCGGTCCGCGACAGCTGGTCGGCGTGCATCCGCAGGCCCATCCCGTGCGAGCGGGCGGCGGCCAGGATGCGCTCCGACTCCTCGACCGAGAAGAAGCCGGCGTCGCAGAAGACGTCGCAGAACTCCGCGGCGCGCTGCTCGGCCACCGCCGGGATCATCTCCTCGACCAGAGTCGTGACGTACTCGACGTCGTCCGGCGGACGGGCATGGGCCCCCAGGAAGGTGCGCACCACCCGGACCGGGACGCGTTCGCCGGCCTCACCGATCAGGCGCAGCGCGCGGAGCTCCTCCTCGGTCGAAAGTCCGTAGCCCGACTTGCACTCGACGGTCGTCGTGCCGGCCGCCAGCTGGGCTCGCAGGCGCGACTCCACCAGCGCGGCCAGCTCGGCGTCGGAGGCGGCCCGGGTCGCGTCAACGGTGCGCAGGATGCCCCCACCGTCGTAGCGCTGCCCCGCGAGGCGCGCCGCGGCCTCGTCCGAGCGATCGCCGGCGAAGGCCGGGTGGGTGTGCGCGTCCACCAGGCCCGGGGTGACCAGCGCCTCGGCCAGGTCGACGACCTCGTCGCAGGCGGGAGCGCCGCGCGCCGGGCCGAGGTACGTGATCCTGCCGTCGCCGACGGCGACGGCCCAGGGCAGCTCACCGTCGTACGGGTGCGGAGTGAGCAGGCGGCCGCGGCCGGTGAACAGGCGCGTGGTGGGAGACATCGGTCCAGCGAACGATAGACCGATGCCGTCACCGGGTCAGCCGAACTCCGCCTCCAGGTCGGGAGGCGGCTCGCCGCGGCGCCGCAGGGTGGCCAGCAGGAGGCCGGCCAGGATGCAGGCCGCGCCCAGCAGCTGGACCACCGAGGGGTTCTCGCTGAGCAGCAGCATGGCCAGCAGCACCGCGCCGACCGGCTGGATGGTGAGCACCACGCTGGTCAACGCCGCGGGCAGCCGCGGCAGCGAGACGCTGATGAGCAGCCAGCCGACGACCTGCGCCGAGAGCGCCAGCAGGAAGAGCCAGGCGTGCGCCGGCCAGGTCGGCAGCAGGTCCACCTCGCCCAGCGGAAGGCCGATGACGATCGAGGCCAGGGTCGAGGAGAGCGTGGCGTCAAACAGGGGTCCGGCCGGCCGTCGCTGGTCGGCGTTGCCGCGTCGCAGGACGAGCAGGAAGAACGCGTACGAGAGCCCCGTCCCCAGGCCGATCACCACGCCCAGCCCCGGGTCCGCCCCGAACGCCCCGCTGCCGATGACGCCCGAGATGAGGACCACGCCGGCCAGGACGATGGGGATGGCCAGCGCCGTGCGCAAAGGCATGTGCTCGCGCAGCAGGAGCCAGGCAAGGACCGCCACGAACACGACCTGCGTGTTGCCCAGCACCGTCGCCAGCCCCGCGCCGGTCAGCGCGATGGTGTGGTGGAACAGCTCGAGGTCGATGGCGAAGAAGATGCCGGCTCCCCAGGCCAGCCACACCTGCGAGGCCGGCCGCGGCCCGAAGGCGCGTCGCTCCATGCCGGCCAGCACCGCCAGGAAGGGGAGCGCGTAGGCGCAACGGAAGATCGCGGCGGTGGCGGGCTCGACGTCCGCCAGCCGGACCAGGATCCCGCTGAAGGCGATGCTGAACGCACCCAGCACGGCCGACAGCACCGGCCGCCCGGCGAGCACGGCCATCAGGTTGGCGGGGCGCGCCCGCGCGGCCACGGGGATCACCGGCGGAGGGTAGCGCAAGGGCTTGCCGGCGGTGCTCGCCGGCCCGAAACTACGCCGGTGCAACAGCTCCCCGGCGGCACGGTCACGTTCCTGTTCACCGACATCCAGGGCTCCACCAACCTGGCCCAGGCGCTCGGCGAGCGCTGGCCGCCGGTCCTGGTGCGGCACCTGGAGCTGCTGGAGTCCGCCGTGGCGGCCAACCAGGGGCAGGTCTTCGGGACGGAGGGCGACGCGATCTCGGCCGTGTTCGCGACGGCACCCCGGGCCGTTCAGGCAGCCGTGGACGCGCAGCGCGCGCTGGCCTCCGAGCCCTGGCCCGATGGCGTGGCCATCCTCGTTCGCTGCGGCCTGCACACCGGCGAGGGGCGGCTGCAGGGGGACAACTACGTGGGGATCGACCTGCACCGCGTGGCGCGCATCACCAACGCCGGTCACGGCGGGCAGGTGCTGCTCTCGGCGACGACTCGGATGCTCGCCGAGTCCGCCCTGCCCGCGGGCGTGACCATCCGCGAGCTGGGCGAGTACCGGCTCAAGGACCTGTCGCGCCCCGAGCAGCTCTCGATGCTGGTGATCGAGGGCCTGCCGGACTCCTTCCCGGCGCTGCGCACCCTGGACGCGGTGCCCAACAACCTGCCGACGCAGCTCACCAGCTTCCTGGGCCGTGAGCGGGAGATCGCCGAGGCGCGCGACCTCCTGGCCGAGGCGCGGCTGCTGACCCTGACCGGGCCGGGAGGCACGGGCAAGACGAGGCTCTCCCTTCAGCTCGCCGCGGACGTGACCGACGGCTTTGCCGACGGCGTGTACTTCGTGCCGCTGGGCACGATCGGCGAGGCACGGCTGGTGCTGCCGACCATCGCCCAGGCGCTGGGCCTGCCCGATCCGGGCGGGCGCGCGCTGGAGCGGCTGAGCGAGCAGCTGGCCGGCAAGCGCGTGCTGCTCGTCCTCGACAACGTGGAGCAGGTGCTGGACGCCGCGCCGGAGATCGGTGAGCTGCTGGCCCGCCTGCCGGAGCTGCGCATCCTGGCCACCAGCCGCTCGCCGCTGCGCATCTACGGCGAGCAGGAGTACCCGGTGCCGCCCCTGCAGCTGCCCGATCCGCGCCACCTGCCCGACTTCGAGGGCCTCTCGCAGTACGCCTCGGTGGCGCTCTTCATCGAGCGCGCGATGTCCGTCCGCCCCGATTTCCGGGTGGATGCCTCGAACGCCCCGGCCATCGCCGAGATCTGCGTCCAGCTCGACGGGCTGCCCCTGGCCATCGAGCTCGCGGCGGCCCGCGTCCGGGTCCTGACCCCGCAGGCCATCCTCTCGCGCCTGGGAGATCGCCTGTCGCTGCTCGCCGGCGGCTCGCGCAACCTCCCCGAGCGCCAGCAGACCCTGCGCGGCGCCATCGACTGGAGCCACGACCTGCTTGACGAGACCGATCGGCTCATCTTCGCGCGCTTCAGCGTCTTCGCCGGCGGCGCCGACCTCGACGCGGTGGAGGGCGTCGTGCTGCCGGAGTGGCCGGCCGAGGCTGGGCCGGCGCCGGACGGCCTCGAGGCTCTGACATCGCTCCTGGACAAGAGCCTCGTGCGTCAGGAGGTGGGCGCCGGCGACCAGCCCCGCTTCCGGATGCTCGGCTCAATCCGCGCCTACGCGACGGAACGGCTGGCGGAGCGCGAAGCGACGTCGCTGACCCGGGCCTGCCACGCCGAGTACTTCTGCGCGCTCGTCGAGCGCGCAGCCACCGAGCTGTTCTCGCCCGCCCAGCGCCGCTGGCTCGATGCCCTGGAGCGGGAGCACGACAATCTGCGCGCGGCGATCGCATTCACCCTCGAGGAGCAGCGCACCGAGCTCGCGTTGCGCCTCCTGGCCGCGACCTGGCGCTTCTGGCAGATGCGCGGCTACCTGCCCGAGGGCCGGGAGCGCGCTGAGCGCATCCTGGCCCTGCCGGACGTCGCGGGCCATCCCACGCTCCGGGTTCGCGCGGTGGAGGCGGCAGGCGGCATCGCCTACTGGCAAGGAGACATCACGGCCGCGCGTGCCTGGTACGACGAGCAGCGCGAGGTAGCGGTATCGATCGGCGACCGCCGCGGCGAGGCGGAGGCGCTGTACAACCAGTGCTTCACCTTCTCGGTCGGCGGCGACGACATGATCCAGGGCCGGGCGCTTGCCGAGGAGGCTCGTCAGCGCTTCCACGAGCTGGGAGACCGCCTGGGGGAGGGCCGCGCGCTGTGGGCCATGGTCAACAGTTACATCTTCGAGGAGGACATCGGGCCGGCGGCAGAGATCGACGACCAGGCGATCGCCCTGTTCCGCGAGGTCGACGATCGCTTCATGCTGGGCTGGGCGCTGTACACGCGCGCGCTGATCCACGCTCGCCTCGGCGAGTACGAAGCTGCACATGCGGCGCTCGTCGAGGCGCTCGGAATCTTCCGGGCCACCGACGACGTCAGCGGCTACGCGCTCGTGCTCGACTCCTTCGCCAGCCTGGTCTGGCTCCGCGGCGACCGCGACCGGGCGATGCGCATCGCCGGCGCCGCCGCCGTCATCCAGGACGTGTCCGGCGTGGGCCTGGCCGAGGCGAACCGCCAGGCTGCGCAGTTCTCGCCGAAGGAGGCCATGAGCGTGCCGGAGCTCGCCGCGGCCTTCGCCGAGGGGCAGCGGCTCAACCTGGAAGAGGCGATCGAGCTGGCCCTGCGCGACGACGCGACCGCTGACGGCTCGCCGCGGGCAGGCGAGCCGGCGGAGGCTGAGGCGGGTCTCTAGGCCGGAGCCGCCAGGTCGCGGCGCGGATAGACGAACAGCCCCACCGCCAGCGGCACCACCGTGGCCACCGCCAGGATCGCGAAGTCGAGGGGATCGGCCTTGCCCTGGAGGACCTCGCCCGCGTTGAAGCGGTGGAAGAGCGAGTACTCCTGCGTCCAGGCCACATCGGTCCACAGCGAGCCCAGGATCTCCAGGAAGTAGTTGGCCAGCAGGTAGGCCAGGCTCAGGCCCATGGCCGGGGCGACCCGGTCGAAGCTGACCGATGCCGCGAGCGAGAAGGCGCCGAAGGCCGACCACATCAGCAGGCCGTTGGCGAAGACGAGCGGCACCTGCCCGAGATCGAGCTCGTCGGCGATGCCGACCGCCATGGCACCCGCCAGCTCGCCCAGGATCAGGGCAGCCACCACCACGGCCAGGATCAGCAGCACGGCCACCGCCAGGACCGCGAAGTGCCGTCGCCGCGAGATGGGGCGGCTGAGCAGCACCTCGAGGGTGCCGCGCTCCCGCTCACCGGCGACCGAGGCGATCGGCGGGGCGATGGCGAAGAGGGCCACGAAGGCGATCGCCATCGGGTGCTGGAGTCCCAGGGTCATGGCACCCGGCACGCTGAAGAAGTCACCCGACCCGAAGCTCATCATCTCGCGCGGGAAGAATCCCGAGTTGGCAAGCTCGCGGATCGCCTCGGAGAAGCTCACGTAGATCACCGGGATCAGCACGCCCCAGCCGAACGCAGCGATCGCCACGACCAGCAGGCGCACGCGGTTCCAGGCCAGCGTCCGCCAGAAGAGCGGCCAGCTCACGCTCGCGCCTCCTTTCCGGGGCGGTCCGGCGGCACGTCGCCTTCGAGATCCTCGGCGTAGTACTCCAGGAAGGCCTCCTCCAGGCGGGCCGGCTCGATGATCAGGTCGACCAGCGAGGGCGAGGCCACGGTGCGCACGAAGGGCGCCACGTCGCCCTGCAGCGTGCCGGTCATGCGGTCGCCCTCGATTACCACGTCGGCCAGCCCCGGCACGCCGGACAGGTCGGGCACGGAGCCCCGCCAGCGCAGCTGGACGTGGCGCTTGCGACGCGCCAGCAGCTCGTCCACCGAGTGCAGCGCCATCAGGCGACCGGTGCGGATGATGGCCACCCGATCGCAGACCCGCTCGACCTCCGACAGGATGTGGCTGGACATGAAGACCGTGCGGCCCGCGGCGCGCAGGTCCTCCAAAATCGAGTAGAACGCCTGCTGCATGAGCGGATCGAGCCCCTCGGTCGGCTCGTCCAGGATGGCGAGCTCCGGGTCGTGCTGGAGCGCCTGGATGATCCCCATCTTCTGGCGCATGCCGCGCGAGTAGTCGCGGATGCGTCGCCGCCGGACCGAGGCCGGCATGCTCAGGCGCTCGCAGAGCTCCTCGCGCCGGACGGGTGGCTGACCCTGCAGGTCGGCGAGGTAGTCGAGCGCGTCGTTGCCGCTCAGCGAGTCGTACATGGCGATCCCGCCGGGCAGGTAGCCGATGTGACGGCGAATCTGGACCGACTCGGCCACCGCATCGAGGCCCAGGACGCTCGCCGAGCCGGCGCTCGGGTGCAGGAAGCCGAGCAGGATCCGGATCGTGGTCGACTTGCCGGCCCCGTTCGGCCCCAGGAAGCCGAAGACCTCGCCGCGCGACACCTCCAGGCTCAGCGCCTCGAGAGCGCGAACCTGCCCGTAGTGCTTGGTCAGGCCATCGGTCCGGACCGCGGGGCTGGCGGAGGCCGCATCCATCGGCGCGACTCTACGCCGAAGCGGCGAGCGACGAAGGCCCGCGGGTACCATCGGTCCATGAGCCAGCCGAGCGTGGTGGTGGTCGGAGCCGGCGTCATCGGCGCCTGGACCGCGCGCTGGCTGGCGGAGGCCGGCCACGCGGTGACGCTGGTGGACCAGTACGCTCCGGCGTCGCCCCTCGCGACCTCGGCCGACGAGACGCGGGTCACGCGCAGCGCGCACGGGGAGGACCGCCACTACCCGGCCTGGCAGCGCCGCGCGCTGGCTCTCTGGCTGGCCCTGGATCCGACGCTGTTCGTGGCGACCGGCGTCCTGTGGCTGGCCCGCGCGCCCGATGGCATGGAGGCCGCATCCCTGGCCACGCTCAAAGCCATGGGCGTGCCGGCCGAGCGGCTCTCGGCCGACGAGGTTGCCGTGCGCTGGCCGCAGGTTGCGACCGAGGACCTCGGCTGGGGCCTGTTCGAGCCCGAAGGCGGCGTGCTGATGGCCCGGCGCGCTTTGCTTGCCACCCTGGACGCGGCAGATGCGGCCGGGGTGCGCCTGGTTCGCGGTCGCGTCATCCCTCCACAGGCCGATGCCGCAGCCGCACGCCTGGATCGCCTCCGACTGGCTGACGGTGCCGAGCTCGAGGCCGATGCCTTCGTCTTCGCGGCCGGTCCCTGGCTGGGACGGCTGTTTTCCGACCTGCTCGGGACCGATGCCCTGGCCGTCACGCGCCAGGAGGTTGTTTACTTCGCCACACCTCCGGGGGATGGCCGGTTCAAGGCCGATGCCCTGCCCACCTGGGCCGAGTACGACGCCGCCATCTACGGGCTCCCCTCGATCGACGGCCGCGGGCTGAAGGTCGCGCCCGACCGCCCGGGGCCGCTCACCGATCCGGACACGCAGGAGCGGGTGATCGGCGAAAGGTCCGTGGCCACGGCCCGCGCCTATCTGCGCCGCCGCTTCCCGGCGATGGCCGCGCAGCCGGTGTCCGATGGTCGCGTGTGCCAGTACGCGAGCACGCCGGATGCGCACTTCATCATCGATCGCCATCCGGCGTGGGCGAACGCCTGGATCGCGGGCGGCGGCTCGGGGCACGCGTTCAAGCACGGGCCGGTGATCGGGGAGTACGCCGCCGCGCTGGTCACCGGGGACGCCCGCCGCGCGGGCGAGCTCGCGCCGCCGGACGGACGCTTCCGCCTCGCCAAGCGCGCGCGAGCGGGCTCGGGCCTGCGCACGAGCGGCGCCGAGGATGCTTAGTCGCTCCCGCCGGTCTCGGCGAGCGCCGAGGCGAAGGCGTCCCAGGTCGCGGGCCGCAGGACGAACCGCACCAGCTCCAGGCTCGTCTCGCCGCGGAGGTGCCGGCGGGCCGTCTCGACCGCGATCCGTGCGCCGTCGGCCATCGGGTAGCCATAGACCCCCAGGCTGATTGCCGGCAGCGCCAGGCTGCGCGCGCCGAGCGCATCGGCCAGTCGCAGGCAGGACCGGTAGGCGTTTGCCAGCGTGGCTGCCTCCCCGCGATCGCCGCCGTGCCACACCGGCCCGACCGCGTGCAGCACCCAGCGCGCAGGCAGGTCGTGTGCCGAGGTCTCGACCGCCGTGCCGGGCGGCGTGCCGCTCGGGTAGCGACGACGCAGCTCCGCCATGAGGCCCGGCCCAGCGGCGCGGTGGATTGCCCCGTCCACGCCGCCACCCCCGGCAAGTTGGGCGTTGGCCGCGTTCCCGATCGCGTCGACGCGTTGGGTGGTGATGTCGCCCAGCGCCAGCTCCAGCCGGCGCGTGCCGATCGCCAGGCCCCGTTCGCTGCTCATGCCCGTGCGAGCGTGCCCGGGAGAGTTGCAGCCAGGCCCGCCAGCTGCTCGGCCAGCGGTGAGTCCGCGTCGAAGGGCAGCTGCCATCGGTCGCTCGGAAAGCCCCAGTAGCGCACCCCGCTGACGCGCCACTCCGGGGTCGCCTCGAGCTCGATGACCAGGTCCACGCAGCCGCCGTCGGTGCTGCCGAGGTCGCCGCGGCAGAAGATCACCTGGCCGCGCTGCTCCATGTCACCGACCTGCCCGGGCGCGAAGCCGAGCGGGCCCAGGACCGGGTCGAGGACGGTGGCGACCAACCCGGGACCGGCATGCGGCGCCGGGGATCGGCGAGAGCCGGGCGCGACGCCCGGTTCCGCACGCTCGGGACGGCGAGACCACGGCATCGGTCGATGCTAGCCCAGGCAGCGCGATCACGGGTCGCTCGGCTCTCCTGTCAGTCCAATCCGCACCGGAGTCGCGGCCGGGGTGCCGTTCGGCCCTCCTGTCGGTCCAAATCACACGCGAGGGGCCGGTTCTGGGCGCGTTGCGCGCCATTTGGCCTTCTACGTCGGCCGTTCGCACCGGGGGCACGCCCAAGGCGCAGTTCGGCTCTCCTGTCGGTCCAACGCGCAGGCGTCGCGCCGCTCGCGCGAAGCCGGGCCGGGCCCCCAGGGTCAGCGGGCGACCCGGACGGCCCGCCAGGCGGAGCGCAGGTTGGCACGCTGCCCGTAGAGCAGGACGCCCGCCGAGTAGACCCGTGCCGCGAGCCACAGCGCTCCGGCCAGGAAGAGGACCATCAGCAGCGCGCCGAGCGTCCACTCCCACGGGGCCACGTTGGAGAGCAGCATGCGCATCGGCAGCATGTACGGGCTGAAGAAGGGGATGACCGACAGGATCTTGGCCCACCCGGCATCGGGCATGCTCATCGCCACGAAGGCCGCGAAGTAGCCGCCCATGCCCACGAAGATCATCGGTCCGGTGACCTGCTGGATGTCCTCCTGGCGGCTGGCCATCGAGCCGAGGCCGGCGTACAGGATCGCGTAGAGCATGAAGCCGCCGACGAAGAAGATGCCCCACGGCAGCAGGACCGACAGGTCCAGGTTCTCAAGCCCGGTCGAGCCGCCCTCCCCGAACAGCGCGGTGGCGAGCAGGCCCTGCAGCAGGAAGCCGACGACGGCGGCGCCGGCCACCGCGACGTACTGCAGCAGCCCGGCGGCGCCGGTGCCCAGCACCTTGCCGGCCAGCAGCTGGCGCGGCGAAGCGGCGGTGATGAGCAGCTCCATCACGCGGCTGCTCTTCTCCTCGGCGACGCTGGAGGCGACCCAGGTGCCGTAGGTGATGACCGCCATGAAGGTCAGGATCACCAGGGCGTAGGCCATCACGTAGTTCGCCCCGAAGTCTTCCTCGATGTTCGGCGACTCCGGGTTGGTGCGGGTGACGCCGAACTCGGTCGGCGCGAAGATGCTGCCCGCCTCGGCCGGATCCACGCCGGCGCGCTGCAGGCGATCGCCGATGTTTACCTGGGTCGCCGCCTGGCGCACGGCGAACAGGCGCTGGTCGGTTGGGCCGGCATCGGTCAGGGCGTCGAACGACAGCTCGTCGTCGGCGCCGCGGGTGACGGTGAGCAGCCCGTCGAGGTCCCCGGAACGCACCTGCGCCTCCGCGGCGGCCGCGTCGTCGGCGGCGGTGATGTCGTAGGTCGCCCCCTCATCGCTGGCGTTGAGGATGAGCCTCAGCGCCGCGACCGTGCTCGACTGCAGCTCGGCGTCATCCGAGTGCACGGCGATGGTCGTCACCTGGTCGCCGATGATCAGCTTGCCGATCACCGGCAGCAGGCCGAAGCCCAGGCCGACCAGCGCCAGCACCAGCGTGACGATGAGGAAGGTCTTGGTCCGGACGCGCTGGGTGAACTCGCGCCGGGCGATCGTCCAGGCATTGGGGAACAGGTCCATCATCGTGGCGCCTCCTTCCCGTCGCCGCGCGAGCTGGCGGCCAGGTGGCGCTCCTCCTCGTCGGCCGCCGGCCGCCCGACGTGCTCGATGAAGATCTCCTCCAGCGAGGGCTCACCGATCTCGAAGCGTGTGACGTGCTCGCCGCGCTGCAGGGCGGCGGTCAGCACCAGCTGCGGATCGGTCCCGGACGGAACGCGAAGCTCGACGAAGTCGGCGCGCCGCGCGGTGATGCTGATGCCGTCCAGGCCGTCGATCCACTCGACGCCGTGGCCGTCTCCATCGGTCGCCAGGCGAACCACCTGACGCCCCATCGCGCGCTTCACGTCGCGCAGCGCCCCGTCGACCACCACCCGGCCGCGGTCGATGATGGCGATCGCCTCGCACAGCTCCTCGACCGTCTCCATCTGGTGCGTGCTGAAGATGAGCGTCTTGCCGCGGTCGCGCATCTCCAGGAACGCCTCCTTGAGGAGCTGCACGTTGACCGGGTCCAGCCCGGTGAACGGCTCGTCCATGATCAGGACGTCGGGATCGTGCAGGATGGCGGCGATGAACTGGATCTTCTGCTGGTTGCCTTTCGAGAGCTCCTCCACCTTCCGGTCGCGGTACTCGGGGATCCGGAAGCGCTCCAGCCAGTCCTCGACCTCGCGCGTGGCATCGGCCTCGCTGACGCCGTACAGCTCGGCGAAGAAGCGCAGTACCTCCATGACCTTCATGCGGGTGTAGAGGCCGCGCTCCTCGGGCAGGTACCCCCACGTGTCGCGCGGCAGGTCGGTGTTGAGCTTGCCCTGCCAGGTCACGCGGCCGGCATCGGCGCGCAGGATGTCCAGCACGATGCGCATGCAGGTCGTCTTGCCCGCGCCGTTGGCGCCGAGCAGGCCGAAGATGCGCCCCGGCTCCACCGCGAACGAGACGTCGTCGAGCGCCTGGACGACGCCGAACGACTTGCTGATCCCTTCGATGACGAGGCTCATGCAGCCACCACTCTAGCCATCCGATCATGGAGCGTGCTCGTGCCGGTTGGCCCAATCCAACCGGGCCGTTGCCGCTGCTGAGCGATCTCGCCGCCACACCAGTCGGCATGCCGAACACGGGCCATTGGGCAGGGGTCTCGTCCATCGGCCTCTGGTACACTTCAAATCCCGAACTGCACCGAAATGGGCGCGTGCAGCAGCGCGCGCGAATCCCTCCACCAGGTACCAACATGAAGATCGCAGTCCCACGCGAGAGCGCGCCGGGCGAGACCCGCGTTGCGCTGACCCCGCCGACGGCCTCCGCGCTGATCGGGGATGGGGTCGAGGTCCTCGTCCAGGCCGGCGCCGGCGAGGCCTCTTTCATCTCCGACGAGCAGTACCGCGAGGCCGGCGCCACCATCGTCCCGGACGCTCCCGCGCTCTACGGGCAGGCCGACCTGGTCCTCCGTGTCGGGCGACCGACCGACGAGGAGATCGGCATGCTGAAGCCGGGCACGGTCCTGATCGGCACGCTTGGCACGCTGGCCAACCCGCAGTACGCGGAGACGCTGGCCAAGGCGGGCATCTCGGCCATCAGCATGGACGCCATCCCACGCATCACCCGCGCGCAGTCGATGGACACGCTCTCCAGCCAGGCCACGGCCGGCGGCTACAAGGCGGTGCTCATCGCGGCCGAGCGGCTGCCGAAGTTCATGCCGCTGCTGACCACCGCCGCGGGCACCGTCCGCCCGGCGCGCGTGCTGGTCTTCGGCGCCGGGGTGGCCGGCCTGATGGCGATCGGCACGGCCAAGCGGCTGGGCGCGGTGGTCGAGGCCACCGACGTGCGGCCGGTCGTCAAGGAGCAGGTCCAGTCCCTGGGCGGCACCTTCCTGGAGGTCGAGATGACCGAGGAGGAGAAGGCCCAGGCGGAGACCGCCGGCGGCTACGCCCGCGAGATGAGCGACGACTACAAGCGACGCCAGGCGGAGCTGATCGCCAGCCGCGTGGGCGACGCCGACGTGGTCATCACCACCGCGCTGATCCCCGGCCGCCCGGCTCCCAAGCTGATCACGGCCGACATGATCCGGAGCATGCGCCCGGGCAGCGTGATCGTGGACATGGCCGCCGAGATGGGCGGCAACACGGAGCTGACCGAGGCCGGCAAGGAGATCGTCACCGACAACGGCGTGCGGATCATCGGCTTCACCAACCTGCCGGCCAGCATGCCGGCCAGCGCCACCCAGATGTACGCCAAGAACGTCCAGACCCTGGTCAAGCACCTGGTCAAGGACGGCGCGGTGGCGCTCGACTTCGACGACGAGATCACCCGCGGCGCGACCATCACCCATGGCGGCAAGGTCGTCAACGAGGCAACCGCGCAGGCGCTCGGCATCCCGCCGGCTGCGCCGGCCGAACCGGCCACGCCATCGGTCCAGGCCGATGCTGCCTCCGACGCAGGTGACAAGACCGATGCGCCCGCCGCGGCGGGCGAGAAGGAGAACGCCTAGATGGACGCCTCCGAGCTGAGCACGTTTGCCCTGCTGGCGGCCCTCTTCATCCTGGTCCTGGCCGCCTTCGTGGGCTACGAGGTGGTCTCCAAGGTGCCGACCATGCTGCACACCCCGCTGATGTCCGGCGCCAACGCCGTGCACGGCGTGATCGTGGTGGGCGCGATGCTCGTCGCCGCCAGCGCCGAGGGGCCGCTGCGCATCGCGCTGGCCCTGATCGGCGTCACGCTGGGCACCATCAACGTCGTGGGCGGCTTCGTCGTCACCGACCGCATGCTCGAGATGTTCAAGAAGCGTCCGAGCCCCGGGGAGCGCAAGTAGATGGAAGAGCTCACCGGCCTCCAGGTCGCGACCTTCATCGTCTGGCTGGTCTCGGCCGTCACCTTCATCTTCGCCCTGAAGTTCCTTGCCTCGCCGCAGACCGCGCGGCGCGGCAACCTGCTCGGCGCCGCCGGCATGGCGCTGATCGTGGCGTGGACCTTCTTCACCGTCGACGGCATGCTCGACAACTGGTGGATCGTCGTGGTCGCCGGCCTGATCGGCTCGGTGGCCGGCGTGCTCGGCGCGCGCCGCGTGCCGATGACCGCCATGCCGCAGATGGTCGCCATCTTCAACGGTGCCGGCGGCGGGGCGGCAGCCGTGGTCGCGCTGGCCGAGTTCCTGCGCGACGCGGGCGACCGCACCGGCGGCGACCTCCTGCCGCTGCCGTTCATGATCGCCACGCTTGCGGGCGCGGTGATCGGCGCGGTCTCGCTGACCGGCTCGATCATCGCCTTCGGCAAGCTGCAGGGGATCGTGGCGGCCCGCCCGGTCAAGTATCCCGGCTCGCAGGCCGTGACCGCCGTGCTGGCCCTGGCCATCCTGGGACTGGGCGTGTACGTCGCCGGCTGGGACAACAACGTCGCCCTCTTCCTGCTCTACTGCGTGCTGGCCCTCGCGCTGGGCATCCAGCTGGTCATGCCCATCGGCGGCGCGGACATGCCCGTCGTGGTCAGCCTGCTGAACAGCTACACCGGCATCGCCGTCGCGGCCACCGGCTTCGTGCTGTCGAACTACGCCCTGCTGATCGCCGGCACGCTCGTCGGCGCCTCGGGCGCAATCCTCACCCAGCTCATGTGCAAGGCCATGAACCGGTCGCTCTTCAACGTCCTGTTCGCCGGCTTCGGCACGGGCGGCGGCGAGACGGCCGTCGGCGCGGAGGGCGAGGAGTCGATGCGCGAGATCAGCGCCGACGACGCCGCGGTGCTGATGGCCTACGGCAAGAAGGTCATCATCGTGCCGGGCTACGGCATGGCCGTGGCCCAGGCGCAGGGCCCGGTCCGCGAGCTGATGGACGAGCTGCTGAGCCGTGGCGTGGACGTGGAGTTCGCAATCCACCCCGTCGCCGGCCGAATGCCGGGGCACATGAACGTGCTGCTGGCCGAGGCCAACGTGCCATACGACCGGCTCAAGGAGATGGACGAGATCAACGACGAGTTCGCGGACACCGACGTGGCGCTGGTCATCGGCGCCAACGACGTCGTGAACCCGCTGGCTCGCCAGGAAGGCTCGCCGATCTCCGGCATGCCGATCCTGAACGTCGACCAGGCGCAGCACGTGATCGTGCTCAAGCGCGGACGGGGCACCGGCTTCGCCGGCATCCCGAACCCGCTGTTCGGGAACGAGAAGACGGCCATGCTGTTCGGCAACGCCAAGCCCTCGGTCGAGGCGCTGGTCGCCGCCGTCAAGCAGGCCTAGGGGAGAGCCACTCTATACTGGCCGTCCCCCGAGCTCCCGCACCACATAGGAGCATGATCACCATGGCGACCACGCTGGACGACCTCCGCTCGGCCCTGTCGGGCGAAACGGTCGACGAGATCAGCCGCAAGATCGGGGCGAACCCTGCCCAGACCAAGACGGCCATCGACCAGGCGCTGCCTGTGCTGCTCGGCGCGCTGGGCAAGGAGGCTGCTGATCCGGACCGCAGGCAGGGCCTGCACCAGGCGATCCGCGAGGACCACGACGGCACGCTGATCGACAACCTCGGCGCGTACCTGCGCGGCGAGATGGGCGGCAGGGCTGCGAACGGCGACGGGATCGTGAACCACGTGCTGGGCGACCGGCGCGAGACCGCGGTGCAGGCGCTCTCCGCCAAGAGCGGCCTGGACCTCGGCATGATCGCGCAGCTCCTTCCGCTGCTCGCCCCCATCGTGATGGGCATGCTCGGCAAGAAGGAGCGCTCCGGGAACCTGAGCATGGACGACATGGCCGATGCCCTCGGCGGCGACACGGCCCGCGCCGCCCAGGAGCAGCCTGACCTGGGCGACCTGCTGGGCTCGATCCTGGGCGGAGGCCAGTCCGGAGGCAAGGGCGGCATCGGCGACTTCCTGGGCGGCATCCTCGGCGGACGCTGACCTTGGCTGGCATCGGCCCATGCGACTGATGGACCGATGGGTCTGCCTGGACGTCGGCGAGACGCTGATCGACGAGACGCGCATCTGGACCATCTGGGCCGATGAGCTCGGAATCCCGGCGCTGACCTTCATGGCGGCCCTCGGCGCCGTCCTGGATCGCGGCCGCGAGTTTCGCGGCGTGTTCGAGTGGTTCGGATACTCCGAGGCCGATTGGCGCGCCCGCATCCCGCGCGTCGAGGAGCGCTACGCCGGCTTCCAGGAGAAGGATCTGTATCCCGACGCGCGGCGCTCGCTCGAGGCGCTGCGCGCCGCGGGCTACCGCCTGGCGATCGTCGCCAATCAGCCGCCGATGCGCACCGCCGAGCTGCGGGCGCTGGGCATCGAGGCCGACGTCATGGCCATGTCCGGCGAGATGGGCGTGGCCAAGCCGGACCCGGCCTTCTTCGCCCGGGCGCTGGAGCTGATGGGGTCGCCGACGCCCGGCCTGGTCGCATACGTCGGCGATCGGATCGACAACGACGTCCTGCCGGCCGCGGCGGCCGGGATGCGAACCGCCTGGATCCGGCGCGGCCCGTGGGGCGTGATCCAGCAGCCGCCGAAGGGGGTGGCTCCGGATCTCACGGTCGACACGCTGGACGAGCTGGGCCGGCGCATCGGCGAGGTGTGGGCGGCCTGAAAAAGCGCGGCTATCGGCGGCGGAGGATAGCGTCGACCTCGCGCTCGCTGACGCCGTAGCGCGAGAGCGTGTGACGCACGATCTCGTGCCCCATCTCGCGCTCCGCGGTGATGACCCGCGCCGCCCCGAGACGCTGCAGGTCGAGCTCGTCGCTGGCGGAGTGGGCGCGGGCGACGACGTGGATGCGCGGGTTGCGGCTCACCGCGTGCTGCACCGCGTGCCGGGCGGCGAGCGGGTCGGGCACCGCGATCACCAGGACGCTGGCGCTTTCCACCCCGGCCGCCTCGAGCACCGAGGTCGAGGCAGCGTCGCCGTAGATCACCGGCAGACCCGCACCGGACGCGTTGCGGGCCAGGCGGTAGTCGCCCTCTATCGCGACCCAGGGAACGCCACGGGCCTGCAGCACGCGGCAGACGGTGCGGCCCACGACGCCGTAGCCGATGACGATCGCGTGACGGCGCATGCCGCGCACGGCGTCCGGCGGCGCCGCGCCATCGGCCATTGGCCAGCGTGACTCGACCCAGTCGCCGGCACGAGCCGCGAAGGAGGCCACCGGCCCGGCGATCAGGATCGACAGCACGACCGCTCCCATCGCCTCGCTGAATGCCACGTCGCCCAGCGCCCCGAGCTCGAGGCCCACGGTCGCCAGCACGAAGCTGAACTCCCCGGCCTGCGAGACCAGTCCCGCGGCTCGCAGGGAGGTGCCCGGCGGATGTCCGCCGATGCGCAGGATGGCGGCGATGGGCAGCAGCTTGCCGGCCACGATGAGCACCAGGAGGGCAAGCACGAGCCACCAGCCTTCGACGATCGCATCGGGGTGCAGCAGGATGCCGACCGAGATGAAGAAGAAGGTGGCGAACAGCTCGCGCAGCGGCACGACCTCGCCGAGCACGCTGGCCGCGAGGTCGGAGTCGGCCAGGGCGAGGCCCGCCACGAAGGCGCCAAGCGCGACGGACACCCCGACCTCGTTCGCCAGGGTGGCGGTACCCACCGCGATCACCGCCACGGCCACGATGAACAGGTCCCGCGTGCCGAGCAGGGCCACGCGCGAGAGGATGGCCGGCAGCAGGCGTGAGCCGATCACCAGGACCGCGGCCACGAAAACGATGCCCACGAGGGTGGACAGCAGCCCGTCCAGGAGCGGCTGGTCTGATTCGACGGCCAGGGCCGACAGCGCGACGACCAGCACGATCGTGAGCAGGTCCTGGACGATCGACCAGGCGAACGCCAGCCGCCCGTAGGTCGTCGTCTGCAGCACGGTGTCGCCTGCCACCTTGACCATCACCACGCTCGAGCAGACGCTGACCACCGCGCCCAGGAAGATGGCCTGCACCAGGTCGATGCCGAAGATCGACAGGACGCCGACCGCCAGCGCCGTCGTCAGCGCCACCTGCAGCGTGGCGCCCAGCACCACCGTCCGGCCCACCTCGAGCAGCTCGCGCAGGTGGAATCGCAGGCCGATGCTGAACATCAGCAACGCGACGCCGATGTCCGCCAGTCCCAGCACCTCCTCGGTGTTGGCGACCAGCCCCGGCGTGAACGGGCCAACCAGCAGGCCCGCAGCGATGTAGCCGATCATCGGGGCGAGGCGCAGGCGGTGCGCGATGGCGCCAAAGACGAGGGCTGCCCCAAGGGCGAGCAGCAGCGTGAAGGCCAGGCTGCCGCTCATCGTCTCGGTCTGCGGGCGGGTCCCTCCATTGACCGATGATACCGGCCCCCCTCCCGGCGCTAGACTGAGTGCAGTTCCGCGGGCGTGCGGAGGGTCGTGGCGCTGGATCCGTAGCAGCGGCGCCAAGGTGGAGGCTGCGCAAGGCGCGGCCTCGTCTCGTCTTCAGGAGCAATGCATGGAGCACACCGCGGCGATCCTCGTCCAGCTCTTCGCTCTGCTCCTTGCGGCGAAGCTCGGCGACGAGGTCTTCAAGCGGCTGCATCAGCCGACCGTCATCGGCGAGATCCTCGGCGGGCTGCTGGTCGGTCCCGCCGTGCTCGGGATCTACGAGGTCAACGCCGAGACCCAGCTCTTCGCGGAGATCGGCGTGGTGCTGCTGCTGTTTCGCGTCGGGCTGGAGACGCGGCTG
>DASURX010000268.1:0-5462 GCA_036375355.1 Candidatus Limnocylindria bacterium
ACCGCTCCCCGCGCGGCACGCCGGGAGCCGGCGAACGCGGCCTGGCGTGCGACCGGGACGTGGACGGCGCGCATGCGCGACGGGCAGCCGCGCGCCAGCGGGCAGGCATCGCACAGCGGCTTGCGCGACGAGCAGATGCGAGCCCCGAACTCCATGCTGGCGTGCATCCAGGCCGCCGCTTCGGCGGGGCCGGCGGCGGGGCTGGCCAGGCGATCGGCCAAGGCCTGGAGTCGCGAGGGAGCGGCGTCCAGCGGCAGCCCGAAGCGGCGTACCAGCCAGCGGCGCACGTTGGTGTCGACCGCGCCGACCGGCAGGCCGAAGGCCAGAGCGGCCACCGCCCGCGCCGTGTAGGCGCCGACCCCGGGCAGGCTGGCCAGTCCGGCCACGTCATCGGGCCAGCCGGAGGCGACCACCGCCTGCGCCGCCCGCCGCAGCGCCAGGGCGCGGCGGTTGTAGCCGAGCCCGGACCAGGCAGCGAGCACCTCGGCATCGGTGGCGTCGACCATGGCCTGCGCGGTCGGGAAGCGCTCCAGGAAGGGCGGGAAGCGCTCCACCACGCGCGACGCCTGCGTCTGCTGGAGCATCACCTCGCTGACCAGCACCGCCCATGGGTCACGTGTCCGTCGCCACGGGAAGTCGCGATGCTCGGCGGCGTACCAGGTCAGTATCGCGGAGCGGACGCGGCCCAGCGTGCGAGCGGAGGCATCGGTCCCGGAGGGCTGGCTGGACACCCCCGCAGGGTAGCGCGCAACTGATCAGATCACTGGAACACTGCGCCGATGCGCTACCGTGGCGGGCCATGCGGTACCGCCTCGTCTGCCTGGATGCCGGCTTCACCCTGCTCGCCCCGCGCCGGACGCTGGCTGCGGCGCTGGGTGGCGTGCTGGCCGAGCGCGGGCATCCGGTCAGTGAGGAGCAGCTGCACGCGGCGTGGCAGGTCGCCAACCGCTGGTTCTGGGAGGACTACCACCGCCCCGACAACCGGACCTGGGGCGACGATGCGGCGATCGAGCGCACGTGGCGCCAATACCACGCCCTGATGCTCTCCGAGCTCGGCTACGCCGATCGCCGGCACGAGCTGCTCGACCTCATCCTGGCGAGCCAGTTCTCGGCCGATGCCTGGGAGCTGTATCCCGACGTCGAGCCCACCCTCACGGCGCTGAAGGCGATTCCCGGGATGACCCTGGCGGTGGTATCCGACTGGGGTTCGAACCTGGTCGGCATCACGCAGGCACTGGGACTGGACCGATGGGTGGACTTCGTCCTCGCCTCCGGCGCCGAGGGGCTGGCCAAGCCGGATCCGGCCTTCTTCGGCGTGGCGCTGTCGCGCGCCGGCGTCGGTCCGGGCGAGGCGCTGATGGTCGGCGACACCTACCACGCCGACGTCGAGGGCGCGATCCGCGCGGGCATGGACGGCGTCCTGCTGCGCCGACCGTCGGAGCAGCCCGGGCCGGTGCTGCCCGTCGAGGAGCCACCGCCGGGCACGACGATCATCAGCTCACTGACCGCGCTGCTGCCGATGGTGAGCGCGCGCCGGTAGAGTGTCGGCGTGCTCCCGAGCGACGCGCCCGCGCCCGTGGTGGTCGACAAGTTCGGCGGCTCGGTGCTGCGCCGGCCCGAGGACGTCGCCGGAGCGGTGCAGGCCGTGGCCGAGCAGCGCGCCGGCGGGCTGCGGCCGGTGGTCGTCGTCTCGGCCTTCGAGGGCGTGACCGACACGATCCTGGCCGCGGCCTCGGTGCTCCTGCCTGATGGCGGGGCCTCGCTGCGCCAGGCTCGACACGACGCCGATTCGGCGCTGGCCCGCGAGACGGACCGCGCCCTGGCCACCGGCGAGGCGCTGTCGGCGGCACTCTTCGCCCTGGGCCTGCAGGCGCGCGGCATCCCCGCGCGCTCGTTCAGCGGCGCGGAGGCCGGCATCCGGACCGCGGCCGCCCACCTGGGTGCGGAGGTGCGGCGCGTCGTCCCGCGGCGCATCCGGCAGGCGCTGGCCGATGGTCTGGTGCCGGTCGTCGCCGGCTTCCAGGGCATCGGCCGTCACGGCGAGCTGACGACGCTGGGCCGCGGTGGCACCGACCTCTCGGCGGTCGTGCTGGCGATCGCGCTGCGGGCGGCACGCTGCGAGCTGTTCAAGGACACCGGCGGCGTGATGGAGGCCGACCCGCACCTCGTTCCGGGCGCGCGCCTGCTCGAGCGGGTGGACGCGCTTCAGCTCGAGCTGCTGGCCGAGCAGGGTTCGGAGATCGTCCACCCGGTGGCGGTGCGTCGCGCCCGGCGCGGCCGGCTCGAGCTCCTCGTGCGCTCGCTGGACGCCACGCAACCCCAGACGGCGGTGCTGCCCGGGGCGGGTCGGTCACGAGACGTGGCCTCGCGCACCATGCCGCTCATGCTGGCGGTCCAGCGCATGGATCGGGTCGCGCGGCTCAGCCTGATCGGACCCCGCGAGCGCATGCCGGACCTGCTCCCGGTTCCGTCCCATGGAGCCGGAAGCTTTGACGCCGGTCCGCTGCGGGTCGCCTGGGCGGAGGTGCCGGCCGAGCAGGTGGAGCGAGCCGCGCAGGCAGTGCATGCCGCGCTCATGGCCGGTCGCTAGCCGCGGTAGTCTCCGCCGGCCTCGTCCGGGTCTTCATCCTCCTCCTCCGCCACGGCCTCGTGCTCGGCGACCTCGCCGCGCGGCCGCAGCTGGAGCGCCACCCCGGCACCGATGATCAGCACGCCGCCCACCAGCTGCAGCGCGGCCGGCTGCTCGTGCAGCAGCAGCGCCGCCAGGGCCACGCCGACCACCGGCTCCAGGGTGGCCAGTATCGCGGCACGCGGCGCGCCCAGGCGGCGGATGCCCAGGATGTAGCTGACCGTGGGAATGCCGGCGCCCACCGTGCCGGCCAGCAGCACCGGGACGAGCGCATCGCTCGAGGCAAGCGGCTGCGTGATGCCAATGCCACCTGCGCCGATCAGCGCCAGGAACCCCCCGAGCGCCAGGTACAGGAGCGTGGCGCCGCCCATGGTCAGCGCCGCGGCCTGCGCGCCCGGCACGCGCTCGAAGCCATGCCGCGCGGCCATGACGTAGAAGGTCTGGCCCAGCGCGCCGACGAACGAGAGCGCCACGCCCAGCATGTCCACCTGCCCGATGTCGCCCGCGCCCGCCACGACAAGCACGGTGCCGACCAGCGACGTGACGAGCGCCGCCCAGCGGATGCGGTCGAGGTGCTCGCCGAACCAGGTCACCGACACCAACGCCACGAAGGCGGGATACAGGTAGAAGACCAGCAGCGCCAGGGCGATGCTGATGCGCTGGAAGGCGACGAACACGCTCAGGTTCAGGATGGTGTTGGCGACGGCGGCGGCCGCCATGAACCATCGGTCCCGGGCGGGCAGGTCGCGCAGCCGCTGGCGAGCGCTTCCCGTGGCGTGGCGAAGGACCAGGAAGAGGAGCATGCAGGCCGCACCCAGCCCGGCACGCCAGGTGACGAGCACCAGGCTGTCGACCCCTGCCTCGGTCGCGAAGCGCGACAGCGGTCCGAGCGTGCCGAAGCATGCGGCGGCCAGCACGATGAGCCCCGCGCCGGCCAGGTCCGGCGCGTGCTGCTGGCGGCTCACCGCTGCGCCGCCGTCAGCGCTTCCTCCGCCTCGGCGGCCTCCAGCTGCTCGGTCAGGCGCTCCCGCTCCGTGGCGAGCGCGTCGGCACGGTCGCGTGCGGCGTTGTGGCGGGCGATCAGCTCGCGGACGGCCCCGCCATCGGCATAGACCGATGGATCGGCCAGGCGCACGGAGACCTCCTCGATCTCGGCCTGCGCCTCGTCCGCCTGCCGGGTGGCCGTTTCCAGCGCGGCGCGCAGGTCGCGCGTGCGACGGTAGCGGCGGTTGCGCTCCTCGGCCTCCTGGCGCTTGCGCCGGGCCGCGGCCGCTGCCGTCTCCCGCGACTTCGGCGCCGGCGCCTCGATGCCGCGCGGCGTGGCGCGTCCTTCCACCGCGCCCCGCGCCTCGATGTCCAGGCCGCGCTTGGCGGCGTAGTACTCGAAGTCCCCCGGGTAGAGCGTCGCGTCCCCGGCATTCACCTCGACGATGGCGTTCGCCACGCTTCTGATGAGGTATCGGTCGTGCGTGATCAGCACGATCGTGCCGGGAAAGGCGTTCAGCGCGTCCTCCAGCACGTCGCGCGAGGCGATGTCCAGATGGTTGGTCGGCTCGTCCAGGCAGAGCAGGTTGGCGGGATCGGCCATCAGCTTGGCCAGCGCCAGGCGGGTCTGCTCGCCTCCGGAGAGCACCTCGACCGGCTTCTCGATCGCCTCGCCGGAGAACAGGAACGCTCCCAGCAGGCGTCGCATGTCGGCGGTCGTCATGCGCGCTGCCGCCCCGGCGAGCTCGGCGAACACGGTGTTGGCCGGGTTGAGCGCCTCGATCTGGTGCTGGGCGAAGTAGGCGACCCGCACGTTGAGCCCCAGCTCGCGGGCCCCGCCCTCGAAGGGCAGGACGCCGGCCAGAATCTTGAGCAACGTGCTCTTGCCGGCGCCGTTGGGACCGATGAGCGCCACCTTCTGGCCGCGCTCCAGGGTCAGGTCCAGCCCGTCGTACACGGTGTGCCGGCCGTAGCGCTTGACGATGCCGCGAAGGCTGATCACCGTGCGCCCCGACCGCGGCGGCTGCGGGAAGCGGAACTTGACTGATTTGGACCTGGTGGTCGGCACCTCGATGCGCTCCAGGCGGTCGAGCTGCTTGATGCGGCTCTGGACCGAGCGCGCCTTGCTCTGCTTGTAGCGGAAGCGCTCGATGAAGCGCTCGATCTGCGCCACCTTGCGACCCTGGGCCGTGGCCTGGCGCTGCAGCTGCTCGATCCGCTCCTCGCGCTGCTCGACGAAGTCGGCGTAGTCGCCCACGTACTCGGTCAGCGTCCCGGCCCGCAGCTCGGCAACCCGGTTGACAACCGCGTTGATGAAGTCGCGGTCGTGGCTGACCAGGATCACCGCGCCGGCATACTCGGCCAGGAAGCTCTGCAGCCACTCGACCGAGGCAAGGTCCAGGTGGTTGGTCGGCTCGTCGAGAAGCAGCAGGTCCGGGTTCTGGAGCAGCAGCCGGGCGAGCGCCACGCGCATCATCCAGCCGCCGCTGAACTCGGCGGTGTTGCGGTCCATGTCGCCTTCGGCGAAGCCCAGCCCGGCCAGGATGCGCCGCGCCTCCGCCTCGAGGCTGTAGCCGCCCATGGTCTCGAACCGATCCTGCAGCCGGCCGTACTCGTCCATCAGCTCCGCCAGCTCGTCCTCCTGGCTGGCGTCGGACAGCTCCGCCTCGATGTGGCGCATGCGGCGCTCGATGCCGCTCACGGCGCCGGCGCCGCCCAGCACCTCGGCGATCGCCGTCTGGCCCCGGGACTCGGCGATCTCCTGGCGCAGGTAGCCGATCACCAGGTCCCTGGCGCGCGTGACGGTCCCGGCGTCCGCCTCCTGCTCGCCGGTGATGATCTCGAGCAG
>DASURX010000269.1:0-5993 GCA_036375355.1 Candidatus Limnocylindria bacterium
GAACGCGCCGTGATCTCGGCACCGGCCGCGCGGCTCACCGACCGCCAGTTGGCAGCCAGGCTTCGCGATCTGGAGGCCGCGACGCCCGCCACTTGAGCGAGTCGCGAGGGATGCTTACTCGCCGATGTCCTCGTTCCAGAGGGCGGGATTCGCGGCGATGAAGTCGCGCATGAGCGCGATGCACTCCTCGTCCTCGAGGACCACGACCTTCACCCCGCGCGAGCGGAGATAAGCCTCGCCGCCGAGGAACGTCCGGTTCTCGCCGATGACGACGCGCGGGATGCCGTACAGCAGGATCGCGCCGGTGCACATGTCGCACGGCGACAGGGTGGTGACCATCGTCGCCCGACGATAGGCCGATGCCGGCCGGCGCCCGGCGGCTTCCAGCGCATCGGTCTCACCATGGCGGATGGGGCTGCCCAGCTGGACCCGCCGGTTGTGTCCGGAGCCGATGACCGAGCCGTCCTCGGCGACCAGCGCCGCGCCGATGGGGATGCCTCCCTCGGCCAGGCCGCGGCGTGCTTCGTCCAGCGCGAGCCGGAGGATGGCCGCGTCGTCCATCTGCTCGGCCTAGGCCGGGATGGCCGGCAGGGTGTCGCCTCCCGCGCCCACGGTCTCCTCGACCGTCGCGAGCGGCACGGTCGCGCGGCACAGCTCGAGCGCCGTCACCGCCACCTCCAGCTGCGCGGCGTCCGGGCGCGCCGTGGTCAGGCGCTGGGAGAAGAGGCCGAAGCGATTGAGGGCGAAGCCCAGCCCGCGCCGACGCGCGCCCCAGCGCAGGAGCTCGTAGGCGATGGCCGCGCTGACCGGGACGAACCCGATGCGCAGGGCGAGGTCCGGCAGCGGCCCGAGGCGGGGGAGGAGCGCCAGCACGAACGTGTCGACCGCGGCCAGGATGACCAGGAAGCCCGTCCCGCAGCGCGGATGGGCCGGGTTGTGGCGCGCGGCGTTCACGACGGTCAGCGGCTCGCCGGCCTCGGCGCAGGCGATCGCCATGTGCTCCGCTCCGTGGTAACTGAAGATGCGCCGATAGCGCGGCATGCTCGTGACGCCGATGACGTACATCGCCAGCAGGCAGGCCTTGACGAGGCCCTCCGACAGGCGCATGGCCAGCGTCGGCTCAACCGCCGGGTCGCGGCCGGTGAGCAGCAGCGGGATCGCGGAGAAGACGAAGAGCCCGATCAGCACGCTGACGACCGCCACGCCCAGCGTGGCCAGGATCGGCAGCGGCCGGATCTCGCCGCGATCTGCGAGCATCGATGAGTCCATCAGCGCCCGCGTCCCGAGCCGCAGCTGGACCGCCAGCAGCCGCAGGCCGCGCAGGAAGGGCAGCTGCCAGGCACCGCGCGGCGCGGCGATCTGCCCGTCGTAGGAATGGATGCTGCCGTCGGGTCGCCGCAGCGCGACCGCCCAGCGCTCCGCGGATCGAATCAGCACGCCCTCGACCAGGGCCTGGCCGCCGTACCGCGGCTCGGAATCGGATGACACGCGCTCGGGACCCCCTGCTCCGCTCGACCCGCGCATGATGCGCCGATCGCCGGGCGCGTGCCACGGGACCTTGTACCCGCCCTGGCGGGCGGTTGGTCATGGCGTTGGCGGTTCGGACTCGGCAAATGCAGAGGGCCCGACGATCGCTCGTCGGGCCCTCGCTCGCGGGATACGGGTCTTAGCGGCGGGTGCTGAAGCAGCTGCTGCAGTAGACCGGCTTGGAGCCGCTGGGCCGGAACGGGACGCGAGCCTCGCCGCCGCAGCTGTCGCAGGTCGCGGTGAACATCTCGCGCTCGCCGTAGCTCTGGCCGCCGCCGCCGTAGCCGCCGCCATAGCCGCCGCTGTCGCCGCGGGCCGCCTTGCGGACAGCGCGGCAGGTCGGGCAGCGTCGCGGCTCGCTGAACTGGCGCTCCGCGTAGAACTGCTGGTCCTGGGCGCTGTGGGTGAAGTCCTGGCCGCAGTCGGCACAGTTCAGCGTCTTGTCGGAAAAGGAAGTGGATGCGTACAAGGAAAAACTCCTGCTTGGGCGGCCTCAGCGAACCTGTCTCGCGAAAACCGTCAAGAGGAGCGTTCTGGTGCCGCGTGGTGGAAGCGATCCCCGTTTTCGGGACCGTTCAAGCAGCGTACCACACGTTGCCCACGAACGCAGGCGCCTGGAGGCGCAGCCCCGGGTCGGAGACCTCAGACTGCCGTTGCGGCCTCAGCGGGTGCCGCTGCCGCTGATGCCGCCGCGACCCCTGCCTGGAATGCCGCCAGATCGGCCTCCAGCACGTGGGGCCGCTTGGCGCCGACGACCTCTCGGATGGCCTCGGCCACGGCGCCCTCGCTCACCCAGCGCCGGCTGCCGACCAGGGCGCCCAGCGCCACGACGCTGACGAGCTTGTCGTCACCGGCCCGCGCGGCAAGCTCGGTGCAGGCCAGGCGCAGCTCCTGAACGTCGCCACGCCCCGAGGCCGCGTCTGCGGCCAGCGAGGAGTTCACAATGAGGAGCCCCTCGGGCGCGACGCGCGGCGCGAAGCGGGTCAGCGACGGCGGGTTCATGACCACGGCCGCCTCGTAGCGGTCGACGACCGGGGATCCGATCTCGTCCTCGCCGATGATCACGGTGCACGACGCCGTGCCCCCGCGCATCTCGGGCCCGTAGGACGGGATCCAGAAGACTTCAAGCCCGTCCTTGATGGCCGCGCGGGCCAGGATCTGGCCCGCGAACAGCAGGCCCTGGCCACCGAATCCGGCGAACACGACGGAGTGCTCCACCCTCATTCCTCCCGCGAAGCCGATGGCCGCGGCGCCGCCGCGGCCCGATCGACCAGGACCCCCAGCGGATACGCCTCGGACACCTCCGCCAGGTGCTGCATCGATTCGGGGGCGGTCATTCCCCAGCCGACCGGGCAGTTGGAGAGGACCTCGACCAGGGCGAAGCCCTCGCCGTTCAGCTGCGCCTGGCAGGCACGCCGGATCATGGCCTTCGTCTTGCCGACCTGGCCGGGATCGGCCACCGAACCCCTGGCCGCGTAGGCCACCCCGGGGAGCAGTGCCAGCATCTCGGTGATCTGGATCGGGAAGCCGGCCAGCGCAGCGTCACGGCCGGTCGGTGACGAGGTCGTCTTCTGGCCGAGGAGCGTGGTCGGCGCCATCTGGCCGCCGGTCATGCCGTAGATCCCGTTGTTGACGAAGATGCCCGTGATGCGTACGCCGCGCGCGGCGGCGTGGACGATCTCGGCCGTGCCGATGGCGGCCAGGTCGCCGTCGCCCTGGTACATCAGCACGAAGGCGTCGGGGCGGACACGGCGGATGCCGGTCGCCACGGCGGGTGCCCGGCCGTGCGGTGCCTCGACGAAGTCGAGCTGCAGGTAGTCGTAGGCGAAGACGGCGCAGCCGACGGGCGCCACCGCGATCGTCCGGGGGCCGAGCTCCAGCTCGCCCAGGACCTCGGCCAGCAGGCGGTGGATGATGCCGTGACCGCAGCCCGGGCAATAGTGCGTCGAGCGCTCGGACAGGAGCTCGGGGTGCCGGTAGATGATGCGGGGCTGGCTGACGCTCATGATCGGCCTCCCATCGTCCGCAGCCCGCACGCCAGGCGTCGCAGCCCGACGACGACCTCGTCGGGGGACGGCACCATGCCGCCGGTCCTGCCCAGGAACTCCACCGGGCAGCGGCCCTCGACCGCCAGTCGGACGTCCTCCACCATCTGCCCCGCCGACAGCTCCACGACCAGGATGCCCTGCAGGCGGCGGCTCAGGTCGGCGAGCGCCAGCTCCGGGAACGGCCACAGGCTGATGGGACGGAACAGCCCGACGGGCATGCCCTCGGCCCGCGCCAGCGTCACGGCCGTGCGCGCCACGCGCGCGGCGGTGCCGTAGGCGACGATCGCCAGCTCCGCGTCCTCGAGCTGGTCGCCGTTCCAGCGCACCTCGCGCGCGGCGATCTCGCGGTACTTGCCCTGCAGCGCGTTGTTGTGCTCCTCGAGCTTCTCCGGCTGGAGATGCAGCGAGCGGATGATGCGGGGCGGACGTCCAGCGGCGCCGGTCAGCGCCCAATCGAACGCGTCGCGGGGCGGGTTCCGGAAGCTGAGCTCCACCGGCTCCATGGCCTGCCCGAGCATGCCGTCGGCCAGGATGATCACCGGCGTGCGGTAGCGCTCGGCCAGCTCGAAGGCCGTCGCCACGACCTCCACCGCCTCGCCGATCGAGGCCGGCGCCAGGACCGGCACGCGGTAGTCGCCGTGCCCGTGGCCCTTGGTCGCCTGGAAGTAGTCGCTCTGGGATGGACCGATGCTTCCCAGGCCCGGCCCGCCGCGCATCACGTTGACGAGGACCATTGGCGTCTCGGAGGCGGCCATGTAGCTCATCGCCTCGGCCATCAGCGACATCCCGGGCGACGAGGAGCTGACCATCACGCGCGCACCGGTGGCGGCGGCGCCGAGCGCCATGTTGATCGCCGCCAGTTCGCTCTCCGCCTGGACGAATGCGCGACCCAGCTCGGGCATGCGCTTCGCCATCCACTCCAGCAGCTCGGCCTGCGGCGTGATCGGGTAGCCGAAGTACGCGTCGCAGCCGGCCTGGATCGCCGCCTCCGCGATCGCCTCGTTGCCCTTCATCAGGACCCGGTGGCGGCGCGCGGCCTCCTGCATCGGGCCCGCGGCGACGCTCATGAGGCGGCCTCCCTGCGGGGCGGGGCATACACGGTAAAGACCGCGTCGGGGCAGACCCGTGCGCAGAACGCGCAGCTGGTGCAGCCGTCGGCATCGGTCAGGCGCACCGGGTGGTAGCCCAGCACGTTGACGATGGCGCGGTCGAGCTCGAGGACGTGCTTCGGGCAGGCGGTGATGCAGAGCTCACACCCCTTGCATCGTGCCTCGGCGATGGCGAGCGGCGAGAACGCCGGTACCTGGGCTGTCATTTCAGGGCCGAGGCTGCTCGTGCGCCGGCAGGCGGGCAAGGGCCGAACGGCCCGCCGGCGACGACCATCCGGACCGCCCGAGTCCCGGGTCCGCAACGAATGCGACAGCCTGAGACTTGACGGGACACTCCGTCTTACATAGTCTCGCTGACGTGGCAGCCGCCCAGCCCGATGCGACCATCCGGCGCCGCGTGCTGGCCTCGGCGCGTCGCCTCATGGCGCGCCAGCCGGCGGTCGGCGTATCGCGCATCGCCTCGGATGCCGGCGTCTCTCGCGCGACCTTCTACCGCCACTTTGGCTCTCGCTCAGCGCTGCTGGCCGAGCTGAACCTGACCCCGCCCTCGAGCGCGGCCGATCGCATCCTGGAGGCGACCGCGCAGATGCTCCAGCGCCGGCCTTTGGCCGACATCTCGATCGACGAGCTCGCGGCGCGCGCGGGCGTGGGCCGGGCCACGTTGTACCGCCTGTTTCCGAGCAAGGCCGCGTTGCTTGGCGCGCTCATCGAGCGCTATGCGCCATTCGACGAGGTGCTCGCCCTGATCGAGCGGAGGCGGGGTGATCCACCGGAGGAGCTGGTCCCCGAGCTGGCTCGGACGATCATGCGCAGCGCGCTGCCGCGCCAGGCGGTGGTGCGCACCGTCCTCATGGAGGCCACCTCCGGCTCGCCGCGCAACCTGCCGGGCATCCGGCCGGTTCTGCAGCGCGCGCTCGGCGCGGTCAGCGAGTACCTGCTGGACCAGATGGCGGCGGGCAGGTTGCGCCGCATGCATCCCATCCTGGCCCTGCAGGTCCTGCTCGGCCCCGTGGCGTTCCACGTGATCACGCGGCCCGCCGCGGAGCAGGTGATGGGAATGGACGTCGCTCCGGACGAGGCCGCGGACGCCCTGGCCGGGGCGGTCCTGGAAGGCATGCTGCCGTGACCGGCCCGGGTGATGGCTCGGTTGTCGTAGCCGGCCTGCGCAAGCGCTTCGGGCAGCTGTGGGCGCTCGACGGCATCGACCTCGCCGTCCCGCGGGGGCAGGTGTACGGCCTGCTCGGCCCGAACGGTGCCGGCAAGACGACGTTGATCCGGTGCCTGGTGGGGCTGCTGCGCTGGGATGCGG
>DASURX010000270.1:0-12456 GCA_036375355.1 Candidatus Limnocylindria bacterium
GATCGTGACCCTCAGGTCGAAGCGCCGCTCGCCGTCAAGGATCACGTCGCGGCTCAGCGCCGCGTCGCCGGCCGCGCCGGACGAGCCCACCACCTCCAGGCCCAGCTCGGCCAGCCAGGCATCGAGCGGTGGGGCCGGCTCGGTCGCGCGGATCGGCACCTCCTCAACCAGGGTGGGCCACCGTCTCGCCGGAGCGGATCACCAGGCGCCGGCCGAAGTCGGCCGGGCCGACGCCGGGGTCGATGCGGCAGTTGCGGCCGATCCGCACCCGCGCCGGCACCCGCGCCTTCTTGCCGACCAGGGTGATGCCGGCGTACAGCCGCTCGGGCTCGTCGCGGTTGGGCCGCAGGTCCTCGCCTTCGCCGACCACCGCCCCCCGGCCGATGACGCAGTCCTTGTCGACGATGGCCCGATCCAGGACGGCGCGCTCCTCCACCACGGTGTCGAACATCACGATCGAGTCGCGCACCACCGCGCCCGCGCCGATGCGCACGCCCGGCGACAGGACGCTGTGCTCGACCGTGCCGTCGACCACGCAGCCGTGGCTGACCATGCTGCGGGTGATGACGGCGTCGGGGCCGATGCGTGCCGGCGGACGCTCCTCGCTCTTGGTGTAGATCAGCCAGCCCAGGTCGTTGAGCTCGATGCCCGGGCGGTCCGTGAGCAGGTCGAGGTTGGTGCGCCAGTAGCTCTCCACCGTGCCGACGTCCTGCCAGTAGCCCCTGAACTCGTAGGCGAAGACGCCGCGCCCGGTCTCAACCAGCCAGGGCAGCAGGTCCCGGCCGAAGTCGACGCGCTCGCTCGACAGGATCTCGCGCAGGAAGCGCCAGCCGAAGACGTAGACCCCCATGCTCACCAGGTTGCTGGTCGGCTGGGGCGGCTTCTCGGTGAAGGCCACCACCCGGCCATCGCGATCCGTTTCCAGGATGCCGAAGCGATGCGCGTCGCTGAGCGGCACCGTCCGCACGGCGCAGGTCACGTCGGCACCCTTGTCGCGGTGCGTCTCGATGAAGGGGCGGTAGTCCATCTTGTAGACGTGGTCGCCGGCCAGCACGAGCACCAGCTCGGGCTCGCGGTCGGCGATGAACTCCATGTTCTGCAGCACGGCGTCCGCGGTGCCGCGATACCAGTCGCGCGTCCTGCCACGCCCGATGTACGGCTGCAGCAGGCTCACTCCGCCGCGGCTGCGGTCGAGGTCCCACGGCCTTCCGACGCCGATGTGGTCGATCAGCGAGCGCGGCGCGTACTGCGTCAGCACCGCCACGTCGGTGAGCCCGGAGTTCACCGCGTTCGACAGGGCGAAGTCGATGATCCGGTACTTGCCGCCGAACGGGACGCCGGGCTTGGCCCGCACCTGCGACAGGATCGAGAGGCGCTCCCCCTCACCGCCTGCCAGGATCAGCGTGAGCACCGGCGTCGCCATGCGCCGATTCTCGCACGCCGCGCGTCAGCGCCGGCGCCAGCCTCGCAGCCGCCGCAGGCCGAGGGGGATGGCCCACATCGCGCCGACGATCCCGATCGACCAGGCCACCGCCGGCTCGGTGCTCGCCGGCGCTGCCCCGACAGGCGCGGCCTGGATCGTCGGCTGCGGCGAGCACTTCTCGGGGTTGCCGGGCGGGCAGCCGTTCGGAACGGGCGGGACGGGCGGCCCGGAAGGCGGCGGTGTGGCCACGGGCGTGGGCGTGGCGCGCACGAGGCCGCAGATCGGGCCGCCGAAGCTGTTGCTGCCCGGCAGCGGTGAGATCCCGAGCCTGTAGTTGGCGTTTTCCTTGAGCTTGGTGGGGTCGCCGACCGAGCCGGTCTGGCCGTTGACGTAGCGATCCGCCCACTCGTGCGCCGACGCGACCCACTGCGGCGGCCGGCGGCCATCCTGCGCGACCTCCTGCTCGATGTCGAAGCAGCCCTTGCCATGCACGTTGTCCGGCGGCGGCACCGTGCCGTCCAGGAACGGCATGTCGATCGTCGGCCCGCAGCCGCCGATGGCGGCCATGCCACTGAAGCGGCAGACGGTCGCCATGGTGATGCCGGCCGGCTGGGCGAAATCGGTCTGGGGGACCGGCTGCTTGCCGTTCCAGTCCCATGGCTGGTTCAGGGCGGCCTGCATGAAGTCATGCCACAGGTAGAGCGGGCCGTCGGCGCTGAAGAGGCCACCCGGACCGACCTTGTTGGACATCGGCTCCATGTTGTTGTTGCCCATCCACACCCCGGTGACCAGGCTGCCCGGCACGTACCCGAAGCCGGACACGTCGCGGAAGTCGTTGGTGGTGCCCGTCTTGAAGCCGGCGTGGCGCCGCGCCCCCGCGCCGTCGACCAGCTGCGCCCGCCTGCCCCAGACCGCGTTCAGGCGCGGGTTGGTGTTGCCCTCCAGGATCCAGTGGGTCAGGTACGCCTCGGCGGGCGTCATCGGCTGGCTGGCCTGCGGGCCGTTGTCCTCGCGGGTGTAGATGACGCGGTTGTCTCGGTCGCGAATCTCGTTGATCGTGGTTGCCGGGTGCAGGGTCCCCTGCGCGGCGAAGACGCCATACGCGCCGGTGAAGTTGGTCAGGTTCACGGGCACTGAGCCGAGAGTCAGGGTCAGCCCCGGATCCAGGTCGTTGATGTACTGGGCCGATGCAATGCCCATCTTCTCGGCGAACTGCGCGGTCGTCTCCGAGCCAACCAGGTACTGCATCATCACCGACGGGACGTTGAGCGAGTAGCGCAGCGCGTCCATGGCCAGCAGCGGCCCGTGGTTCTTGATGTCCGCGTTGGTCGGCATGTAGCTGGTGGCGCGGTCGGGGCCGAACTGGGTGACGTTATCCACGAAGAACGTCGCCGGCGTGGCCTCGCGCGCGACGAAGGCGGACGAGTAGGTGATCGGCTTGAAGGCCGATCCCGGCTGTCTGAGGCCCAGCCCGGCCACGTCGAACTGGCCCTGGACGCGCGGGTCCTCGCGGTTGTAGTAGTCGACGCTGCCGACGTAGGCCACGATCTCGCCGGTCGCCGAGTTGATGGCCACCAGCGCCCCGTTGTGCACGTTGTAGAACTGGGTCGCCAGCTTGTTCACGTTGGCGACCACCAGGTCGTGGGCGATCTGCTGCAGCGGGTAGTCGAGCGTGGTGGTGATGCGGTAGCCGCCGGTGCGCACCGCCTGCTCCGGGTTGGGCACGCCCATCGCCTCCAGGATGCGGGCGGCTTCCTTGCGGACGCGGAAGCTGAACTGCGGCTCCTTCAGGACCGACGTGATGTGGCTCGGCCCCATCTCCTCCCATGTCACGGCCACCGCCTGGTCGTGCTCCGCCTGGGTGATGTAGCCGTCACGCAGCATGAAGCCGAGCACCAGGTTGCGCCGCGCGATCGCGCGCGCCGGCCCCTGGTTGTTGATGTACGGGTCATAGACCGATGGCAGCTGCGGCAGGCCGGCCAGGAAGGCCGCCTGGGCCAGGCTGAGCTGGGTCAGGTCGACGATGCCGAAGTAGTTGGCTGCGGCGGCCTTGATCCCGTACGAGCCGTTGCCGTAGAAGATCAGGTTGAGGTAGGTCTCGAGGATCTTCTCCTTGCCGTTGCGGCCCGGGTAGGCCGCCGTCATCTGGCGGGCCAGGATGAACTCGCGGATCTTGTCGTCGAAGCCGCGCCCGGACAGGAAGGTCAGGTCCGGCGGCTGGCACACGTCGTCCGGGTTGGCGGGCTCCTGCGCTGCGGGGTCCAGCTCCATGCTGGGCGCGGCGCTGGCCGCGGCCTGCCCGGCCTGCGACTCCGCCTGCTTGATCGAGCCGGCGTATTTGATGACCTGCGCCGTGATCGTGCTCGCGCCACGCACGATCCCCCCGGCCTCCAGGTTCGCGGCGGCGGCCGCGGCCACCGCGTAGTAGTCCACGCCGTCGTTCGTCCAGAACGTGCGGTCCTCCGCGGCCACCGTGGCGTTGACGATGCTCTCCGGCAGCTCGTCGAAGTGCACCTGCTCGCGGTTCTGACACTCAAAGCGGGCCAGCAGCACGGTCCCGCTGCGGTCGTAGACGTACGTGGAGGCGGGCAGCTCGATCTCGTCGAGCAGCCGCGGGTCCGGCAGGCCGGTGGCGAAGTAGTTGTAGGCCGCCAGCAGGCCGCCGGCGGTGCCCGCCACGGATCCGACGATGAGCAGCATGAACACGCCCAGGGTCACGAACAGGGCGGTGGCCAGGCCGCGCCGAGGCGCGCCCCGACGGGTCGTGCGCCGCGCCATCAGCCGGTGGCGGCGACGCTGCATGGCCGGATGCATCGGGCGGTACGGTACCTCATGCGCCGGCAGGGGTCGAATCGACGGCGCCGGCGGGCGTGCTCCTCAGCAATCGGCGGGCCAGCCCGCGGGCGGGCCGCCGCATCGGTCCTGACGGAGCGCTAGGGCAGGTAGTTGCGCGGGTTCACCGGCTGCTCGTCGAAGTTCACCTGGAAGTGCAGGTGACAGCCCGTCGCAAAGCCCGTCGCGCCCTCGTAGCCGATCAGGTCGCCGACGTGCACCTCCTGCCCGACGCTGACGACCTCGCTGGCGAGATGCCAGTACCACGTCTGCAGGTGCTGGCTGTGGCCGATGACGACGCCGATGGCGGTGTCGCCGTACTTCAGATTCGGGCGACCATCGGCCAGCACCACCCCGTCCCCGGCCGCGTAGACCGGGCCGCCGCAGACCGGCGTGTAGTAGGCCATGTCCATGCCGGTGTGGTTGCTGCTGAAGGAGGTCCGGCCGAACTCCTGGGTGACCACGAAGTCGCCGTTGAGCGGCCACGCGAAGCGGCCGTGGTAGGCGATGTCCAGCTTGTCGGCCGCCTCCTTGAGGCGCGCCACCAGCTCGCGCTGTCCGGCGAGCTCCTGCTCCTCGGCGACGATCATCTCGCGTGTCGAGCGCTCGTTGCGCACCGCCGCCGCGAACTGGTCCTGCTGGGCCGAGCGCAGCTCCTCGAGCTTGCGCTGATATTCCTCCAGCGCCCGGCGCGCCGCCTCCACCTCGGCCTGCTGCTGCTCGAGCGCGGCGGCGCGCTCCGCCTCGGCGTCGCGCAGCTCGGTGAGCGTCTCGCGCCCGTCGCGCAGGGTCTCACGCCGGATCTCCAGCCGCTGCCGCGTCTGGCGGATGCCATCGGCCAGGTCGCGGTCCTCGTCGGACAGGGTCAGCATGTAGTTGAGCTGGCCCGATGCCTGCCCGAACGACTGGCTCGACAGGATCACCTCCAGGATCGAGACCTGCGACTGCTCGTACGCCGCGCGCAGGTGCTCCTGCAGCAGCAGCTCGCGGGTCGCCAGGTCACGGCGCGACTCGACGATGTTGGCCGCCACCGCCTCGAGGTCCTTCTGGAGGTTGGCGATCTGGGTTCGGTAGCTGGCGAGCTCCGCGCGCGAGATCTCGAGCTGGCCGGTCAGCACGTCGAGGCGCTGCTTGGCCGCCTCGAGCTCGATGCCGGCCTGCTGCAGGTCGGTGGTCAGCTTGGCGATGCTGGCGGTGAGCTCCTCCTGCTCACGTCGCAGGTCCGCCAGCGCGGCGCGATGCGCCGCCAGGCTGGACTCGATGCGCTGCTGCTCTGCGATCGCATCGTCCACGTTCGGATCGCCCGCGCGCGTCGGCTGGCGCACCCCTCCGGGCGCCAGGATGGCGAGGAGGGCGACGAGCGCGATCGCAAGCAGAGCTCGCGGACGGACGATCGACATCGGCTCCAGTCTCGGACGTGCGCAAGAGTACGGCTCGGGCCACCGGGGCGGGCGACCACCGTCATTGCCATGGGATGTGGGCGCGGAAAGGATACCCGACCTGTCCAGTCCCGCCCGCGCTCGGTCAGCGCGAGAGGGCGGCGAGGAGTGCGGCCGCGGTGCCCAGCAGCGTCTCGTCGCGGACGAGGGTGACCACCGTGCCGGCCACCAGGAATGGCCCGAACGGGATGTAGCTCTTCAGGCCAACCCGGCGCGTGGCGAGAAGGACGAGGCTGGTGACCGACGACAGGAGCGCGGCGAGGAAGATGGCCACGAAGATGGCCGGCCAGCCGAGCACCAGACCGATCGGCGCCACGAGGTACAGGTCGCCGAGCGCCACGCCGGCGCGGATCAGGAGGCCGAGCAGGCCGAGGAATGCGACAGCCACGCCCGCCCCGATCAGCGCGTCGATCAGCGGCAGCGCCGGATTGACCAGCGCGAACGCCGCGGCGATCACGATCAGCGGGTCGAGCAGGAGGTGCGGCAGCCGTCGCTGCTCGAGGTCCGTGGCGGCGAGCAGGACGAGCAGCGCGACGATCAGCAGGTGTGCGAGGGTGGCCCACAGCGGCAGCGCCGAGCGTGCCGCGACGGCCCAGCCGGCCAGGCCGGAGCCGGCGGCCAGCGACACCGTTCGCCAGCCCGGGCCCCGGCGCGAGGCCTCGTCGGGCGGCCACACCGCGGCGAGGCGCTCCGCACCCACGCCGAGCAGCGCGAAGGCGACCGCGGCCCCGATAGCGAGGGGCGTCACGCCGTCATCCGAGCCCGATCCATCGGCGGCATGCTAGCGGGCTGGTCGCGCGGCCGGGTGTCGCCGCGAGCGATGGCATGCGGCATGCGTACGGCTGTCGGATGGATGCCGGCGCTGGACCGGCCATCGCCAAGGAGGCTGACAAATGGATTCCGATCGCATCGAGGGCGGCATCAAGGAAGGCGTCGGCAAGGTCAAGGAGGCCTGGGGCGACGCCACCGACGATCGCAGCACCGAGTTGGAAGGCAAGAAGGACCAGGCTGAGGGCAACCTCCAGCAGGGCTGGGGCGAGGCCAAGGACGCCGTCCGCGACGCGGGCGACCGTGCCGAGGACGAGGTCGACGAGTCGGTCTGACCCCGGAAGCATGACGAGGGCCCGGCCGTGCTGGCCGGGCCCTCGCCGTATCGGCGAGTCAGCGCGCTAGGCCGATGCGGCGTAATCGAGCGCCAGGCGCACCAGGGTCGTGACCGTGGTGCCCAGCGCACCCTTGGGGTTCACCGCCTTGTCCGAGGTCAGGTAGGCGCTTCCGCCGATGTCGACGTGCACCCACGGCACGGTGGCGAACTCCGACAGGAAGACCGCGCTCTTGATCAGCGACCCGTCGCGGCTGCCGGAGTTGACCATGTCGGCGTGGGCCGAGTCATAGGCGGGCCGGTACTCGGTCGCCAGCGGCATCTCCCAGAACCACTCGCCGGTGGCATCCGCCGCCTTCTGCACCTCCGCGCCCCAGTCGCGTGGCTTGGCGAAGTAGCAGCTGATCAGCTCGCCGAAGGCGACCGCCGCGGCACCGGTCAGCGTCGCGACGTCGACCAGGTGTGTCGCGCCCTGGGTCTCCGCCCAGTGCAGCGCATCGGCCAGGATCAGGCGGCCCTCGGCATCCGTGTTCGTGACCTCGATGGTCTTGCCGTTCATGGCCTTGACCACGTCGCCGGGGCGCTGGGCGTTGCCGCCCGGCATGTTCTCGACCATCGGAGCCACCGCCATCACCGGAGCGTCGGGAGCGATGCGCGCCAGGGTCCGCGCGGCGGCGATCACCGCCGCGGCGCCGGCCTTGTCGTGCTTCATCTCCTCCATCTTGTCGGCGGGCTTGATGCTGATCCCGCCGGAGTCGAAGCACACGCCCTTGCCCACGATCGCCAGCCGCCGCTCGGCGGGCGCCTTATCCCAGCCGGGCAGCTTCACCGCGATCAGGCGCGGCTCGTGGCCGCCCCCCTGCCCCACCCCGAGCAGGGCGCCCATCCCCAGCGCGCGCATCTGGGCGACGTCGAGCACCTCGACCGTGCAGCCATCGGCCTCCAGCTCGCGCGCCACCTCGGCCATCTTCTCGGGGTAGAGGTCGTTCGCGGCCCGATTGGCCAGCGTGCGGCCCCATTCCACGCCCTCGGCGATATGCGCGGCCCGGGCCAGCGTGGCCGCGTCCGGGGCGCCCTCGCCCACCAGCGCGACCTCCTCGACGCTGCGCAGCATCGCCTCGGTGTCGCGCACGCGGCCGTAGTACGCGTAGGGCCGGTACGCCCCCTGCAGCGCGCCGACGACCGCTGCGGTGTAGCCATCGGAGTCCTCGCCGTCGCGCAGCCACAGGGCCATGCGCTTGACGCCCTTGCCCTGCAGGCGGCGGGTGGCGGTGGAGGCGATACGCCGCGCGCGCCACGGCCCGCGGCCACGACGCACGCCGTTGACGAGCAGGATCCGGTCGGCGGCGGTGCCCCCACCATCCAGCAGCGCGGTGTAGTGCTCGACGATGTTGAACTCCCCCCACTCGATGGCGCCGCTGATCACGCCCCCCGACGCGGCATCCAGCTCGGCAAGGTCGCCGCCCATCTCCCGATCTTCCCTGTAGATCGGGACCACGAGCACGTCGGCCTGGACCGATGCCGGACTGGCGGATTCAGCGCTGAAGCGCATTGGTCGTTGGTCTCCTCGACAAGCGGACTCGCAGAAAAGCCGACGGCGTCACAGCCATCGGTCAAACGAGTATAGACATCGCCCTTCCGGACGTTCGGTCACTGCGGCCGGGTCGCCTCCAGGACCGATGCCGTGGCGGCGCGCTGCCGCTCCACCGCGGCCAGCGCCTCGGCCAGCCGCCGCATGGGGACGCCGGTGACGGCCGATCCCGCCTCGGCCATGGCCACGCCCAGGGCGACATCGGCGGTGTGCGCGCGCTCTGCGCCCGCCGCGTAGTCGCGCGACGCGCGCTCCGCCGCGGCCAGGTCGCCGGCTTGGGTGGCCACGGCCATGCGCCGCGTGGCGTCGAGCAGCACGCCGGTCGTGTCGAGCCAGACGGGCAGCACCGCCGGCGGCTGCACCCAGGCGGCGACGGTGCCGTGCGCCTCCTCGGCCGCGGCGATCCTCTCCAGCGCAGCCCGCGGATCGTCCCGGTCGAGCGCGGCGAGCGCGCGCTGCAGCTCCCGCAGCACGACGGCCGCGGCCACCCGCCGCTCGACGAAGAGGCCGGCCAGCAACGAGGCGTCGTCCAGCTGCCCGGCGATGCCGAGCAGCTCGTCGGCGGTGGGGCCGCCCTCCGGCGCCGCGATCTCCGGCGCGACCGCGGCGGCGGTGCCGGTCAGACGCCTCATCTCGGCCCGAGCGGCCATCGCCAGCGGGGCCGTCTCGCGCGCTGCCGCCGCTGCAGCCTGCAGGTGCGGCGCGGGATCCTCGCTGCCCTCCAGGACCAGCGCCGCGCCGCGCCGTCCGGCGTCCACGGCGTCGCGCAGGCGGGCCTCGATGTCGGCGAGCGCGGCGTCGGCAGCCAGGGCAACCGCGTGCAGCGCGGCGCGCCGCTGGGACGCGTCGATCGCCGGAGAGGCGCTTCCGCTCCCACCGAGGAGGGCCAGCAGCACGAGCAGCAGTCCGGTCGCCGTCCGGCGCCAGGCGCGTCCTATCATCGCGCCGTGAGCACCCCCCTCCTGGACGTGGCGACCGCGCGCGGCCTTCCCAAGGCCGAGCTGCACCAGCACCTGGACGGCAGCCTGCGACCCGAGACCGCAGTCGAGCTCGCCGCCGAGGCGGGCATGGCGCTGAGCATCGACGAGGTGCGACGCCGGATGGTGGGACCGCCCCGCTGCCGCGACCAGGCCGAGCTGCTGACGTACTTCGACCTGCCGATCGCCCTGCTCCAGGAGGCGGCCGCGCTGCGCCGGGCCGCCGCGGAGCTGGTCGTGGACCTCGCCGCGGACGGGATCCGGTACGCCGAGATCCGCTGGGCGCCGCGGCTGCACCTGGAGCGCGGGCTCTCGGTGCGCGACGTGATCGCCGCGGTGGCCGATGGCGTGGCGCAGGGCAAGCAGGCCGCCGGCGCGGCCGCGCCGGCGGCCTTCCTCATCGTGACCGCCATGCGCTCGCATCCGCCGGGCGCCAACGTCCTCCTGGCGCGGGCCGCTGCCGAGTTTGGGCCGCCGATCGTCGGCTTCGACCTGGCCGGGCCCGAGCTGGCCTGGCCGGCTCCGCCCCATGCGGCCGCCTTCCGCGCCGCCGAGGAGGGCGGCCTGGCGCTGACCGCCCACGCCGGCGAGGTCGCGGGACCGGAGCGCGTCCGCGAGGCGCTGGACCTCGGCGCGCGGCGCATCGCCCACGGAGTGACGGCGATCGAGGATCCGATGCTGATCGAGACGCTGCGCGCCGCCGACATCACGCTCGACCTGGCGCCGACCAGCAACGTGCAGGCCGGGATCGTCGCGTCGCTGGCGGACCACCCGCTCCTGCGGCTGCATCGGGCCGGGGTGAGCGTGACCCTCTCGACCGACGACCGGACCGTGACGGGGACGGACCTGAGCCGCGAGTACGCCGCGGTGGCACAGGCCCTCTCGATCGCTCCGGCGGAGATGGCTGCCATCGCGCTGAACGGGTTCCGGCGCGCCTTCGGCCCGCGAGCGGTGATCGCGCCGCACGTCGCCGAGGCCGAGCGCGCCTGGAACAGCTGGGCGGACGAGGCCGTCACGTCGGGCTGAGGCCGAGCAGCCGGGCCACGCCGGCCGGATCGTCCACCACGTGGTCCGGTCGCCGGTCGCCCTCGAGCGATCCGGCCATCGCCGCGTCGGTCACGCCAGTGAGGACAAGCACCGACGGGATCCCGGCGCGCCGGGCGGCGGCGATGTCCGAGTCGGGGTTGTCGCCGATCACCAGCGCCTCGCTTGGCGCCACCCCGTCGTGCTCCAGGATCTCGTTGAACATCGTCGGCTGCGGCTTGCCGATGACCAGCGCATCCCGACCGGACGCCACCTGCAGCGCGGCCACGATCGCGCCGGCCCCCGGCGCGAAGCCACGGGGCAGCGGGTAACGCGCGTCGGCGTTGGTGGCCAGGAACGCCGCCCCGGCCCGGATCGCCGCGGCCGCGATCCCCAGCCGGCGGTAGTCGATCCGCGGGTCACCCCCGGCCACCACCGCGTCGTAGCGCTCGGCCGGCGGCTCCCCGGCCCAATCGGGCGGCGCAGCGTCCGCCGCCGGCGTGGTGGCGAATCCGGCCTCGCGCAGCTCCGCGACCAGGCCCGCCGCGCCCACTGCCAGGACGCGGCGCACGTGGGGCAGATGGCGCCGGAGGTACTCGATCGTGGCCGCGCTCGAGGTCACGATCTCGTCGGCGCTGGCCGCGATCCCATGAGCTGCCAGGCGCTCCACGTACTCGGCCCTGGTCGCCATCGAGTTGTTGGTGGCGAATCGGACCAGTCGGTCGTCCGCCCGCAGGGCGTCGACCAGCCCGGCAGCCCCCGGGACGGCATGGTCACCGCGGTAAACGACGCCGTCGAGATCGAAGATGACGAGGCGCGCCCGCCCGGGATCGGTGCTCATCGGTCCCGATCATACGGGCCCTGCCGGGGACGGGTGCCGCCCGGGCGAACGTGCGCCGAGGGCCGAAAGGCATCGCCTTGGCGTGCCGAATTGCCTTGAGGCGGCGCTTGACCGGGCAGTATCATGCGCTCGAGTCTGCGCCCAGGTGCCCACGGCCCGAGCGCACCCGTTATTCGCCGCGACATTCGCGGCTGATGCACCTTCAAAGGGTGTGGAGGAGAGACATGCGGAAGTTCCCCGGCGCCCTGGCGGCCATGTCGGTCGTCGTGACGCTGATACTCGCGGCGTGCAATGGCGGCGCGAGCCCATCCGCCAGCCAGTCGACCGCGGCATCCCAGAGCGAGACTGCCTCGGCGAGCGCCACCGAGACCGCTGCTGCCGTCGATTACAAGGTCTGCATGGTGTCGGACACCGGCGGCTTCGACGACAACAGCTTCAACGAGAACGGCCTGGCCGGCCTGGAGCGCGCCCGAGACGAGCTCGGGGTCGAGATCGCCACGCTCGAGTCCAATTCGGAAGAGGACTACGCGCGCAACATCAACCAGTTCATCAGCGACGGCTGCGACATGATCGTGACCGTCGGCTTCCTGCTCGGCGATGCCACCAAGGTGGCGGCTGAGGCGAATCCGGACGTCCGGTTCGCGATCGTCGACTTCGCGTACGACCCGCCCATCCCGAACGTCGAGGGCCTGGTCTACAACACGGCCGAGGCCGCCATGCTGGCCGGCTACGCAGCCGCTTCGTGGACCAAGACCGGCATCATGGGTGAGTTCGGCGGCATCAACATCGGCCCTGGTGTCACCGACTTCATGGATGGCTTCATCGCCGGCATGAACTACTGGAACGAGCAGAAGAGCGACGACGTCCGCATGCTCGGTGGCCGGAACCCGGCCGATGCGGCGAGCGGCACCTTCACCGGTGACTTCTCGAGCACCGACAACGCCAAGAACGTCACCCTCGGCTTCCTGCAGGAAGGCGCGGACGTCATCCTGCCGGTCGGTGGACCGATCGGCCAGGGCACCTTCGCGGCCATCCGCGAGCAGGGCGCCGACGCCGTCGGCCTCGGCGTTGACGTCGACTGGACCCAGACCGTTCCCGATTACGCCGACCTGATGCTGGTCAGCATCATCAAGCGCATCGACAACTCGGTCTTCCAGGCGATCGAGCGCGCCGTGAACGACGAGGCCCCTGAGGCGACCTTCCTCAGCAACCTCGAGAACGAGGGCGT
>DASURX010000271.1:0-2927 GCA_036375355.1 Candidatus Limnocylindria bacterium
GTGGTCGAGTTCAAGACGATGGTTCAGCGGCTTCACCGCGCCGGCATCGAGGTCTGGCTCGACGTCGTCTACAACCACACCGCCGAGGGCGGCCACGACGGGCCGACGCTCGCCTTCCGCGGCATCGACAACGCCGCCTACTACCGCCTGGACCCGGACGACCCGAGCCGCTACGTCGACTACACCGGGACGGGCAACACGCTGAACGCGGTGCACCCTCGGGCCCTGCAGCTGATCATGGACAGCCTGCGCTACTGGATCACCGAGATGCACGTCGACGGCTTCCGTTTCGACCTGGCCTCGGCCCTGGCCCGCGAGCTGCACGACGTCGACCGGCTGGGCAGCTTCTTCGACATCATCCACCAGGACCCGCTCATCAGCCAGGCAAAGCTCATCGCCGAGCCATGGGACGTCGGCCCCGGCGGCTACCAGGTCGGCAACTTCCCGGTCGGCTGGGCCGAGTGGAACGGCAAGTACCGCGACACGGTGCGGCGCTTCTGGCGCGGCGTGGGCGGGCAGGCCGGCGAGCTGGGCTACCGCCTCACCGGCTCCAGCGACCTGTACGCCATGGGTGGCCGCAAGCCGCACGCCTCGATCAACTTCGTCACCGCGCACGACGGCTTCACCCTCGACGACCTGGTCAGCTACGAGTCGAAGCACAACGAGGCCAACGGGGAGGACAACCGTGACGGCGAGTCGAACAACGAGAGCCTGAACTTCGGGGTCGAGGGACCCACCGACGATCCGGCGATCCGCGCCGCCCGGCAGCGGCAGAAGCGCAACTTCCTGGCGACCCTGATCCTGAGCCAGGGCGTGCCCATGCTGCTCGGGGGGGACGAGATGGGGCGCACGCAGGGCGGCAACAACAACGCCTACTCGCAGGACAACGAGATCAGCTGGTTCAGCTGGCGCCTGACCGATGCCGACCGCAGCCTGCTGGCCTTCACCCGCTCCCTGATCGCGTTCTTCCGCGACCATCCCGTGCTCCGTCGCCGGCGGTTCTTCCTTGGTCGGCGCATCCGGGGTTCGAGCGTCAAGGACCTGACCTGGTACGGGCCCGATGGGCGGGAGATGACCGACGAGCAGTGGCACGCACCGGGTACGCGCACCATCGGCCTGCGGCTGGCGGGCGACGCGATCGACGAGCGCGGCCCGCGCGGGGAGCGGATCGTCGACGACACGCTGCTGATCGTGCTCAATGCCGCGGAAGAGGCGGTGCAGTTCCGGCTGCCGAACGATGCGCACCGCAACTGGGAGCTGGTCCTGGACACCAGCACCGGCGAGCCGCTGCTGGACCCGGGCCGCGGCCACCGCGGCGGCAGCGCCCTGACCGTCGAGGGCCGCTCCCTCGTCCTGCTGCGGCTGCCCCGGGAGTAGCCGTGGCCTCGCCGCGCGAGGGCGCGTCCGACCCCATCGTCGAGCGCTGGACGGATGCCTGGCGCCGGCCGCGCCGCATCAGTCCCGCGACGCGTGCGGCGATCCTGCGCGCCATGCGGCCCGATCCCGGTGCGGGCGTCGACGTCGCGGTGGCGCGTCGTGGCGAGCGGCTGCCGGCCGGCGCGCAGCTGGTCCTGGAGGACGGAACCGACCTCGGGTCGCCGGTGCGCATCGGCCCCGCGGTGCCCCATGGCTACCATCGCCTGCGCCTGGCCGACGGTGGCGAACGCCTCCTGCTGCTGGCGCCGCGCCGCTGCTTCCTGCCCGCGCGGCTGCGCGAGTGGGGGTGGGCGCTGCAGCTCTACGCCCTGCGCTCGGCGGGAAGCTGGGGGATCGGCGACCTGCGCGACCTGGCGCGGTTCAGCGCGGCGGGCGCCGGCGCGGCGTTCGCAGTGGTTAACCCGCTGGGGGCGCCGAACCCTGGGCCGTCGCCCGAGCCGAGCCCCTACTACCCGAGCAGCCGCCGTTTTCGCAGCCCGCTGTACCTGGCCATCTCCGAGGTTCCCGGCTTCGCCGCGGCCGGAGCGGAGCTGCCCACCCTCGCCGCCCGGGGGGAGGCGCTCAACGCGGAGCGGCTGATCGACCGGCGGACGGTGCTGGAGCTGAAGCTGCGCGCCCTCGAGCTGATCTGGAACGCCGGCGGCGGCGCGCTGCCGGAGGCGGTCGCGGGCGTGCGAGCGCTGCGCGAGCGGCGGGGGGCGTCGCTGGACCGCTGGGCTAGGTTCGCGCTGCTCACCGAGCGCCACGGACCGGGGTGGCAATCATGGCCGGCAGAGCTGCGTGACCCGGGCTCGCGAGCGGTTGCCGCTGCGGTGTCGGCACAGCCCGACCGAGTCGCCTTCCACGCCTGGATCCAGTGGCTCCTCGACGAGCAGCTGCGCCGCGCGGCGGCATCGGGCCTGCGCCTGGTGATGGACCTGCCGATCGGCTTCGACCCGGGCGGATTCGATGCCTGGGACTGGCAGGACCAGCTGGCAGACGCCCGACTGGGCGCGCCGCCCGACGTCTTCAATCCATCGGGCCAGGACTGGGGCCTGCCGCCCTTTGCGCCGGAGCGGCTGCGGCAGGCGGGATACGGCCCACTGGTCGAGACCGTGCGCGCCTCGATGGAGCACGCCGGGGGGCTGCGCATCGACCACGACCTGGGGTTCTTCCGCCAGTGGTGGGTCCCGGCCGGCTCGTCGCCGGGTGACGGCGCCTACATCCGGCAGCCGACCGACGAGCTGCTGGCGGTGCTGGCCATCGAGAGCGAGCGAGCCGGCGCGCTGGTCATCGGGGAGGACCTCGGCACGGTGGAGGCGGGCGTGCGACGCCGTCTGGCGGCCGCCTCGATCCTGTCGACGCGCCTGGCCATTTTCGAGCGACGAGCTCCGGGGCGCTGGCCCCGTAACGCGCTGGGGGCGGTCACCACCCATGACCTGCCAACCGTGGCCGGCATCATCACCGGGGCCGACCTGCAGGACCAGGTGCGCGCCGGCCTCGTCCCGGAC
>DASURX010000272.1:0-3180 GCA_036375355.1 Candidatus Limnocylindria bacterium
TGGGCGTGCCATCGTGCAATTCTCGCCGTTGGATGCGCGTCGACGGCGTGTACCGCGCCGGCCCGCTGATCACTGCCTCGCGGTTCAGTCGTCGACCGGTCGGTCCTACCGCCCACTGCGGCGTCCGCTCTTCGGAGCGCTCGGCGCTTTGACGGCGACCGCGCGGCGCGCCGAGGCCGGAGCCGCAGTGCCGGCGCGCGACTTCGCGGCGCGGCGGATACCGGCGCGGAGTTCGTCGAAGTACGCCGCGTCGGCGACGCGGCCGGGGCCCGAAGCCATGCCCTCCAGCAGCAGCACCCGAAGCTTCTCGCGGTCCTGCTCGCGGAGGATCAAGACGGCTTCTGCCATCTGGTTTGCCTGAACAGACCGCGGATCAGCCCGGGGCCAGCCCCGTCACCGCCACCACCTCGTACCCCGCCTCCTCCAGCGCCGCCCGCACCGCCCGCGCGGTGCCCACTGCCTCGGCGTTGTCGCCGTGCACGCAGATGCTGCCGGCGCGGCACGGCAGCCGCTTGCCGTGGATCGACACCAGCGCGCCGCCTTCGAGAATCGCCATCACGTGGCGCACGCTGGTGTGCGCGCCGTGCACCATCGCCTGCGGGTGCGAGCGCGGCACCAGAGTGCCGTCGTCGCTGTAGTTGCGGTCGGCGAAGATCTCCTCGACGACGGGCAGGCCCGCTTCGCGGCCGGCGGCGATCAGCGCCGACAACGCTGGCGCCAGCAGGATCAGGTCGCGGCCGGCGGCGCGCGAGGCGCGCGCGATGCAGCGCGCGAGGTCGAGGTTCTCGCACGCGATATTGTTCAGCGCGCCGTGCGGCTTGACGTGCGTGACCGAGGTGCCCTCGGCGTGCGCGATCGCCTGCAGCGCGCCGATCTGGTAGATCACCATCGCCTCCACCTCGGCCGGCGCCATCTCGATGCGCCGCCGCCCGAAGCCTTGCAGGTCCGCAAAGCTCGGATGCGCGCCGATGCTCACGCCGTGCTGCTTGGCGGTGGCCACCGTGCGGCGCATCACCGTCGGGTCGCCGGCGTGGAAGCCGCAGGCCACGTTGGCCGACGTCACCACCCGCAGCATCTCGTCGTCGCGCCCCATGCGCCAGGCGCCGAACGATTCGCCGAGGTCGGCGTTGAGGTTGATTCGCTTGGCGCTGCTGTTCATGCAAGTCACTCCCAGGGCAGGGTGTCGGCGGCCGGTGGCGCGGCGTCGATCATGCCGCTGATCAGGTTGCTCGCGCGCAGCGCGGCGTCGATCGCCTCGCCGCTGGCGTGCAACGGCTCGATGCGCCGCACCCAGTCGGCGAGCGCCGCGGTCGCCTCGCGTCGCGCGGCCAGTGCCTCCGCGCGCGTCACCGCGCGAAAGCGCAGCACGGTGCCCGGCCGCGCGTGCGCCAGGCGCGGCACGTCGGCGCGGATCACGGTGGCGATCTTGGCGTAGCCGCCGATCGTCTGCGCATCGACGCCGAGCACGATCGGCATCCCGGCGCCGGGCACCTGCACCGCGCCCGGCACCACCGCCTCGGAGACGATGTCGGCGCCCTTGTCGGGCCGATGTGCGAGCGCCGGCCCGTCGAGTCGCAGGCCCATGCGGTCGGCCTCGCGCGAAACTCGCCAGTCGGTGGCGGTGAAGCGAGCGAACTGCTCGGGGTCGAAGTGATCGTCCTGCGGGCCGGGCAGCACGCGCAGCGCGCCGGTCGCGTGCACGGACGGCCGCGGCGCACGACGCTCGGAGCCGGGCACCACGCTGACGTTCAAGCGGTCGCCGGCACGCGGCGCGCGGCCGTCGATGCCGCCGAGCGCGGCGCGGGCATAGGTGGAGCGGCTGCCGAGCACCAGTGGCACGTCGCAGCCGCCGGCCAGCGCCAGGTAGCCGATGCCCGATCGGCACGGGCCGATGGCGATGGCATCGCCGGGCTGCAGCGTCACGCTGCGCCACGAGGCCAGCGCGGTCGTCGCGCCATCGGCGCGCGTCACGCGCGGCGCGAAGTCGCCGGCCAGCGCGAGTTGCAGCGTCGCATCGTGCGCGCGCAACGTCGGGCCGACCAGCGCGATCTCGAGCGCGGCGGCTGTGGGTGCTCGACCTGGCCGGGGGCGAGGTGCTGGCCCAGGAGCTGGTGGCCCACGGGCGTGGCACGGGGGAAGACGTAGCCCGGCGGTTCTCCAACCACCCCGGAAGCCTCGCCTCCAGCCTCGGCAGCTTCATCACCGGGCCCACCTACGTCGGCAAGCACGGGCTATCGCTCCGGCTCCGCGGGGTGGACCCCGGGGTCAACGACCGGGCGGAGTCCCGCGCCATCGTGGTCCACGGCGCGGAGTACGTGAGCGAGGCCAGCGTGCGTGCGCTGGGGCGGCTGGGCCGGAGCCTGGGGTGCCCGGCGCTCGGCACCGCGGAGGCACCGCGGATCATCGGGCTCATCCGGGGCGGAACGCTCCTGTACGCCTATCATCCGTCCGGGCCGAGGGTGTAGCGCTCCCTTCTTTCACCACGGAAGTCCGTGCGGCCTCCGTGTCCTCCGTGCTTCCGTGGTGAATTTTCGGGTCGCGCACTTAACACCGCCACAGGATTACCGTCCAACGGGGTCGGGCGCACCCCGCCGGTCCCATCGGCGCGGACGGAGCGCCCGGGCACTCCAATCCAGAGGACGGTATGCAGCGACAGCTTTACCTGGCCCTCGCGCTGGCGACGGCCGGCCTGCTCGGCACCACCTCCACCGCGGTGGCCCAGAAGCCGGCGACGCCGGCCCCGGCCCCCCGGCCTGACTCGGGCACCTGGCGGATGGGCCTTGCCGCCCGCCTGCTCCAACAGCGCGATACGCTGAAGCTCACCAGCGAGCAGGTGAAGAAGCTGGAGCAGATCCAGAGCAAGTACGCCCCCAAGACCAAGGCCGACTCCGCCGCCATGGCGGCGCGGTCCAAGCGGCGGGAGGCGGGCAAGGAGGCAATGGCGGTGCTGACTACGGAGCAGCGGGACAAGTTCCGCCAGTCCATGCGCCAGGCGCACGCCAACTGGCGAGCCAAGGGCGACTCGATGCACCGGGAGCGACACGGCGGGAGGGTGCGCGCGCCGGCGGACAGCAGCAAGACGGCGAAGTGATTTCAGGGGGAACGGCGAACGGCCGGTGTGATAGATCACACCGGCCGTTCGTGCGCCTCGGTCGCGGGTTGGGTGCCGGACAGCATTGC
>DASURX010000273.1:0-3345 GCA_036375355.1 Candidatus Limnocylindria bacterium
GACAAGGCGCTGGCCATCGACCCCAAGTACCCGCCGGCCTACCTCTACCGCGGCCAGGTGCTCTTCGAGCAGAAGCAGGACTACGCGGGGGCGGTGAAGGCGTGGGAGAGCTTCCTCAAGCTCGTGCCGAACGGCGAGGACCACGACCGGGTGGTGGCGATGCTGCAGGACGCGAGGAGCAAGCAGCAGAGCCGCTAGGCGCCCAGGCCCCTCTCGATGTCGTCGAGCCGCGCCTGCAGCGCGGTCACGCGCTCCCTGAGCGCCCCCAGCTCGCGCTCGAGACTATCTCGCCGCTGGCGGTCGTCGGTCACGGCCGCCTCGATCAGCCGGAGCTGCCGCGAGATGGCGACTCAGCTCCAGGGCGAGTTCATGGAACCGCTGCTCGGCCTGGGCGAACTGCCCGGCCAGGAATTCGACCAGCCCCTGATGCTCGCTCGGGCTCACGTAGCCTGTCTACGCCAACCGGACGGGATGGTCAACCGTATCGATCCACTCACATGCCGCGCTGCCCTTCTCGAACTTGTGCCGTGAGGTGACGCTCCTGGGCGACTGACTCACTGTCGCCACACTGTCGACATAGTGTGGCAATTGACGCCGATCTCCGGCGGCCAAGATACTCCGGGCACCATGCGCCCGCTCGACCCCGGGCCACTCCGTCTCGGCCAGATCCTCGTGCAGGCGTGCGTCGTCACCGTCGACGTCATCGACGAGGCGCTGGCCCGGGCCGGACGCGACCGGCAACGTCTCGGCGAGGCGCTCGTGGCCATGGGCGCCGCCGCCGCCGAGGATGTGCTGAAGGCGCTCGCCGCCCAGCAGGCCTTGCCATACCTCTCCGCCGAGGAGCTGTCCTCGACGCCGCCCGTGCTCAAGGAGCTATCGCCGCAGTACCTGCGTCAGGCCGTCGCCTGCCCGATCGCGGTCGACGGCGCCACGGTCACGGTGGCGACCGCAGATCCCACCGACCCCCTGCTGCTCGACGAGCTCCAGCAGACCCTGCCGCTCGCGATCCGACTCTGCGTGGCACCGGGGCGCGCCATCTTGGAAGCCATCGAGCGAGCCTACGGCGCCAGCACCGCGCTCCAGAAGATCGTCGAGGGCATGGGCACGGCCGGCGAGCGGCAGGGCGATCCCGAGGACGACGTCGATCACCTGCGCGACATGGCCTTCGAAGCCCCGGTGGTGCGCCTGGTGAATCTGCTGATCGAGGGCGCGCTGGCCGCCGGCGCCTCCGACATCCACATCGAGCCCTTCGAGGACAGCCTGCGAGTGCGCTACCGCGTCGACGGGCTGCTCTACGACCAGGAGGCGCCGCCCCGTCGCTTGCAGGCCGCGCTCACCTCGCGCATCAAGATCATGGCCGAGATGAACATCGCGGAGCGGCGCCTGCCCCAGGACGGGCGCATTCGGGTCACCGCACCGGGCGGCCGACGCGTGGACATTCGCGTCTCCACCGTGCCCACCATCCACGGCGAGTCCATCGTGATGCGGCTCCTCGACCGCTCCTCGGTCTTCCTGCCGTTCGGCGGCCTCGGCTTCGCGCCCGGCGCCGCCCGCGGCCTCGAGACGCTGATCCACCGGCCACACGGCATCGTGCTCGTGACCGGACCCACCGGCTCCGGCAAGACCACCACGCTCTACGCCGCGCTCGACAAGATCAACCGGCCCGATCTCAAGATCATCACCGTCGAGGACCCGGTGGAGTACCAGCTGAAGGGCGTCAACCAGATCCCGGTGCGGCCCAAGATCGGGCTGTCGTTCGCCTCGGGCCTCCGGCACATCGTTCGCCAGGATCCCGACGTCATCATGGTCGGCGAGATCCGCGATCTGGAAACCGCGGAGATCGCCATCCAGGCCGCGCTCACCGGGCATCTGGTCTTCTCCACGCTCCACACCAACGACGCCCCGGGCGCGGTGACACGCCTTCAGGACATGGGCTGCGAGCCCTACCTGGTCTCCTCCGTGCTGAGCGGCGTGCTCGCGCAGCGGCTGGTGCGCCGCATCTGTCCGGCCTGCCGGGTGCCGGACCATCCGGATCCGGCGTCACTCCTGGCCCTGGGCGTCACCGATGCCGCGGGCGTGGACCTCTTTCACGGCAAGGGCTGCGACGACTGCCGCGGCACCGGCTACCGCGGGCGCACCGGCATCTACGAGCTGTTCCGCATCACCGAGGAAGCGCGGAGCCTGGTGGTGCGCAAGGCGCCGGTGGGCGAGATCCGGCGGCACGCGGTCACGCAGGGCATGGTGACGCTGCGCGAGGACGCGTGGGCGAAGGCGTGCGCGGGGCTCACCACCGTGGAGGAGATCTTGCGCGTGACGCAGGAGGAGACGTGACCGTCTTCGCGTACCGGGCGGCCGATCGTCGGGGGCAGACGGTTGCCGGGGTGATGGAGGCGCCGGACGCGCGTGCGGTCGTGGAGCGTCTGCAGCGCGACGCCTGCTTCCCGATCACAATCAAAGCCCAGGACCAGCGCCGGCTGGGATTCGCCTGGCCCGAGACCTGGCGGGGCCGGGTCGCCGGGCGCGATCTGGTCGCGCTCACCCAGCAGCTCGCCACCCTGGTCGAGGCCGGCCTCCCGCTCGACCGCGCGCTCGCCATCCAGGCGGAGCTGGCGCCCACGCCGCGGCTGCGCGCCATCATGGCCGACGTGCTGCGCAGCGTGCAGGGCGGCACGTCGCTGGCCGACGCGCTCGGCACGCATCACCCGCGGCCGTTCTCGCGCCTCTCCATCAACATGGTACGGGCCGGCGAGAAGGGCGGTGTGCTCGAGACCACGCTGCGCCGGCTCGCCGGCTTCCTCGACGAGTCGCAGGAGTTCCGCGACGCGCTGGTCTCCGCGCTCATCTACCCGGCGCTGCTCACCGGCGTCGGCACCGCCGCGGTCGTCTTCCTGATGACGTTCGTCATCCCGCGCTTCGCGAGCATCTTCAAGGACCTGGGCGCGACGATCCCGCTGCCCACCCTGATCCTGCTCGAAGCGAGCGGATTCATCCAGCACTACTGGTGGCTGCTGGCGCTCCTCGTCACGGCCGGGGTGGTGGGGAGCCGGATGATCCTCGCCACCCCGCGCGGGCGGCTCGGCGCCGACCGGCTCCTGCTCCGGCTGCCGCTGGCCGGCGAGGTCATCGTCAAGACCGAGGTGGCCCGCTTCACCCGCATCCTCGGCACCCTGCTCAAGAGCGGCGTCGCCATGATCCCGGCCCTCACCGTGGTCAAGGACATGCTGGGCAATCAGGTGGTGGCCGGGGCCGTCGAGAGCCTGAGCGACGGCGTCCGCCGCGGCGCCGGCCTGGCCCGGCCCATGGCGGAGGCGCGCACGTTCCCCGCGCTGGCCGTGCACCTGGTGC
>DASURX010000274.1:0-2827 GCA_036375355.1 Candidatus Limnocylindria bacterium
AGGTGCTTGTGCGTACCGGCGCTCCGGCCGATGACCCGGACGTGCTGGCTCGCCTGCGCCAGGTCGCACTGGCGGCGGGCGCCAGCGACACCTTCACGCGGGCCGAGCAGCCGTCGAACGCCACCCTCAACGAGGACATCCAGGGCTTCGGGGAGCTCTCGGTCCTCTTCCCCGTGATGTTCCTGGCTGCCGCCGGCATCGCGACCTACGTGCTCCTCAGCCGTCTGATCCTCTCGCAGCGACAGCAGGTCGGGCTGCTGCTGGCGGTCGGATTCAGTCGCCGCCGCGTCTTCGCGCACTACCTGGGCTTCGGGCTGCTCATCGGCCTGGTGGGATCGGTGCTCGGGGCATTGGGCGGCCTGCTGCTGGCCGGGCTGATCACGCGCGTGTACACCGGCGTCATCGGCATCCCGGTGGCGGTGGTCGAGATCCGCCCGCTCACGATCATGGCGGGCGTGGTATTCGGGCTGGTCGCCGGTGCGCTTTCGGCGCTGGTCCCGGCGATCAGGGCGTCGCGCATGAGCCCGGCCGAGGCGATGTCGGCGACGATCGGGACCGGGGTCGGCGCGCGCAGCATGGTGGAGCGGGCGTTCCCCGCTCTGGGGCGCCTGCCAGCGCGTTGGCGGATGGTGGTGCGAGGCGTCGGTCGCTCGCGCGTTCGGAGCATGACGACCATCGGGGGCGTGATGATGGCGGTGACGCTCGTCTTCGTGTCCTGGGCGATGATCGATACCGTCGGCTTCCTGATCGACCGTCAGTTCGCGGGCGCCGAACGACAGGACGCCACGCTGGCGCTGCCGGGATCGGTGAGCGAGGCATCACTGGCACGGATCGAGGACGTCGCCGGCGTCGCGCGCGCCGAGCCCGTGACGCACCTGTCCGTGACGCTCGTCAATCGCGATCGGCGCTACTCGACGACGCTGGCGGGCCTTCCGGTGGGCACGCAGATGCACCGGTTCCTGGCGGCGCAGCCACTGGCGCTCGGCCACGGCCTGCTCGTCGGATCGGCGCTGCGCGAGCAGCTTGATCTGAGCGTCGGGGACAGCGTGCGGCTGACGTTCCCGCAGCTCGGGATTGACGGCACCGCAACCGTGGCCGGATTCGTCGATGAGCCGCTGGGCACGTTCGCCTACCTCTCCCGAGGTGAGCTGTCCGGCCTCATCGGCCGGAGCGCCGTGCAGGAGGCTACGCGCGAGGTGGACGTGCGCTTCGAGCCGGGGGCCGATCGGCCGGCAACCCTCGCTCGGCTCTCTGATCTTGACGGCATTGCTGCCGTGGTCGACGCGCGCGCACTGCAGCGCAGCGCCGAATCGCTGATGGGCCTCTTCTACGCCTTCGTGGGCCTCATGCTGGCGCTCGGCGCGGTGATGGCCTTCGCAGTCCTCTTCAACCTGATGGCAGCCAACATCGGCGAGCGGGTGACGGAGCTTGCCGCGCTGCGGGCTGCGGGAATGAGGGGCCCGGAGCTGTCGCGGATGATCACCGCGGAGAACGTGCTGCTGACCGTGGCCGGCATCCTGCCGGGCCTGGTCGTCGGCTACCTGGCGGCCCTCGAGTTCATGGCGTCGTTCAGCAGCGACCTGTTCAGCTTCGAGCTGCACGTCCAGCCGATGACGTTCGTGTTCACGGCGGCCGGGATCCTGCTCGCCGCGATCGTGTCCCAGGCGCCCGTCCTGCGCACCGTGCGGCGGATCGAGATCGCCACCGTCGTGCGCGAACGCGCCGTGTGATCGGACCTCGCACGCAACCTGCTGGTGCCTGGACGCTATGGTTAGGCCGATGACCCCTGGCCCGCGAGCCGCGATCCTGTCCGTGTCCGAAGCGGACCTCTCCCGGCTGGCGCGCGGCGAGCACCACGACCCGCACTCGATCCTCGGTGCGCATGCCGTCGATGGTGGTTCGGTCGTGCGCGCCTTCCACCCGGACGCCTCCGGCGTCGAGCTGCTCCCAGGCCGCGCGGCGACCGGTGGCCCGGTCCCGATGCAGCCACTCGGCGACGGGTTGTGGGCAGCCTTCCTGGCCGATGTCGAGCCGCCGCTCGAGTACCGGCTCCGCTTCCGGTTCCCCGACGGCAACGACTGGGAGCACGACGACGCCTATCGATTCCTGCCGACCCTTGGCGAGCTCGACCTGCACCTGATCGGCGAGGGCTCGCACGAGCGGTTGTGGGAGGTCCTCGGCGCGCACCCGCGCCGCATCGGCGACACCGCGGGCGTCGCGTTCGCCGTGTGGGCCCCCAACGCTCGCAGCGTGCGCATCGTTGGCGACTTCGATCGCTGGGACGGCCGCCTGCTGCCGATGCGCTCGCTGGGCTCCAGCGGCGTGTGGGAGCTGTTCGTGCCGGACATCGGGCCCGGCGAGCTCTACAAGTACGAGGTGCTCGGCCGCGATGGCTCGCTGCGGCTGAAGGCCGATCCGCTGGCCTTCTCGCAGCAGGTGCGGCCGGAGACGGCGTCGCGGGTGTGGGACCTGGAGGCGTGGGCCTGGGACGACGCCGACTGGATGGCGCGGCGCGCGGAGCGTGACCCGTATCGGTCTGCCATGAGCATCTACGAGGTGCACCTGGGCTCCTGGATGCGCAACGCCGATGGCTCGTGGCTCGGCTACCGCCAGGCTGCCGAGAGCCTGGCCGAGCATTGCCGGCGGTTCGGCTTCACCCACGTCGAGCTGCTGCCGGTGGCGGAGCACCCCTTCGACGGCTCGTGGGGCTACCAGGTGACCGGCTACTACGCGCCGACGTCCCGCTTCGGCTCACCGGACGAGTTCCGCCACCTCGTGGACATGCTGCACCGCAACGGGATCGGCGTGATCCTCGACTGGGTGCCGG
>DASURX010000275.1:0-4174 GCA_036375355.1 Candidatus Limnocylindria bacterium
GACGTGCTGGCCGAGGAGATGACGGTCCTGCCCGGCATGGACGAGGTCGGCAGCCTGCTGTGGATCGCCGAGCACCACGACTCGGGCATGTACGACGTCATCGTGGTCGATGCCGCGCCGACCGGCGAGACCCTGCGCCTCCTCTCCCTCCCCGAGGCGGCGCGGTGGTGGATGGAGAAGATCGAGCCGATCGGGCGGCGCATCAGCAAGCTGACCGGCCCGCTCATCCAGCGCGTGGTGGGCATGCCGATGCCGGGCGACGACGTGTTCAACGCCGGTGAGGACCTGTTCCGCAAGCTTGAGCACATGCACGAGCTGCTGGCCGATCCGGCCAAGACATCGGTCCGGGTTGTGCTGACGTTGGAGCAGGTCGTCATCAAGGAGGCGCAGCGGAGCTTCACCTACTTCCACCTGTACGACTACCCGACCGATCTGGTGGTCGCCAACCGGATCCTGCCCGACGAGGTCGGCCAGTACTTCCGCGGCTGGTACGAGGCGCAGAAGCGGTATGGACCGATGGTGGAGGAGACCTTCGCGCCGATCCCGGTCCGTTACGCGCCCTTCTTCGACCGCGAGGTGGTCGGCATCCCGATGCTGCAACAGCTCGGCGACGCGCTGTACGGCGAGACCGACCCGACGACCCACTTCTACCGCGGGCGGCCCTACTCCGTCGTCCGTGACGATGGCGAGTTCGTGCTCAGCGTCGAGCTGCCGTTCGCGTCGAAGCAGCAGATCTCGCTGTCGCGCCATGCCGATGAGGTCGTGATCGACGTCGGCAGCTGGCGCCGCAATCTCGTCCTGCCGCGCGTCCTGGTGGACGCCGAGACGCGCGGCGCCCGATTCGAGGATCACGTCCTCAAGATCCGCTTCGCGGCACCGCCGCGCACTACGAATGGAGGCAAGAGCTGATGGACGACCCGCGCACGGTGGACCTCGAGGCCCGCATCGCCGACCTCGAGTCGCGGCTGCGTCGCGGCGAGAGGCGCGAGAGCATCGAGACGGCCTTCTGGGCGCTGATGCACAACGTCTTTCCCGAGGAGACCCGGCGCCACATGCGCGCGGCCGGCCGCGAGCAGCTGATGGCGGCGCGCAGCTACCTGGACCACTGGATCTCCAAGCTGGACCAGCCCGGAAGCGAGGAGCCGGCGCCGCGGGAGACGATCGAGGTCGAGTGAGCGATCGACTGGCGGTCGTCGGGGCCGGTGCCTGGGGCACCACCCTGGCGATCATGCTCGCCAACGCGGGGCGCGCCGTCAGCCTGTGGGCGCATACCGCCGCCGCGCGCGACGAGCTGAACACGCAGCGCGAGAACCGGCGCTACCTGCCCGGCGTGCCGTTTCCGGACGGGCTGGACGTGGCCGGCGCCGACACGGACCTGGCCATGGCGGGGAGCGGCGTGGTGCTGGCCGTGCCATCGGCTCACCTGCGCAGCACCCTGCGCCACCTGAGAGAGCGCCTGGATCGCACGGCGCCGCTGCTCTCGGTGGTGAAGGGCATCGAGGCCGATACGCATCTGCGGCCCAGCGAGGTCATCGCCGCCGAGCTGCCCGAGGCCCGGGTGGCGGCGCTCTCCGGCCCGAACCTGGCACGCGAGATCGCCGCCGGCAAGCCGGCCGGCAGCGTGGTCGCATCCGAGGACGAGGCGCTGGCGGCGCGCTTCGCCGAGATGCTGGGCAGCGACCGCTTCCGTGTCTACACCAACCCCGACCTGGTGGGCGTGGAGCTGGCCGGCGCGCTGAAGAACGTCATCGCCCTGGCAGCCGGGATGGCCGATGGCCTGCAGCTCGGCGATTCGGCGAAGGCGGGCATCGTCACCCGGGGGCTGGCGGAGATGACCCGCCTGGGCGTGGCCGCCGGCGCCGACCAGCGGACCTTCGCCGGCCTGGCCGGCGTGGGCGACCTGATCGCCACCTGCACCAGCGCGCTGTCGCGCAACCGGCGCGCGGGCGAGCTCATCGGCTCGGGCCTGCCCTGGACCGATGCCTCCGCCCGCATCGAGGGCGTGGCGGAGGGCGTGACCACCGTCCGCGGGGCCCTGTCGCTGGCAGCCGCGCACGGCGTGGAGCTGCCCATCGCCGAGCAGGTATCCGCGGTGCTTCACGAGGGCCGATCCCCGGCGGCCGGCGTGGCGGCGCTGATGGGCCGCGTCCAGAAGGACGAGCTCGCAGGCCTGCGCCGCTAGGCAGGTGACGTTCGGCACACTCGGGACCTGACCGCCGGCTCTACTCGTGAGGCCGCGCCACGGCCATCGTCAGGTCCAGTGCAGACCAACGTCAGCGAGGACGCGCTGGAGGGCAGCGCGCTCGCCCCACCCAGGCGGCGGGTCATCGCCTTCGGCGTCGCCATCGTGGCGGCAATCCTCGGCTACGTCGTTGCGCCCCAGCCCTGGCCGACCGGTCCCGCGCAGATCGAGGTGCTGCGCGACGGCACCGTCGCCGCCAGCGGCACGCTCGAGCTCGGTGGCGAAGCGCCGCAGAGCGTGGCGCTCACCTCCGGCGCGCTGGGAGGGACGGTCGAGCTGCCCGATGGCACGCTCGTCGACGCGCCGTTCAGCCTGACCTACACGCCGTCCGTGGAGGCGACCGCGGACGTCGGCTCGCTCACCGTGCAGCTGGTCCTGCCCGACGGCCGTGTCGAGCCGATTCCCGTCACCCGCACCGATGCCGATGCCGGCACGCTCCAGGCGCTGCGTCGCCCACCGAACGGCTCGGGAGCGGCCCTGGCGCTGCTCGGTGCGGTGGTCGTGCTGTGGGTCACCGAGGCGGTCCCGCTCTTCGTGACCTCGCTGGCCATCCCCGTGCTGCTGGTCATCGCCGGCGCCGGGGACGCCAAGGCCGCGCTGGCGCCCTTCTTCGATCCGGTCATCGTGCTCTTCTTCGGTGGCTTCCTGATGGCCGAGGCGATGCGCCGCACCGGGCTCGATCACCTGGCAGCGATCTCGATCGTGGCGCGCGCCGGGCGCAGCCCGGTGACGCTGTTCCTGGCCATGATCGGCGTGTCGGCGTTCCTGTCGATGTGGATGTCGAACACGGCCGCTGCCACCATCTGCCTGCCCATTGCGCTGGCCGTGACCGAGCCGCTGCGCAGCATCGGCTACCGGCGAGCGGTCGTGCTCGGGATCGCCTACGCGGCCACCGTCGGGGGCGTCGGCAGCGCCATCGGCACACCGGCCAACCCGCTGGCCATCAAATTCCTGGGCGACTTCGTCGGCCGCGACTTCACCTTCGTCGAGTGGTTCGCGGTGGGGCTGCCGATGATGCTGACCTTCCTGCCGATCATGGCCGCCTGGCTGTGGTGGCGGATGCGGGCCAAGCCGGACGCCACGCTCTTCGCCGAGGCGCGGCGGGTCGCCCGCGACGAGCTGGTCGACGCCGGGCGGCCGACCCGTGACCAGGTGATCGTGCTCGTCGTCTTCGGCGGGGTGGTGGCCGCGTGGCTGACCGAGAGCTGGCACGGGCTGGACACAGGCATCGTGGCGCTGGCAGGCGCTGTCATGCTCGCCCTGCTGGGCAAGGTGCTTCCGGAGGACCTGGGCCGCATCTCGTGGGCCTCGCTGCTCACCTTCGGCGGCGGCCTGACGCTGGGGCTCTTCCTGCTGTCGAGCGGCACGTCCGACTGGATCGCGACGCGGCTGGGGGGCCTGGCGGACATCCCGCCGCCGCTGGCGATCGGCGTGATCGCCACCGTGACGCTCGGCCTGACGATGGTGGCCTCGAACACCGCCACGGCGGCGATGCTGGTCCCGCTGGCGATCCCGCTGGCCGCGATCACCGGCGTCGATCCGGTGACGCTGGTGCTGGTCGTCGCGATCGCCTCGAGCATCGACTTCGCGCTGGTGATCGGCACGCCGCCGACCTTGCTGGCCTATTCGACGCGCCTGTTCACGCCGGCCCAGATCTTCAGGGTCGGCATCTTCCTCGACCTGGCGGGCATCCTGTTGCTCAGCGCGGTGGTCGTCTGGATCTGGCAGCTCCTGGGAGTGACGTAGAGTGGTACGCCTGGAAACCGAACGAACGATGACTGGACCGATGGGAGCCGCCCTCGACCGGGCGGGCGAGGTGCTGGGGCACGCGGCCACGCCGCTGGATCCCTTCTTCCGGCCGAAGACCGTCGCCGTGATCGGTGCTACCGAGGCGGCCGGCAAGGTCGGGCGCACCGTGCTCTGGAACCTGAT
>DASURX010000276.1:0-7623 GCA_036375355.1 Candidatus Limnocylindria bacterium
CGCCGACGATGTCGAGGTAGATGGCCCCGGAGCACGGCACGGTGCAGATCCCCACCAGGACACCGGCGATGAGCATGCCCGCGAGTCCCCCGCGCTCCATCGCGCGCTGCATCCACCCGTGCGATGCCGCGGGCGCGGCCATCGACGGACCCCAGCCCGGGAACAGCACGTCCTTGACCATCCACACGGCCATGACCAGCGCCAGGACCGCCGCGATGCGCGTTACCAGGTGGTCCTCGCCGAGGAAGGCCAGGAAGCTGAACAGGCCGAGGCCGATGGCGAAGTAGGTGATCCAGACCGCGCCGACGTACAGCGATCCTGCGCCGAGGAGCCGCTGCCGGGCGACTGCCGTCGGCGAGCCATCGGCGGTGACCGCATTCATCATGGTCAGCGTGTACGTGGCGAACAGCACCAGCAACGCAAAGGAGCACGGGTTCAGCCCGTCGAGCACGCCGGCGCCCAGAACGGTCGGGACGGTGAGGCCGCCGAAGGTCGCGGCATCGAATCGGCTGAACGCGACCGTGGCCGACGCGATCAGCGCCACGCCGCCCAGCATCGCGGCCAGCACCAGGGCCGGTGTCGGGAGCCCGAGCAGCGTCCGGCCGGCCGTCAGCGGCGCGCCGCTCGCCATGGCAGGCGCCGGTTCGTGGCGGTGGCTCACGCCGCCTCCACCCGGATGGTGCCGTGCATGGTCGGACTGGCCTTGCCGCCGCAGCAGGTGTCGCAGTAGATGTCGTACTCGCCGGGTGTCGTCGGCATCTGCAGCTCGACGATCCGCCGCGACTCCGCCGGGAGCTCCTCGCGGATGCCCAGCTCGTCCGAGATGAGGGTGTGCACACCGCCCTGCAGATGCGGCGCGGCATCCGTCGTCCACAGATCGAGCTTGAGCACCTGTCCGGGCCTGGCGGTGATCGTGCCCGGCGTGAAGCCGGCCATGCTCAGGCGCACCGGCGTGGCCGCCGTCGCGTCGGATGCATTCGGGCGCCCGAAGAAGTCGCCAAAGCCCAGCACCAGCCCCGCGCCCAGGATCCCGAGGACGAGCAGTCCGGCAGCGACGTAGCGAACGGCTGACGGGCGCGGCTCCAGCTCGACGCTGCCCGGGCGGTGCTGCGGATTGCCCGTCGCGCGGCGGCCGCTCACCGGTCACCTCCATGATGGGACCGATGCAGAGACGGATCCATGGACGCGCCCGGGCCCATCGGCCCATCCATCATCGGTCCAGTGCCGCCGTTCATCATCTGGTGCATGCCGGCCATGCCGGCCATGCCCATCGTCGGGCGGGTGGCGTCATGGACCAGGACGGTGCCGGCGGCGCCGACCAGGATCCCGACTGCCAGCGCGGCGGCTGCCAACGCAGCAGCCAGCTTGGTGGTCATCGGTCATTCTCCGTGCCGAGGACGTCCCGGGCGTGCCGGAACTCCTCTTCGCTGATGTCGCCGGCCGCGTAGCGGCGGCGCAGGATCTCCGCCGGGCTCTCCGGCTGGGAGCGCCGCGGGGGCGCAACGAGCAGCCAGACCATGGCGAACAGGGCCACCAGCCAGATGGCCATCCATGCCCAGCTGCCCGGGTCGATCATGTGCATCGCGCACCTCGGCGAGATCCATCGCGGCTCGTCGGCCGCGAAAGCGAGCGTGCGCCTGCGGCCCCCGCGGGTCCATGCCCGCCGGCGCCAAGATCGCCTCAAGACCAGGTCAAGCCGATGGCAGGGCCAGGAAGAAGGTCGACCCGCTGCCCGGCCCGCCGGATTCGGCCCAGGCGCGGCCACCCATCGCCTCCGCCAGGGCCCTGGCGATGGCGAGACCGATGCCCGAGCCGCCCAGCGCGCGGCTGCGCGAGGGATCGGGCCGGTAGAAGCGCTCGAAGACGTGGGCCAGCTGTTCGGCGGTGAGCCCAGGCCCTTCGTCGGCGACGGCGACGGCGACCGAGCCATCCACCCGCTGCGCGGAGAGCCGGACGGTGCTGCCGGAGGGCGCGTAGCGAAGCGCGTTCGACAGGTAGTTGCCGACGATCTGCGCCACGCGATCGGGATCGGCCATGGCGTTGCCCTCGGCCTCGCCAAGCGCGACGGTCATCTCGCGCTCGGCCGCCAGCGGCGCGTAGCGGAGGGTCAGCTCCGTCAGGATGGCGCGCACATCGACGAGTTCAGGGTGCAGCGGCAGCTGCCGAGCTTCGGCGCGCCACAGCTCACCCAGGTCGCCGACCAGGCGCGTGAGCCGCTGCGTCTCGCCGCGCAGCAGGCCCCACGTCGCCACACCGGGCTCGATGACGCCGTCCTGGAGCCCCTCCAGGTAGCCATCCAGGGTCGTCAGCGGGGTGCGCAGCTCGTGGGCCACGTCGCCCACCAGCTCCAGGCGTCGCCGTTCGGTTTCCTCCAGCGAGCCGGACATGGCGTTGAACGCCTCGGCCAGCTCACCGACCTCGCCGGGGTCCTCGACCGGCACGCGCTCGGCGTAATGTCCGGCGGCGATCCGGCGCGCGGCCGAGGCGAGGCGGCTCACCGGTCCGGCCACGCGGGCCGACGTGGCGAGGCTGACGATGACCGCTGCGACCAGGGCCGATAGCGTGGCGGCCAGCAGGGCCGTGCGCACCGCCGACTGGAACGCGGCCAGCGTTGCCGCGTCCATGGCGCTCCCCTGCGGGTCGCCGGGGGGGTGGCCCATCGCCGTCTCAAAGTAGCCGGGACCGATGAGGCTGACGCCTACCAGGACCGTGCCGAGGGCGACCGCCGCGACCAGCAGGTTGGCCACCAGCAGCCGTCCGCGCAGGCGGCGTGGCCTCATGGCTCGCGCAGGCGCAGCCCGGCGCCGCGCACCGTCTCGATGAACCGCGGCGCCGCCGCGTCGTCGCCCAGCTTGCGGCGCAGGTTGGCCACGTGCACGTCGAGCAGGTGGTCGTCATCCGCGTATTCCATGCCCCACAGCCGTTCGAGCAACTGCCCCCGCGGGACCACGAGGCCAGGCTCGCGGGCCAATGCGGCGAGCAGCTCGAACTCCAGGTAGGTGAGGGCGACGTCGCGCCGGTCGACCGCGACCTGGCGGCGGCCCAGGTCCACGTCCAGGCCTTCCGGAAGGGTCGATTGAGGGGCCCCGCGCGGCCTGCGCAGCAGGGCCCTGACCCGCGCCACCATCTCGCGAGGGGAGAAGGGCTTGACCAGGTAGTCGTCGGCTCCCACCTCGAGGCCCACGATGCGGTCGATCTCCTCGCCTCGGGCGGTGAGCATCAGCACGTACGGGTCCGAGACGGCGCGCAGCCGACGGCACACCTCCAGGCCATCGAAGCCGGGCAGCATGACGTCGAGCACCACCAGGTCGGGCCGCTCGGCCTCGAACGCGGCCACCGCCGCCGGGCCATCGGCCGCCTCGATCACCGCGTGACCCTCGCGCACGAGGTAGCCGCGCACCAAGTCGCGGATGGGTTGCTCGTCGTCGACCACCAAGATCCGCGCGCTCATCGGCCTAGCGTACGGCCCCCCTGTGAGGGCGAGACGGGCCGAAGGGCCTGAACTCGGTCAGCGGTCGGGGAGCGCCTCGAACACCCGGACCGGCGCGGCGATGCCCTTGAGCTCGCGGCTGCCGGCCTCGGCGAAGCGAAAGCCTCCCGGGGCCACGCCCTCGGCGACCGTCTCCCCGACGAGGACCTGTCCCGCCCCGGCGACCGAGGCGATGCGCGCTGCGATGTTGACCGTGCGGCCGAAGTAGTCGCCCTCGTCGTAGAGCATCGGTCCGGCGTTGATGCCTACGTGGACCGGCGGCAGGTCGTGGCTGGACGCGGTCGCCACCAGCTCCAGCGAGGCGCGTACGGCGTCGGCGGGGTCGCGGAAGTGCAGGTAGACGCCGTCGCCGAGCAGTTTCACCACGCTTCCCCGATGGCGTGACGCCACCTCGTTGACCAGCGCCGCCAGGCGGATGGCGACCCGCGCGGCGGTGTCGTCGCCGGACTCCTCGGTCAGCCGCGTGTACCCGGACAGGTCCGCGAAGACGGCAGCCTCCGGTTGCCGCGGCGGACGGCGGCGCACGTCCGCTTCCTCCAGCGCCGTCTCCACGTGATCGAACTGGTGCTCGGTCAGGTACACCTCCGAGTGGCGCCGGAACAGCCAGCCCAGCAGGTCCTCGCCGGATCGGCCGATGCGCAGGCCGACCTCGCGGATCGCCGCCTCGAACGCGGCGTTGTCGCCCAGCCCACGACGCCGGAACTGCTCCTCGACCGCGGTGTGGAAGTAGAAGGACAGGTACTGCGCCACGCGCCGCGCACTGTCGCCCCACACGCGCGCGATGGCGAGCACGTCCCGCTCCTCGACGCCGGCACCGAAGAGCACTGGCAGGATGCGCAGCACGCCCAGGTCCTCCTCGCGCACGCGTTCGTCCGCCGCGGGGCGCACCAGGCCGAAGGCGGTGTAGATGCGCTCCAGCGTGGCGAACGGCACGTCGATCTCCGTCGCAACCTCGGCAAAGGTTCGGTCGGCGCGTGGATGGCGCCGTCCCGCGCTCTCCAGGTATTCAAGCGAGAGGTGGCCGGACGCCAGCGCGGCGGCGAGCTCGTCGACCTCCAGGCCGATGCCCTCCAGGCCGCTCAGCACGCGCACGCGCATCAGGTCGCGGCGCGAGAAGCGCCCCTCGGACGGCTCGACCAGGCCGAGCGCGACCAGCCGCCGGATGCGTTCGGGCGTGGTGCCGGCGCGCTCGGCGAGCTCGGCCTCGCTCAGCTCACCTGGCATGCGGTGGCGGCTCAGCCGACGTAGGCGTCCGGATCGGCGACGAACGCGTCGTGGCAGACCTGCGAGCAGAAGTAGTAGGTCGTCCCCTCGTGCTCGGCGCTGTCGACGGCGTCGTCGCTGTCGATCCGCATCCCGCACACGGGATCGGTGACCATGGCCATATTCATCCTCCTCGAGCTGACCGTCCATGCTAGCGGAGGCGATCGGGTGCCACTGCCGGGTCAAACGGCTCTTGGCGCGACGCCCCGAGCGGTCGAGGCTTGCACCATGACGACCGCGACCGCGCGACGCCCGCGGCGGCGTTCTCCAGTCGACCACGGCCTCCCTGTCTTGCTGGCCCGATGGCCGTCGGTGGGCCTCGCCATCGGCCTCGTGCGGGCTGGCCAGCCGCCCGTCTTCGTCAACCACGGATTAGCCGATGTCGCCGCTGGAACGCCGGTGAGCGAGGACACCGTCTTCCGCATCGGCTCCATCACCAAGACCATGACCGCGATCGCGATCATGCAGCTGTGGGAGCGGGGCCTGGTCGATCTCGATGCGCCGGCCAACGACTATCTCCGCAGCGTGCGGCTGATCCCGGCCCATCCGCGACATCGCCCGGCGACGCTCCGGCAGCTGATGACCCACACCGCCGGCGTCCCCGAGGTCCTGCGCCCGCTCGACATCTTCAAGCCGCTGTTCGGCGAGATCACGCCTGCCGGACGCCCGATGCCGACAGTCGCAAAGCTCTACCGAGGCGGCCTGCACCTATCCGCCGAGCCGGGCACACGCTTCATCTACACCGACCATGGCTTCACCACCCTGGCCCAGCTCGTGGAGGACGTGAGCGGCGAGCCGTTCGACCGCTACCTGCGCAGCCACGTCTTCGAGCCGCTGGGGATGACGCACACCGACCTGGTCCGCTCCGAGCGGGTGCGGGAGGGCCTGGCCAGCGGCTACGTGATGACGTCGCGCGGGCCGAGGGCGGTCGATGACTACGAGGTCGTCACCGCCGGGGGCGGCGGTGTCTACTCGACGATGCGCGACATGGCCCGCTACGCCGCCGCGCTCATGGGCCACGGCGCGAACGAGCACGGATCGGTGCTTGAGCCGGCATCGCTCCGGATCATGTACGAGCCGCATTACCAGCCGGATCGGCGCGTGCCGGGGCTCGGCCTGGCGTTCGACCGGCACGACGCGGGAGGGCACCTCGTCATCGGCCACGGCGGGATCGTCCCTGGATTCGACTCGCACGTGCTGGTCGCGCCGTCCGACGGGGTGGCGGTCATCGGCCTCACCAACGGCTCCGTGCGGGCCATGCTCTGGCTGCCGGCCGAGCTCGGACGCATGCTCGACCGCGAGCTGGGCGTGGCGGAGGTCGGGCTGCGGACCGATGTGCCGCACCATCCCGAGGTGTGGCCGCGGATCACCGGTCGTTACTCGCTGGACGCGGCCCTGAGCGACGTCCGCTCGCGGATGATGCTGGGCGCGGGCGTGCAGGTGACCGTCGATGGCGGACGGCCGATGCTGCGGCTGTTGCACGTCGTGCCGTCGCTGCTGCGGGGCATCCCGCTCCATCCGGACGACGACCGGGATCCGTACGCCTTCCGGATCGACCTGTCGCAGTTCGGCCTGGCGACGGCCAGGGTCGTCTTCGGGCCCGATCACGTGGCTACGGACCTGTGGCCCTACATCGCCTACCGGCGTCGGGGGCCGAGCACGCGCCAAGTGCTGGGTGCCGGGATGCTGGCGCTGGGGCTCGCGGCCGGCGGCGCGTCGTTGGTCCGGCGGGTGCGCGGAGGAGAGCGGCCCTGATGCCGATCGAGCGGCTGGGCGCGGACGACCGGATCATGCTCGGCGTTAGCCGGCGCTGGCCGCAGGACATCGGCGCGCTGCTGATGCTCGAGGGTAGTGGCGGATTCCGGATCGAGCGGGCACGTGCGGCGATCGCATCGAAGCTGCACCTGGCGCCGCCGCTGCGGCAGCGGATCATGCAGCCGTTGCGGGGTCGCGGTGGCCCGCTGTGGGTGGATGACGCCGGCTTTGATGTCGCGGACCATGTTCACGAGCTGCGACTCGAGGCACCGGTGGGCGAGCCGGAGCTGCTGGCCTTCGTCGAGCGCCTTCGGCATGAACGCCTGGACCTCGGCCGGGCGCCGTGGGCGATCACTTTCCTGACCGGGCTGCCGGACGGCCGCGCGGCGGCATTCGTGAAGGTCCATCACTCGCTGGCGGATGGGCTGGCGACCATGACCCTGATCGGCGCGTTGCTGGATCGCGAGGCCGGCGCTGCCTGGCAGCCCGCGCCCGCCTGGGTCCCGCGCCGTCCGCCGGTTCAATCGGAGCTGGTGGCCGACAACCTGCGGCGGCGCATCGCCGAGATCGGCTCTGTGATGCGCGCCGTCGTGCATCCCGTTCGCATGCTCAGGCGGGTGGCCCGCAGCCTTCCTGCCATCTGGGAGCTCCTCGCCGAACGACCCGCCACGCCGACCAGCGTCGACCGCGTCATCGGCCTGGATCGCAACCTGGCCCTGGCGCGTGCCAGCTACGGCACCCTGCGCAGGGTCGCTCGCCGGGCGGATGCGACCGTCAACGACGTGCTGCTCACCGTCATCGCGGGCGGTCTGCGCGCGCTGCTGCTCAGCCGCGGCGAAGCGGTCGAGGGCGTCACGCTGCGTGCGTACGTGCCGGTCACGCTGCGCACCAGCTGGCGCGGCCCGCAGCACGGCACCCAGGTGTCGCAGATGGCGGTTCCGCTCGAGCTGGCCGATCCCGATCCCGTGCGGCGGCTTCGCCGCATCGCCGACCAGACCGAGCGGCGCAAGGCGAAGCCGCGACCCGATGTCGGCAAGCTGTTCCGGGGCCGCGTGATGCCGGCGCTCCTGCTCGCCGCGATCATCCGCCAGCGCGTGAACATCACCACGGCGAGC
>DASURX010000277.1:0-10146 GCA_036375355.1 Candidatus Limnocylindria bacterium
CTACGAGTACACCCTGCGCAACGCCGGCTCGCACATGTACCACAGCCACTTCATGGCGCAGCGCCAGGTCCCGCAGGGCCTGCTGGGCGCGCTGGTGGTGACCGACCCGGACGAGCCGCGCGACACGGACCAGGACATCGACTACACGATGATCCTGAACGACGGTCCGCTCGGCTTCACGCTCAACGGCAAGGGCTTCCCGGCCACGGAGCCGATCGTGGCAACGCTCGGCCAGAAGGTCCGGGTGCGGTACATGAACGAGGGGCTCCAGATCCACCCGATGCACCTGCACGGCATCCCGCAGCAGGTCATCGCCAAGGACGGCTGGTACCTGCCCGACCCGCATTACGAGGACACCGTGCTGGTCGCCCCCGGCGAGCGCATCGACGTGCTGATCGACGCTTCCGAGCTCGGCACCTGGGCCTTCCACTGCCACATCCTCACCCACGCCGAGGGCGACGACGGCATGTTCGGCATGGTGACGGCGCTGATCGTGCAGGATGATTAGGCCGATGAGCGTGCCCGACGACATGGCGCAGCCCGACGCGACGGCCGAGGAGCCGATCGGCACCTCGCACCTGGCCGTGTCCGTCGCCGCGCCGGTCGCGGCCGCGCGCGCGGCCGAGATCCTCGGCCCGCGCCGCACGACCTGGCTGGGCCAGCCGGTGGCCGAGACCGATGCCGAGCACGGGCCGCCCGCGGCGGCCGGCATGGAGCGTCACCTGCTGAACCTCGAGCTCCGGGTGAGCGACGTGGCGCTGCGGGTGGCGTTTCACAAGGCGGCCTACGTCGACGTCGGGCCGCTGCGCAGCGCCGAGGACGACGCGGACCACGAGCTGGACATCTCCTGGCGGGCGGCCGGCATGGCGCCGCTCTTCCCGGTCTTCGCCGGGACCCTGCGCTGGGCCGATGGCGACCTGCGCCTGGATGGCTACTATGCCCCGCCCGGCGGGAGCGTCGGCCTGGTGGCCGATCGCCTCCTCCTGAACGTGGCCGCGCGCGGCACCGCTCGGCGCCTGCTCGAGCGCATCGCCGACGTCATGGGACAGCCGGACACGTCTCGCGGCCCAGGCTGAGGCTGCGGAGCGCTGACTCAGACGACGTTGAGCTCGCGTACCGGGGCGCCGCGCACGATCCGCGCATAGCCCAGCGGGGCGAAGTCGAGCGTCTCGTAGCGCCCGCTGGCGACCCACTCGGCCAGGCCGCGACCCACTGCCGGAGCCTGCTGCAACCCGTGGCCGGAGAAGCCGTTGGCGAACAGGAAGTTCGTCACCTCCGGGTGCGGCCCGACCACGGCGTTGTGGTCCAGCGTGTTGACCTCGTAATGGCCGGCCCAGGCGTCGAGCAGCCGCAGCGACTCGAAGGCGGGAACCCGGTGGGCGAGCTCCGGCCAGACGATGGCCTCGAACGGCGCGCGGTCCACGTCGAGATCCAGGGTGTCGGGATCCGGCTCGCCTTCTCGAGGCGAGTAGCCGCCGATCCAGGCGGGTCCCTCCGGACGGAAGTACACGCCGTTGGGGTTGATCGTCAGCGGAGACGGACCGATCCGCTCCCGGGCGTCGAAGTGGTAGACGAAGCGCTTGCGCGGCTTGACGGAGAGCTCCAGGCCAGCCATCGCCGCGACCTGCTCGGCGCGCGGCCCTGCGGCATTCACGACCCAGTCGCTCGCCAGACGGCGGCCGTCGGCCAGGCGAACGCCGGCCACCCGCGCGCCGTCGCGATCGACCGCCACGACCTCGCCGGCAACGTACTCCACGCCCAGCGATCGCGCCTTGGCGCGGAAGGCGCGCAGCAGGGCGTAGGCGTCGAACCAGCCCTCGTCGGCGAGGCCGAGCGACGCTCCCGCCAGGTCGTCGACGTTCATCCACGGGAAGCGCGCGTGCAGCTCGGCCGGGCTCAGCAGCGCGACCGGCACATCGTGCTCGCGCTGCAGGGCGTGGTTGCGCTCCAGGATCGGCAGGCCGGCCGGCGTCGCCAGGAACAGGTAGCCGCCCTCGACGAAGTCGATCTCGGGCGCGGGCTGGCCGGGCACGCCGAGCCATCGGTCCAGGTCCTTGATGAGGCCGATGCCGAAGCGGCTGATCTCGATGTTGAGCGGCGTGCTGAACTGCAGCCGGATGGAGGCCGCCGACAGCGTGGTCGACGAGGTGCGGTAGGTCGGGTCGCGCTCGACGACGACCACGCGACCATCCCAGTCCGGGCGCAGTGCCAGGAAGGTCGCCACCGCGCTGCCGACGATGGCCCCGCCGACGATGACGACGTCCGCGCGCTCCGAGCTGCTCACGCCCCGCATCCTAGCGGGGCCGGCTCACCAGGCGCGGCGGATCGGCTGCCGCAGGACGCTGCGGACCGGCACGCGGCCCTCCGGTCGCAGGGTGGCGATGTGGATCTCGTGCTGCGGGCCGGACGGTTCGTAGCCAAGCACCCGTATCTGCGCCAGGAAGCGGAGGCGGAGGTCAGACAGGCCACTCGGCCCTCCCGGCACCGTGACCTGGGCGCACAGGCCCTCGCGCAGCGAGCCGACCCGCAGGCGGCGCACGACCGCCGGGTCGGCGCAGATGGGGACCCGGTCGCGCAGGACGGCCAGGAGCGCGGGCGTGACCGACGCAGGCTGGGGCGTCATGGCGGTCCAGTGCCGACCGCCGACGGCCTCGTCCCAGGCCGGGTCGTCGACGCTCGGCCGCAGGATCTCGACCGGCATCGGCCCGAAGAGGTCACCCGGCTCGTCGACGAACATGCGCAGCTGCGCGCTCACCTCGAGCAGCGTGGCGACCGCCTCCTCGAACTCGTGCGCGTCCTGGTCCTGGGTGCCATCCAGCATCAGGTACGTCGCCATGGGCACGTCGACCAGCACGAGGTGGCCGCTCGGCGCGGCGACGATCGAGTGGAGTGGGGTGAGGTGACCGGGACGGGCCGATGTGGTGGTCATGCCATGCTCCCTGTGCCCGAGAGGACTACCCTGGATAGGCCGGGTGGCTGTACCTGGCCCAGCATCGGGCCATCGCGGGACGGCGGCCAGTGCCGGACCGCCCGATCTGGTTGTGACTGGTGGCGCGTCCTGCGCGGGACCGATGGGGGGCCGATGCGGTCGCAGGGTAGACTCGTCGCGTCATGGCAGGCCCGAAACCCGTCATCCTGGCCGTCGACGACGACGTCCCGGTACTGCGCGCCATCGAGCGCGACCTGCGCGCGCGTTACGGCAAGGACTACCGCATCGTCGCCGCCCCGTCGGGGACCGAGGCGCTCGAGGCCGTCCAGCAGCTGACGGTGCGCGGCAGCGCCATCGGCCTGTTCGTCGTCGACCAGCGCATGCCGGTCATGACCGGCATCGAGTTCCTGCAGCGGGCCATCGAGCTGCAGCCCGACGCCAAGCGCGTGCTGCTCACCGCCTACGCCGACACCGACGTGGCCATCAAGGCCATCAACGACATCCGCCTGGACCACTACATCCTCAAGCCCTGGGATCCTCCTGAGGAGCGGCTCTATCCGGTCCTGGACGACCTCCTGGCGGACTGGGCCGCCACGTTCCGCCCGCCATTCGAGGGCCTGCGCCTGCTGGCGGGCCGATGGGCGCCGCGCGGGCACGACATCCGCGACTACCTGACCCGCAACCAGGTGCCCTACTCGTGGCTCGATCCTGACGAGGAGGACGGGCGCCGCGTGGCCAGCTCGCTGGTCGGGTCGGAGGCCGTCCCGCAGGGCGAGACGCTGGACCCCGCCGTCCCGATCGTGCTCTTCCCGGACGGCACCGTCCTGCGCGGCCCGAGCATCCGTGACATCGCCGAGCGGGTCGGGCTCCAGACCAAGGCGGCGCTGCCCTTCTACGACGTGGTCATCGTTGGAGGAGGGCCCGCCGGGCTGGCGGCGGCTGTGTACGGCGCCAGCGAGGGCCTCAAGACGCTGCTGATCGAGCGCGAGGCACCGGGCGGGCAGGCTGGCACCACCAGCCGCATCGAGAACTACCTCGGCTTCCCGGCCGGGCTGACCGGCAGCGACCTCGCCCGCCGTGCCCTGGCCCAGGCTCGCCGCCTGGGAGCGGAGATCCTCTCGCCACAGGAGGTGGTCGGCATCCGGCGCGGGGATCCGTACCGGGTGGTGGTGCTCGCCGACGGGACCGAGATCTCGTGCCACACGGTCGTCGTCGCGACCGGCGTGCAGTACCGGCAGCTCGACCTGCCCAGGGCCGCCGAGCTCGCCGGCGCGGGGATCTACTACGGCGCGGCCACCACCGAGGCGGTGCTCTACCGCGACACCGAGGTGGGCGTCGTCGGCGGCGGCAACTCGGCCGGGCAGGCGGTGGTCTACCTGTCGCGCTTCGCCAAGCGCGTGCTGCTGCTGGTCCGTGGCCCGAACCTGACCGCGACCATGAGCCAGTACCTGATCGATCAGATGAGCGCCCTGCCGAACGTCGAGATCCGCTACTCAACCCAGCTGAGCGAGCTGCGCGGTGAGACGCATCTGAGCGGAGTGACGGTGAAGGGGCCGGAGGGCAGCGAGGAGCTGAACCTGGCGGCGGTTTTCATGTTCATCGGGCAGCAGCCGCGCACCGAGTGGCTGGAGGGCTGCGTGGTGCGCGACGAGGCGGGCTTCGTCCTCACCGGCCCCGCCCTGCTGGCCGACGGCAAGTCGCCGCCGGGCTGGACGGTGCCGCGCGAGCCGTTCCTGCTGGAAGCGAGCATGCCCGGCGTCTTCTGTGCCGGCGACGTGCGCTATCGCTCAATCAAGCGCATCGCCAGCGCAGTCGGCGAGGGATCCATGTCCGTGCAATTCGTGCACCAGTACCTGGCCACGCTCTAGGCGAGCGGGCATGACCGTCGAGGCGCTGCGCGCCGCCCCGCTCTTCAACGCGCTTTCCGACGAGCACCTGGAGCGCCTGGCCGCGACCGTCGAACGCCAGTACCTCAAGCCCGGCGAGCTGCTGCTGCGCGAGGGCGAGGTGGGCGACGCGATGTTCGTGATCGTCTCGGGCGAGCTGGAGGTGACCAAGCGCGCCGGGAACGCCGAGCTGCCGCTGGCGCGCGTCGGACCGGGCGCGATCCAGGGCGAGATCGCGGCCATCGAGGGTCGCGAGCGGGCGGCTTCGGTCAGGGCGCTGACCGATGTCGAGGTGCTGCGCGTCCCGCGCGAGGGACTGCTGGAGCTGCTGGCGGCAGGGCCGGAGCCGGCCCTGGCCCTGCTGCGCACCGTCCTCGAGCGCCTGCGAGCCCTCGAATCGTTCGTGCGCCAGCGGGAGAAGCTCGCCGGCCTCGGCACGCTGGCGGCCGGACTGGCCCATGAGCTGAACAACCCGGCGGCGGCCATCCGGCGCTCGGTCGCATCCCTTTCGCAGGCGATCGCCGCGCGCGACGAGCTGCACCCGCCGCATGAGCTGTACGGCGTGCACCCGGATGCGCGTCACGCGCCGCGGAATGCGCTGGCACGCGCCGACGCGGTCGACGAGGTGCTGGAGCTGGTCGATGACTCGGAGGTGGCTGCGGCCCTGGTCGACGCCGGCTGGGACGCCGGGCAGCTGCGCGACGCGTTCGCCGGCATGGACGTCGAGGCGGCGCGCATGAGCGCGGCGTGGCTGGCCGCGACGGCGAACATCGATGCCCTGCTGCGAGAGGTCGGCACGGCGGGGGAGCGGATCAGCGAGATCGTGGGCGCCGTCAAGAACTACGTGTACCTCGACCAGGCGCCGATCCAGCGCGTCGACGTCCGCGCCGGGCTGGACAACACGCTGGTGATCCTGCGCCACAAGCTGCGTGTCGGCGTTGACGTGACCCGTCACTACGCGCCCGACCTGCCCGAGATCGAGGCCTATGGCTCGGAGCTCAACCAGGTCTGGACCAACCTGGTCGACAACGCCGTCGACGCGATGGACGGTCGCGGCGCGATCGACATCTACGCCGAGCCGACCGAGGAGGGCGGGGTCGAGGTGCGGATCTGCGACACGGGGCCCGGCATCCCGGCGGACGTGCTGCCCCGCCTGTTCGAGCCGTTCTTCACGACCAAGGCGCCGGGCGTCGGCACCGGCCTGGGCCTGCACATCGTCCACGCCGCCGTCGCACGCCTCGGCGGGCGCATCGAGGTCGAGCCGAACCCGACCGGCGGCACCTGCTTCATCACGACCCTGCCTCCCAAGCCGGCGATGGCGACCGAGGGCATGCCGGAGGCTCCCGCGGAAGCGGCGCCATGACGAAGCCCCGGCCATCAGCCGGGGCTTCGAGGGCTTCATCGGGCCAACGACCTACAGGCCCGACGTCGTGCCGGCCTTCGCATGCTCGAGCTGCATCCGTGTGCCGCAGCGACAGGTGTAGGTGCTGTCGGCGCTCATCTTGGAGTGGTCGCCCGAGTGCTTGACCATGATCTCGCAGCCACAGTTGGGGCAGACGTAATCGGTGCCCTCGTAGCCTGACGTGCCTGTCTGCTGGTTCATGCGCGCCTCCTCATTCGTTGCTGTCACTGGGGATGAAGGGCGCCCCAGGACCGATGCTTTTCGCCTCCCTGGCTACCTGTGCCCGCAGACGGCGTGCCGGCACGGCCGACCGGCCGTTGACACGGCCCTGCCCCACGGCGTAGGGTGCGCCGCACATCAGAAGACGGCGACGATCGGGACGAGTACCCGCTCAGGCGGACCCACAGGGAGCCGGGAAGGCTGAGACCCCGGCGGTTGCGCGATCGGCGAATGGACCCGGGAGCTCCGGAGGCGAACGCGACCGCATCGGTCCGTCAGTAGCCCCCGGCGGAGAGGCACCGATACCAAGGCCGAGGCCATCGCCCGCGCGAGCGGTGCCGTGGCCGAACGAGCCCGGAGTGAGAACGCCGGGAAACAAAGGTGGCACCACGAGAAGACCCCCTCGTCCTTTGGGACGGCGGGGTCGAGCTGTTCTCGGAGGTTTCACCGATGTCCCAGGCAATCCCCGTCGCGCGACCCGTCCACGCTCCGCAGCGGCGGTACCTGCTCCCCGAGTCGGAGCTGCCGACGCACTACTACAACATCGCCGCGGACCTGCCGGAGCCGCTGCCGCCACCACTCCATCCGGCCACGCGCGAGCCGATCGGCCCCGAGGCGCTGGCGCCGCTGTTCCCGATGGAGCTCATCCGCCAGGAGGTCAGCGCCGAGCGGCTGATCCCCATCCCCGAGCCGGTGCGCGACGCGTACCGCGTCTATCGGCCGTCACCCCTCATCCGGGCCCTCGGCCTGGAGCGCAGCCTCGGCACGCCGGCGCGCATCTACTACAAGTACGAGGGTGTCTCGCCGGCCGGCTCGCACAAGCCGAACACGGCGCTCGCCCAGGCGTACTACAACCACCAGGAGGGGGTCACCCGCCTCGTCACCGAGACGGGCGCGGGGCAGTGGGGCAGCGCGCTGGCGTACGCCGGCGCGCAGTTCGGGATCGAGACGAAGGTCTTCATGGTGCGCGTCAGCTTCGAGCAGAAGCCGTATCGGCGCAGCTTCATCCAGACCATGGGAGCCACGGTCGTCCCGTCGCCGTCGGCCGAGACGAACGCGGGCCGCGCGATCCTGGCCGCCGAGCCGGACTCCAGCGGCAGCCTGGGGATCGCCATCAGCGAGGCGATCGAGGTGGCCGCCACGAACGAGGACACCAAGTACTCGCTGGGCAGCGTGCTGAACCACGTCCTCCTGCACCAGACGGTCATCGGCCAGGAGGCCATCGCGCAGCTGGAGATGGCGGACGATCGGGCCGATGTCATCATCGGCTGTGCGGGGGGTGGCTCGAACTTCGCGGGCATCGCCTTCCCGTTCCTGGCCGATCGCCTGAACGGGCGGTCGCAGACCCGCTTCCTGGCGGTGGAGCCGGCGTCATGCCCGAGCCTGACGCAGGGGGAGTACCGCTACGACTTCGGCGACACGGCCGGGACGACGCCGCTGCTGAAGATGCACACCCTCGGCAACGACTTCCGGCCGGCGCCGATCCACGCCGGCGGGCTGCGCTACCACGGCATGGCGCCGCTGATCAGCCACCTGTACCAACTGGGCTTCATCGAGGCGCGCGCCTACGCCCAGAACCCCTGTTTCGAGGCGGCGGTGCGCTTCGCGCGGACCGAGGGCATCGTCCCGGCTCCCGAGTCGTCGCACGCGATACGGGCGGCGATCGACCTGGCGGAGGACGCCCGGCGTGACGGTGAGGAGCGGGTGATCCTGTTCAACCTGTCGGGCCACGGCTTCTTCGACATGGCCGCCTACGACGCCTACCTCGCCGGCGACCTGCAGGACGTGGCGTTCGAGCCGAGCACGACGCGCGAGGCGCTCGCCGTGTAGGCCACGCACCAGGAAACACCCCTGGGCCCGCGGTACGATGCGCTCCTCATGCGAATCGCCGCGGGCCCGTTGTCTTGAAGTTCGGGCTGCAGGTCAACAGCTTCACCTGGCCGGGCGGCGGAGCCGCCATCGGTCCAACCCTGGCGCGGGTCACGCGAACGGCCGATGACGCCGGGTTCGACTCGATCTGGGTCATGGACCACTTCTTCCAGATCCGCGGCCTGGGTCCGCCCGAGGCGCCGATGCTGGAGGGCATGACCACGCTCGGCTTCATGGCGGCCAACTCGCAGCGCGCGAGGCTGGGGCTCATGGTGGGCGGCATCCACTACCGCCAGCCGGGGCTCTGGATCAAGGCCACGACCGCGTTGGACGTGCTGTCCGGCGGCCGCGCCTGGTTCGGGATCGGCGCCGCCTGGAACGAGGAGGAGTCGCGCGCGCTCGGCTTCCCGATGCCGCCGCTGCGCGAGCGCTTCGAGTGGCTGGAGGACACGCTGGAGATGGCGCACGCCATGTGGAACGGCGGGTCCGGCAGCGGTGAGCGATTCGAGGGGCGGCACGTCGTCGCGACGCGCCTGCTCAACTCACCGCAGGCGCTCAGCCGGCCGCGGATCCCGATCATGATCGGCGGGGGCGGCGAGGGGAAGACGCTGCGCCTGGTGGCGCAGTACGCGGACGCCTGCAATGTATTCGGCGGCCCGGAGCGGGTGGCGCACAAGTACGCGGTGCTGCGCGAGCACTGCGAGCGGCTGGGGCGTCCGTACGAGGAGATCGAGCGCTCGAACCTGCAGTCGGTGGACCCCGACGCGGAGTCCGCGGATCAGCTGGTGGAGCGGTTCGGGGCGCTCGGCGAGGCCGGCGTACAGCACGTCGTCATGAGCGTGCGCGGGGTCAGCGATACGACCCGGCTCGAGCGCCTGGGAGCAGAGGTCTTCCCGCAGCTGCGCTGACCGGCGGCCAGCCACGTCCCGCAGGCTTGCCGCAGTGCCGACGGCGCATGGTGAGCGCGAAACGCGCAACGAGGCAGCACGATGCTCACCGATGTCGGCTGGCGACTGGCGGGTACGGCCTCGGTCCTGGCCGATTGGCTCGCCTGGCTCGGCTGGTCGCTGATGACGATCCTGCCAATCCGGAGACGAGACCGATGAGCGCCGCGACCGAGGGTGGGATCCTCTACCGGCCTCTCCTCGGCATCGCCCGCTTCCTGGCGCGCGTCGCCTTCGGCTTCCGCGTCGAGGCGGAGCGCTTCGAGCGGCTGCCGCGTGACGCGGACGGCCGCCCGGTCGGCGGCTGGATCGCCGCGGGGCTGCCGCACCGGCGCTGGATCGACCCCTTCCTGCTCGTCCTGCTCCTGCCCGCCCGGCCGCGGGTCGTCTTCTTCGGCGACGCGCGGGCCATCTACCGCTCGCCGCTGCGCCGGCTGCTCTTCCGGCTCATCGGCGGCGTGGTGCCGATCGCGCCGGGCGGCAGGGTGCGGGCGTTCGCCTCGCACGTGGCGGCGGCGCGGCGCGTCCTGGAGTCCGGAAGCGTGTTCGCCATCTTTCCCGAGGCAGGACCGCCGTCACCGCCCGGACGCTCGCGGACGCTGGAGCCGGGCATCGGCTACCTGGCCATCCGCACCGGCATGCCGGTGGTCCCGCTGGCGATCGGCGGCAACGACGTCCTGTACCGCGGTCGCCGGCTGATCGTCCGCGCGCTGCCGCCCATCGAGCCGCCGACCGGCCTGGCGGAGGGTAGTCGCGAGGAGCGCGAGGCGGCCCATCGGTTCGCGACCGAGGTCCAGGAGCGCTCGGCGGAGGCTGTCGCCGCACTCCACGCCCGGGTGGAGCTCAGCTCGCTGGACGAGCCGCGGCGCTGGCGCTGGCTTTCCGACTGGCTCTACT
>DASURX010000278.1:0-6099 GCA_036375355.1 Candidatus Limnocylindria bacterium
CTGCGGCCGGCGACGAGGGCCCGGATGACCTCGATCGCCTCCTCGAGGGTCTTCATGGTGGTCGGCGGCTTGCCCAGTACCCGCCGCGCGCTGTCGCGCAGCGCAGGAATGATGTCGCGGGCGTAGGCGTCGAGCATCGTCTCCTCGTCGCCGTTCATCAGATAGATGTTGAATTGGTCGACGCCCGCGTCGGCGAGCTCGCGCAGCTTGGCGACGTGCTCCTCCACCTCGCCCAGGACGCTGAAGCGGTCCACGACCTCATCACCGACGAATGCCGCGTTCGACGACCCGACCTCGGCGTGGTGGTGGTAGTCGTACCCCTCACGGTCGCGGATGTAGCCGGTGAGCGACTCGGGCAGCTGCTCGCGCGGGTACTTGTTCACCAGGTCGACGACGTGGTTGCTGACCAGGGCCGGAAACCATCGGGTCCGCTCCCGGCAGTCGTCGCGCGGGCCCACGTGTGCCGGCGCCGCCGCCTGCACCCGGACGCTGCCCGGCGCCCGACCCGCGGCCCGCTCCGCGTCGCGCAGCTGCGAGACGAACCAGCGAATCAGGTCCGGGTCGGCCAGCTGCAGGATCAGGCCATCGGCCACGCGTCCGGTCATCCCGATGGCCATCGGTCCATAGCCCGCCACCCAGACCGGGATCTGCCAGCCGCCGGCCCAGGGAAGCTGCAGCTCGGTGCCCTCGTAGATGATGCTGCGGCCGGCGACGAGGGCCCGGATGACCTCGATCGCCTCCTCGAGGGTCTTCATGGTGGTCGGCGGCTTGCCCAGTACCCGCCGCGCGCTGTCGCCGCGGCCGATGCCCAGGTCCATGCGCCCGCCGCTCAGCTCGTCCAGCACGCCCAGCGCCGAGGCGGTGACACTCGGCTCGCGCGTGGCCGGGTTCGTGACGCAGGTGCCCAGGCGCATGCGCTGGGTGGCCTCGGCCATCACCGTCAGCAGGACGTATGGCTCGCGCCACAGGACATGGCTGTCGAACAGCCAACCGTACGCAAACCCATTCGCCTCGGCGCGTTTGGCCAGGTCGATGGTGCGCTCGACGCTGCTGTCGGGCTTGAGCGTGAAGCCGAAGTCCATCCGTCACTGCCTCCGTGCAGCGGCCCCGACGATCGAGGATACCCTCACCGGGGAGGGATTGTGCCGATTCGCGGCGTGGTGTGGCCGCGCCATCGGTCCAGGCCCTGTGGCGGGCCGCCGATTTCGCCAGATTCAGATGACAGCCGCACGAGACTGCCAGACGGCGGCTGCGGTCGCCTCCTGCGGCTCTCAAACTGCACGCGGGCGACAGGAGGCGGTGTTCGACCGATTCGTGCCGCCCTCATCTGAATGAGGCGATTCTGGGGCCACGACGCGGGCCGGGGATGCAGCCGCGCCATCGGTCCAGCAACCGGTTTTCGCCAGATTCAGACCACAGCCGCACGAAACCGCCAGACGGCGGCCGTGGTCGCCACCTACGGCGGCCAACCTGCACGTGGCGGCAGATTCCGCGAGACAGCCGCCTTATGCGGCCCTCATCTGAATCTGGCAACTCCGCACGCGGACGCGGACGCGGACGCGGACGCGGACGCGGACGCGGACGCGGGACAAGCTACGGCCGAACGAGGTCCTCGTACGCGTCCGGGCGCCGATCCCGGAAGAACTGCCACGTCTGGCGCACCTCGTTGATCTTGTCCAGGTCGAGGTCGCGGACGATCAGCTCCTCGTCCTGCGGGCTGCCGACGTCGCCCACGAACTGGCCGCGCGGGTCCACGAAGTAGGACTGCCCGTAGAAGTCGTCGTCGCCCAGCGGCTCAATCCCCACGCGGTTGATGGTGCCAACGAAGTAGCCATTCGCCAGCGCGTGCGAGACCTGCTCCACCCGCCACAGGTACTCGGACAGGCCGCGTGACGTGGCCGACGGGATGAAGACGAGCTCCGCCCCGTTCAGCCCCAGCGCCCGCGCCCCCTCCGGGAAGTGCCGGTCGTAGCAGATGTAGACGCCGACGCGGCCGACCGCGGTGTCGAACACCGGATAGCCCAGGTTACCGGGCCGGAAGTAGAACTTCTCCCAGAAGCCCTTGACGTGCGGGATGTGCGTCTTGCGGTACTTGCCCAGGTAGGTGCCGTCCGCGTCGATCACCGCCGCAGTGTTGTAGTAGATGCCGGCGGTGTGCTCGTCCTCCTCGTACATCGGCACGATCAGCACCATGCCGGTCTCTTTGGCGAGCTCCTGCATGCGCTTGGTGGTCGGCCCGTCCGGGATCTTCTCGGTGTAGGAGTAGTACTGCGGGTCCTGCACCTGGCAGAAGTAGGGGCCGTAGAAGAGCTCCTGGAAGCACATCACCTTGGCGCCCTGGGCAGCGGCCTCGCGGGCGTACTTGATGTGCTTCTCGATCATGGAGTCCTTGTCGCCGGTCCACTCGGCCTGGAGGAGCGCGGCGCGAACGATTCGCGGCATGGAACTGTCGCCTCCTGGAACTCAAGGTGCTCGGTTGAACGTCGGGATCAGTGCCTAGACTCTACACCTGAGCCGATGCGCCCCACCCTGCCGAAGCGCCTGATTCCGATCGCCACCTGCCTCCTCGGCCTCGCCGCCTTGGCGGGTCTTGGACCGATGCCTGCGCGCGCGGATTGCCAGCCGATCGGCTCCACGCCGGAAGCCCTGGCCGGGGCCGATGTCGCCTTCGTGGGCACGGTCATCGGCGTCGCTCGTGTGGCCTCGACGGCGACGTTCCGGGTTGAGGAGACCTGGAAGGGATCGCTCCCGGCGAGCGTGCAGGTGCGTGGCACGTCAGATGCGTCCTTCGCCGAGGACGACCGCCAGTGGCAGGTGGGCGGTCGCTACCTGGTCATCCCGTACCTGGACGGAGGCGTCATGCGCGACAACCTGTGCACCGGCACCACGCCCTGGGCCGATGCGCTGGCCGCGCTGCGGCCGGCGGGCGTCGAGCCATACGCCGGCCCCGATGCCGGCTCCTCCGGCGACCTGCTGCCGTTCGCCGTCGGCGCCGCGGCGGTGACGCTCATCGTCGGTGCCGTGGTGAGCCTGGCCGGGCGCGGGCCGAGGCGGAGGACGGCGGGCTGAACATCCTGGACCTGCTCATCGTCGTGCTGCTCCTGTTCGGAGCGGCGGCCGGCTGGCGCGCCGGGTTCCTGGGGCCGCTGCTGGGCCTGGCCGGCGGCATCGCCGGCTTCGTGCTGGCGTTGCTGCTCGCCACCATCCTGCGCGAGGAGCTGCGCACGATCGAGCAACCGATGCGTGCGGTCGTCACCGGTATGGGGCTGCTCGGCCTGGTGATCGGCGGGGAAGCGACTGGTGCGGCGCTCGGCGCAACCGCCAGCCGCGGCCTGCGCCAGACGTGGTTCCGGGGCGTGGACGCGGTGGGGGGAGCGCTGGTCGGCGTGGCCCACGGCATCCTGCTGATCTGGCTGCTGGGCGGGCTGGTGCTGGCCGGCATGTCGCCGGGGCTCGGACCGCTGGCACGCGGCTCACGGATCGTCTCGACCGTGTACCAGCAGCTGCCGCCCCCGGCGGCGGTCGCCGGGCAGCTGCTGACCCTCATCAGCGCCACGGACCTGCCGCTCCTGTTCGCCGGGATCGAGCCACCGCCCGCACCGCCGCTCGACCTTCCCGCCGACCCCCAGGCGCGGGCACTGGCGGAGAGCGGCCTGGCGGCGACGGCCGAGGTGATCGGCAGCGGTTGCGGCGCTTACCAGCAGATCGGCTCCGGGTTCTTCATCAGCGGGACGCACCTGATCACCAACGCTCACGTGGTGGCCGGGACGAGCGCGACCAGCGTGACGCTGGGCGGCACCACGTTCCAGGCCGAGGTGGTCCTGTTCGACCCCGACGTCGACGTCGCCGTGCTGTACGCCCCGGGCGCGGCAGCGCCGGCCCTGACGCTCAGCGACGTCACACCGGAGCGGGGCACCGCCGCGGCGGCGCTCGGCTATCCGGGCGGCGGACCGCTGACAGTCAGCGCCGCCGTGGTCACCGCCGGGCACGACGTCATCGGCCCGAACATCTACGGCGAGGGCCAGTACCCGCACTCGGTGGTCGAGGTGCGCGCCGACATCCGGCGCGGCAACTCCGGCGGACCGCTGCTGGTGGCACCCGGCGTGGTGGGTGGCGTCGTCTTCGGCGAGTCGCGCACCGCGGAGGACGTGGGCTATGCCATCTCGGCGCCGTCGGTCAGCGACGCCATCGGCTCCGCGACGACGTCGACCACGCCGGTCGACACCGGCGCCTGCATCTGAGGCGAGCCGCGGCCCCGGGATCAGGCGACGTCCAGCTCGAGCCCCTCGGTTCCGCCGATCACCTCCGGTCCTCCACGGTCGGCGAGCGCCCTGACCATTGCGTCCAGCTGATCGTCGGAGTGGCCGGGGTCATGGTGGAACGTCACCAGACGCCGCGCCCCGGCCTGGTGGGCGAGCGCCCAGGCGTGCTGCTCGCTGCTGTGGCCCCAGCCGACGTGTGCGGGGTACTCGGCGGACGTGTACTGCACGTCGTGGATGAGCAGGTCCGCGCCATCGGCCAGCGCCTCGCCCGACGTCCAGCGCGGCGCCAGCGGGAAGCGCGGCGCCCCGAGCGCCGGCTCGTGGTCGGGCAGGTAGGCGAGCGTCACGCCGCCGGCGCTGATGCGGTAGCCGACCGTCGGGCCAGGATGGATGATCGGCTCGCCGACGACGCGGACCTCGCCGATGCGGAACTCGCCGGCGGGCACGTCGTGAAGGCTGACCCGCTGGCCCAGGTCGCGCAGCCGGACCGGAAAGAGCGGCGGCGAGAGGTATCGGGCCAGTCGCTCGCGGAGGTCCATCGTGCTCGACGGCGGACCCCAGATGTGCACCTCGACGCCGGCGCGGAAGATCGGTCCAAAGAAGCCGATGCCCTGCAGGTGATCCAGGTGCAGGTGCGTCAGCAGGATGTCGACGCGCCCCGTGAAGTCGCCGAGCGATCGGCCCAGTGCCCGGATGCCGGTGCCCGCGTCCAGCACCAGCCGCACGTCGTCGCTGGTGACCTCGACGCACGAGGTGTTGCCGCCGTAGCGCAGCGTGTCCGGGCCGGGGCTGGCCAGCGAGCCGCGCGTGCCCCACAGCCGGACGTGCATCGGCGCCTCAGTCGTCCGTCGTTTCCCAGAAGAGGGCCGCGGCGCCGAGCAGGCGACCGCCGTGGCCGGTCAGCGGGAAGGCCGACACCTCCAGCCGATGCGGTGCGCCGTCCAGGCCGGTGATCGCGAAGGCCGCGTGCGCGGGACGCTGCGTGCGCAGCGCGCGGACCAGGGGCAGCTCCTCCGCGTCCAGCGAGCGGCCATCGTGGTCGCGCACCGCGAAGATCGAGGTCCACTCGGCGAAGTCCATCTCGCCCGCGTCGTCGTAGCGACGTCCGAGCAGCTGCTCCGCGCCCTCGTTGTAGAAGACCATCCGGCCCTCGGCATCGACGAGGAAGAGCGGGACTGCCAGGCTGTCGCCCAGGTGGCGCACCAGGATGAGCTCGATCGGCTGTGCCATGGTGTCGTGGGGCAGGCTACGCTGTGTTGGAGCCGGACGCCAGACCCGTTTCGGCCATCGGGGAGTTCGCCCACGTGACCTGGACGCGCCCGGCCAAGATCGCCTTCATCGGCTCGCACTCGGTGCGCAAGTCGAATGCGGTGCACGCCTTCGCCTCCACCATCGGCCGCGCCGGACGCTCGGTCGAGGTCGGCCGCGAGGTGGTGCGCTTCAACCCGCTGGGCCTGAACGAGGGCGCCACGCCCGAGGCGCAGCTCTGGATCCTGATGGCCCAGGTCCAGGAGGAGCTCGAACTGCGCAACCGGGCCGACGTGCTGGTCACCGATCGGTCCGTGGTCGACAACTTCGCCTACTACCTGCGCGTGACCGATGGCGCCGACCCCTTCGGGGTGGAGCCGCTCATCCGGCGCTGGGCCGGCACCTACGACCTGCTCGTCCGCCTGCTGCCGGACGTGCCGCTCCGGGCCGATGGCGTGCGGTCCGTCTCCGATGCCTTCCGCGACGAGATCGAGGCGATCCTCGACCGGATCCTGCCGGACTACATCCCCGCCGAGCGGCTGCTGGAGATACGTGCCTCGGAGGTCACCGCCGATTTCGACTGGTGGGC
>DASURX010000279.1:0-2919 GCA_036375355.1 Candidatus Limnocylindria bacterium
GCCGGCGGTGGCCCAGCTGCACCAGGTAGGCTTCCTCGGCCTCCAGGACGTGGTTGACGATCTTGGGCAGGTCACGGCCCCCGCCGCGCGGCCCCCTGCGGAGCTCCACGCCCTCGGCCCGACGTGCCGCCTCGTCGAACGCTGACCACGCCGCCGCGAGGATGGCCGCGAGGCGCTCGAGCTCGGCGTCACCGAGCGCATCGGTGTCGTCTCGCAGCGCGCTGGACGGGACGCCGAACTCCGTTCCCGCGCCGCCGCCGACGCGCTCGACGGCCCTGAAGGTCAGGCGATCGGGCAATGGATGGCCGGTTCCCGCCACCGCGCGGGCGTAGCGCCGGGCGTAGTCGGCCAGGCGGGCACGGGCCTCGTCTTCGGACTTGCCGGCCCGGGACCAGCCCGGCCAGTCGATGGCCGTGGCGAAGCAGCGCTTGGCGGCAGTCTCGATCGCGACGCGGATCGTCGCCATCGGCTCAGGCCTCGGTGGCCGGCTCCTCAGCGCCGCTCCGGGCACGGGCCGCGGCCTCCTTCGCCCTGGCGACCAGCGCCTCCGGGTCGATCCCGAAGCGGCCGAGCACCTTTGCGTCCAGGCGTTCCGCGCCGGCGGCGCTGAGCACGGCGCCCAGCCAGAAGGCTCGGCGCGCGCCGAGGATGATGCCGGCCACGCCGGCCGCCAGGCCCGCGGTGGGCGAGGCCACGATCATGACGTTCTCCGCCTGGGGCTCGCCGTTCAGCTGGCGCTCCGCCGCCTCCACGCCGGCGCGCGCCGCGGCTCCGACCACGCTGCCCAGCAGCCCGGCCAGGATCGAGGTGATGAGATGCATCGGTTCAGGCCTCCCAGGTCTCGCCGGGCTGGAGCTCGACGACGGTGGCATCGGTCCGCGACGCCAGCTCGGCAGGGGTGCCGGCCAGGATCGGGAAGGTGCCGTAGTGGACGGGGATGACGGTGCGCGCGCCGCACAGAGCGACGGCGCGCGCGGCATCGGCCGGGCCCATGGTGTAGTGCCCGCCGATGGGCAGCACGGCGATCGACGGGGCCCACCGGTCCTTGACCAGCGCCATGTCGCCGAACAGGTCGGTGTCGCCGGAGTGGTACACGCGGGTGCCGTCCTCGAACTCGATCAGCCACCCCCAGCAGCCGAGATCGCGGGTCACCGCAGGATCCACGTCGGACAGGGTGACGCCGCCCGAATGGTCGGCGTGGACCATGGTGAAGCGTATGCCGGCCGCCTCGAACGTGCCGCCCTTGTTCATGCCGACGGCGCCGGCAATACCCCTCCCGATGAAGTACACGCTCATCTCGTGGCTTCCGATGAGCTGGCCGCCCTTCTCGGCGAGCTGCATGACGTCCACGCCGTCGTCGCCGATGTGGTCAAAATGGCCATGCGTCGGCGCGATGACGTCCACCTGCTCGGGCTGCCGGTAGGCGTCCGCGTAGGTCGGGGCCGACGTCCATCGGTCCACCCAGACCCACTTGTCGCGCGGGGACCGGTACAGGATGCCGCCGTGGCCGAGCCGGGTGATGCGCAGCTTCGCCATGCGTGTGCTCCTCCTAGTCGTGCGTGCATCCTAGCGCGGGTGGACGTCGCGGCCCTTCAGCCCGGGATGAGCAACCTTCCTGCCGCGGCGATGCGCCGCATCCAGGGCAGTTCCCGCGCAACGGTCGTCTCCGGCCCGTGGCCGGGCAGGACGCGGACGCCCTCGGGCAGCTCACGGGCAAGGCGGGCGAGGCTGGCGACCATCGCCTCGTCCGACCCGCCGGGCAGGTCCGTGCGGCCGTAGGAGCCGGCGAACAGCACGTCGCCGGAGAGCAGCAGCGCGAGGCGCTCCTCGTACAGGCAGACCGACCCCTCGGTGTGACCGGGGGTGTGCAGCACGTCGAAGACGAGGTCGCCGACGCGCACCTGCTCCCCCTCGCGCAGGTCGCGCTCGGCCGTCGCGGCCTCCACCTCGAAGCCGTAGCTGTTGCGGCCGTCGAGCCGATGGGCGTCCTCGGGGTGGATCGCCAGCGGCGCCCCGCTGGCCCGTTTCAGGGGAGCGTCGTCGTAGACGTGGTCGATGTGCCCGTGCGAGTTGGCGATGACCACCAGGCGCAGCCCGTTGGCGCGGACGCGCTCCATGATCGGCTCGGCGGCACCCATGCCGGGGTCGATCACCAGCGCATCGCTCGACTGCCCGTCCCAGACCATGTAGGCGTTGGTCTGCCACGGGCCAAAGACGCCCAGCTCCACCCGTGGATGCGCCGGCGGCCCCGCGGCACGCTCGACCTGCGGGGCTCCGTCCTCGTTCACTGCTCGCTTGCGCCGGCCGGACCGATGACTCCCGGCCTCCCCGCCGCGAGGCGCAGCCCGAAGTGGCGCGCCAGGGCATCGGCCAGGGCATCGGCCACGTCGGCCATCGACACCGTGTGGCCGAGCTCGCGGGCGAGCGAGGTCACCTCCTTGTCGCGGATGCCGCAGGGGATCATTTCGTCGAACCAGCGCAGGTCGGTGTTCACGTTCAGCGCCAGCCCGTGGGTCGTCACGCCGCGGCGCACGCGCACGCCGATGGCCGCCAGCTTGCGGCTTCCCTCGACCCACACGCCGGTCAGCCCGTCGACCTGGCCCGCCTGCACGCCGAAGCGGGCGGCCGTATCGATGATCGCCAGCTCCAGGGTCCGCACGTACCGCCGCAGGTCCAGCGGGTCGCGGAGCTCCACGATCGGATAGGCGACCAGCTGCCCCGGGCCGTGGTAGGTGATATCGCCACCGCGGTCGATGCGGACGAACTCGGCGCCGAGCTCGCGCAGTCGTTCCGCCGACGCGAGCAGGTTCGATTCGTCGCCGCCGCGGCCGATGGTGTAGACCGGGAAGTGCTCGAGCAGAAGCAGGCGATCGCCGATGCGCCGCTCCCGGCGCTGCTGCGCCAGCTCATCCTGCAGCT
>DASURX010000280.1:0-10485 GCA_036375355.1 Candidatus Limnocylindria bacterium
GTTCAGCAACGGTGACCCGATCACCGCCAATGACTTCGTCTACAGCTGGAAGCGCCTGCTCGATCCGCGCAGCGCGGCCCCCTACTCGTACGTCCTGGGCGACGTCGAGGGTGGCGCCGACCTGCTCGACATGGCCGGTGCGGATCCGGCTCCGTCGGACGCGGACATCGAGGCCGCGCTCGACAAGCTTGGCGTCACGGCAGTGGATGATTCCACCTTCGAAGTGAAGCTCAGCCGACCCGCCAGCTACTTCCTCTACGTGACCTCCCTCTGGGTCACCGTTCCGGTGTCCGAGGATTGGGTCAACGTCGGTGAGGACTTCACCGAGGCCGAGAACTACGTGTCCAGCGGCCCGTTCAAGATGGACTCGTGGTCCCACGACGAGGAGATCGTCCTGGTCCCGAACGAGAACTGGGTCGGAACGCCGGCCAAGCTCGACCGCCTCGTGGTCAAGTACGGGTCGGACCCGGATGGGTTCTACCGCCAGTACCTGAACGACGAGGTCGATCTCGCGGCCGTGCCGGGCGCCAATGCCCAGCAGGTGCGTGACGATCCCGTCCTGAGCGAGCAGTCGATCACGGGCGACGTGCTGTGCACGTACTACCTCGGGTTCGACATGAACCCCGACGATGGCGATACCAGCCCGGTCGAGAACAAGTCCCTGCGGCATGCGATCCAGGAAGCGATCGACACCCAGGGCCTAATCGACACCGTGCGGAACGGCATCGGCAAGCCGGCTGACAGCTTCATCCCGGTGGGCATGCCTGGCCACCAGGACTACGGCTTCGGCCTCGGGTACGACGTTGAGAAGGCGAAGGCAGACCTGGCGACCGCGCTCGACGAGCTCGGCCTGGCCAGCGCCGCCGACATCAGCCTGACCATCGGCGTCAACTCCGGATCCGGCCACGAGCCGATCATGGAGTTCATCCAGGGCAACCTCCAGGAGACCCTGGGGATCAACGTGTCCATCGAGGCTCAGGAGTGGTCCGTGTATCTGCAGACCATCGCTGAGAACCCGCAGGACATGTACCGCCTTGGCTGGTGCCAGGACTACCCGCATCCGAACAACTTCCTCTTCGACGTCTTCAGCTGTGGCACCGCTCGCGGTGGCTACTGCAACGAGGACATGGACGCTCTTCTCGAGGAGGCGCAGGTGACTGCGAAGCTCGAGGATCAGCTGCCGCTGTACGAAGAGGCCCAGAAGATGCTGGTCGACGATGCGCCGGCCGCGTGGATCTACTGGTACGGCCGCTTCACGCTGGTGAAGCCGTACGTCCAGGATCTGACCGCGACGGCAGGTGACTCGAACACCGGCGACGCCTTCTACGATCGGATCTGGATCTCGAACCGAGAGGCCAGCTAGTCCGAACGTAGCAGCAAGGCTGCAAGCCGCTGCGCGGAGGGGTCCGCCCCTCCGCCCAGCGGCCGCGCGCCCCGGCATTCGTGTGGGGACCCGCGGCCGCTGGCACGCCACCGGCAACCAGCGAATCGGAGTCGGCAAGCGCAAGCTGAGGCGAGAGCGTGACCACCTACATCATCCGACGCGCCCTGTGGCTGATCCCCGTCGTGTTCGTCGTGTCGCTGATCACGTTCCTGCTGATGCACGCGGCACCGGGCACCCCGTTCCAGCCGACCAGCGACCGGCCGCTGCCCCCGCAGGTGGTCGAGCGCCTGGAGCAGCAGTTCGGCCTGAACAAGCCGATCTGGGAGCAGTACTTCAACTGGATCGGCGGGATCATCCTGCACTTCGACCTGGGTCCCAGCTACCGGATCCGCGGCCGCGACGTGCAGGAGATCATCGGCGACAACGTCTGGCGCTCCGTCCAGTTGGGCGGCATGGCCTTCGCCCTGGCCGTCATCGTCGGCATCCCGCTGGGCGTCATCGCGGCACTGCGCCAGAACAAGTGGCCGGACTACGCGGCCACCTTCGTGAGCGTCATCGGCATCGCCACCCCCAGCTTCGTGCTGGCGGTGCTGCTGGTGCTGATCTTCAGCATCGGCCTGCACTGGTTCCCGACCTCGGGCTGGAAGGGACCCGAATACTGGGTGCTGCCCACCGTGGCGCTGTCGGGCTACGGCATCGCCCAGGTCGGCAGGTACACGCGGGCGTCAATGCTGGAGGTCACGCGGCGCGACTACGTGCGCACCGCCCAGAGCAAGGGCCTCAAGGAGCGCACCATCGTCAGCGTGCACATGCTGCGCAACGCCTTCATCCCGGTCGTCACCATCCTCGGCCCGCTGCTGGCTGGATTGGTCACCGGGTCCTTCGTGGTCGAGAGCGTCTTCGCCATCCCCGGCATCGGCCGCTTCTTCGTGGACGCCATCTTCCAGCGCGACTACGGGATCATCATGGCGACCACCCTGCTATACGCCGTCCTGATCGCGGTCATGAACCTGGTCGTGGACGTGGCGTACGCCTGGATCGACCCGCGCATCCGTTACAGCTGAGGAGGCCAACCGCACCATGGCGGTCCAGTCCACCACCGTCGACGCCAAGGTCGCCGAGCGGCCACCGGCAAGCCTGTACCGCGACGCCTTCGAGCGCCTGCGCAAGAACCGCCTGGCCATCGTCGGCGGCTTCATCGTCATCTTCCTGGTGCTGCTGGCCATCGTCGGGCCGTTCGTCACGCCCTACGGGTACGACCAGCTCGCGACCAACCAGGTCCGCGAGTTCCGCGGGCCGCTGAACCCGGGCCAGGGCGGCCACCTGTTCGGGACCGATCAGCTCGGCCGCGACCTGATGTCGCGCATCATGGACGGGGCGCGGATCAGCATGACGGTCGCCCTGGTGGTGCAGGTGACCGTGCTGCTCATCGGCGTGCCGCTGGGCGCCGCCGCCGGCTGGTTCGGCGGCCGCATCGACAACCTGCTCATGCGCTTCACCGACATCGTGTACGCGTTCCCGGACCTGCTGTTCATCATCCTGCTGACGGTGGTCTTCAAGGACACCTGGTTCGGAAAGGCGGTGGACGGGCTGCTGCTCGTCTTCGTGGCGATCGGGATCGTGTCGTGGGTCGGCGTGGCGCGACTGGTCCGCGGCCAGCTGCTGAGCCTCAAGGAGACCGAGTTCGTCGAGGCGGCGAGAGCCATCGGCGTGCCCGACCGCCGGATCGTGACCCGGCACCTGCTGCCGAACTCCATCGGGCCGATCATCGTGGCCATCACGCTCGGCATTCCCGGCGCGATCCTGGCCGAGTCGCTGCTCGCGTTCATCGGCATCGGGGCCACGCCGCCCCGCGCCTCGTGGGGGACGCTCATTCTTGACGGCCAGATCTGGATGAGCTCGGAGCCGCACCTGCTACTCTTCCCCGCAATCGCGATCGCGCTGGCGTTGCTGAGCTTCACGTTCCTCGGCGACGGCCTCCGCGACGCCCTCGATCCGAAGCTGAAGGGGAAGCAGTAGTTGACAGCGACTGACGACGATCGGCGGGCCGATACCGGCTCGCCGGCAGTCGCCGAGCTGCCGGAAGCGGTTGAGCTGCCTGAATCGATCTCCCTGGAGACCGAGGAAGGGCGGCGCCTCGCCAGCCAGCTCGCCGACGAGAAGACGAAGCACGCCCGCAAGCTCCTCGAGGTCCGCGACCTCAAGACCCAGTTTTTCACCAAGGACGGCGTGGTGCACGCCGTCGACGGGGTTGACTTCGAGCTGGACTACGGCGAGACGCTGGGCCTGGTGGGGGAGTCGGGCTGCGGCAAGAGCGTCACAGCGCTGTCGCTGACGCGGCTGGTCCCGGACCCGCCCGGCAAGATCGTCTCGGGCGAGATCATCTTCGACGGTGTGAACATCATGAAGCTGTCGAACGAGGAGATGCGGCTGCTGCGCGGCAAGCGCATCGGCTTCATCTTCCAGGACCCGATGACCAGCCTGAACCCGACGCTGACCATCGGCTTCCAGATCGCCGAGTCGGCGCGCCTACACCTGGGGCTCTCCAATCGGGCGGCCGACGATCGCGCGGTCGAGCTGCTCTCCAAGGTCGGCATCCCGCGTGCGCGCGACCGGATGAAGGACTACCCGCACCAGTTCTCGGGTGGCATGCGGCAGCGCGTGATGATCGCAATCGCGCTGGCCTGCGACCCGATGCTGCTGCTGGCCGACGAGCCGACCACCGCGCTCGACGTCACGATCCAGGCCCAGATCCTGGAGCTGATCCGGTCGCTCTCCGACGAGTTCGGCACGGCCGTCATCCTGATCACCCACGACCTGGGGATCGCCGCCGGCATGTGCCACCGCGTCAACGTCATGTACGCCGGCCAGATCGTGGAGACCGGCCTGGTGGACGACCTGTTCGAGAACCCGCGCATGCCGTACGCCTGGGGCCTCCTCGACTCGCTGCCGCGCCTGGACGAGGAGCGCGGGTCGCGGCTGCGGACCATCGAGGGCATGCCGCCGGACCTGCTGCGCACCGGTGGCGAGTGCCGCTTCGCGCCGCGCTGCCCGTACGTTCGCGACGTCTGCCGCTCGGCCGAGCCAGAGCTGACGCCGCGCCAGGAGGAGCTGCACATGGCCCGCTGCTTCGGGACGGAGCCCGGAGGCTGGATTCAGTGACCCAGGCGATGCACCAGCCAGAGGCCGCCACGCGCTCGCTGGGCGAGACCCTGGTCGAGGCCGAGCACCTCAAGGTCCACTTCCCGATCACGGCCGGCCTGTTCCAGCGCACGGTCGGCGCGGTGCGCGCCGTGGACGACATCAGCTTCGAGATCCGCAAGGGCGAGACGCTCGGCCTGGTCGGCGAGTCCGGCTGCGGCAAGAGCACCACCGGGCGGGCGCTGATCCGGCTTCGCGAGCTGACCGATGGCGTGGTCCGATTCGACGGGATCGACCTGACCACGCTCAACCGCGACGCCCTGCGCCGCATGCGGCGGCGGATGCAGATCATCTTCCAGGACCCGTACTCGTCGCTGAACCCGCGCATGACGGTCGGCTCGATCATCTCGGAGCCGATCGAGACCCACAAGCTGGCGACCGGCAAGGCCAAGCTGGAACGGGTCAAGGAGCTGCTGGCGCTGGTCGGCCTCAACCCCAACTACACCAACCGCTACCCCCACGAGTTCTCCGGCGGGCAGCGGCAGCGCATCGGCGTGGCCCGCTCGCTGGCCGTCGAGCCGGAGTTCATCGTCTGCGACGAGCCGATCAGCGCCCTGGACGTCTCGATCCAGGCCCAGGTCCTGAACCTGCTGGTCGAGCTGCGGCAGCAGTTCAGCCTGACCTACCTGTTCATCGCCCACGACCTGTCGGTGGTGCGCCACATCAGCGACCGGGTCGGGGTCATGTACCTGGGCAAGATCGCCGAGCTTGGCCCGCCATCGGCCATCTACGAGACCCCGGCGCACCCGTACACCCGGGCGCTGCTCTCGGCGGTGCCGATCCCGGACCCCAAGGCCGAGCGCCGGCGCAAGCGGGTCATCCTCACCGGCGACGTGCCGTCGCCGGCGAACCCGCCGTCGGGCTGCCGCTTCCACACGCGATGCTGGCTGTACGAGAAGCTCGGCCGTCCGGAAAACTGCCGGACCGAGGATCCCGAGCTGCGCCTGGTGCAGAGCGACCATCGCGCGGCATGCCACTACGCTGAGGACGCCATGCAGAGCGACGTCGGCGTGGCCCACATGCGCGAGCCGGAGACGATCAAGCGTCGCAGCTTCGGGGCACCGCAGACCGGCGCCACCCGCGCCCCGGACGATGTGGAGCCGTCAGCCAGCGCGGCGATCCCGGCATCAGCGGGCGCGAGCCCGAGTGACGTAGACTCCAACGCTTGAACCAAGGGTGCCCGTGAGGGCTATGCCCTGTTGTAAGGTGGGGATTCCCCCAGGCAGCCGGGGTGCCCCGGCGCATCGGAGAGAGGCAGCGGAGGTCCCTGGATGAACCACAGGTGGAAGCTCTTCACGATCCTGGTCGTGCTGGGGCTGGTGCTGGCAGCGTGCGGCACGGCCGCGAGCCCGTCGGCGTCGTCGTCGGCGAGCGGCGGCGAGCCGAGCGCCAGCGAGGCCGCGTTCGACGGGATGACCTATCCCGAGGACGCGCCGGCCGAGTGCGGCTCGGACACCAACGCGTCCAACATCAGCCAGATCAAGGCGATCGACCGCCTGACGGTTGAGTTCACGCTGTGCAACCCGGACGTCGCCTTCCTGTCGAAGATCGCGTTCAGCGCGTTCGGCATCGACGATTCGGATTACCTCACCGCGCACATGGAAGACGGCTCGATCATCGAGCAGCCCAACGGCACCGGTCCCTACAAGCTGGATGCCTGGAACCGCGGCACCGACATCACCATGTCGGCGTTCGACGGCTACTGGGGCACCGCCGCCAAGTCGCCGACCGTGATCTTCCGCTGGAGCACCGAGGCCGCGCAGCGGCTGGTGGAGCTGCAGGGTGGCACGGTCGACGGCATCGACAACCCCGGCCCGGATGACTTCAAGACGATCGAGGACGATCCGAACCTGAAGCTCTACCCGCGCGAGGGGCTGAACACCTTCTACATCGGCTTCAACAACACCTTCCCGCCGTTCGACAACGAGAAGGTGCGCCAGGCGATCGCCATGGGCATCGACCGGCAGCGCATCGTCGACGCCTACTACCCGCCCGGCTCGGAGGTGGCCACGCACTTCACGCCGTGCTCCATCCCGTTCGCCTGCGAGGGTGACGACTGGTACGACTACGACCTCGACGCCGCCAAGCAGATGCTTGCCGATGCCGGCTTCCCCAACGGCTTCGAGACGACGATCCACCTGCGCGACGTGGTGCGCGGCTACCTGCCGGCGCCGCAGCAGGTCGCGGCGGACCTCCTGGATCAGCTGGCTGACCTGGGCATCACCGCCACGATCGACGTGCAGGAGTCGACGACCTTCATCGACAACGCGAACAACGGGGCGCTCGACGGCATTCACATGCTGGGATGGGGCGCCGACTATCCGGACGTCACCAACTTCCTGGACTTCCACTTCGGGGCTGGCGCGTCGCCACAGTTCGGTGACAAGTTCGACGACATCACCGAGGCCCTGCAGCAGGGTGCCTCCAGCGTGGAGGACGCCGACCGGCAGGCAGCCTACGAGACGGCCAACAACGCCGTGCGCGAGCACGTCCCGATGGTCCCGATCGCCCACGGTGGCTCGGGTGTCGCATTCCAGGCCAACAACGACGGTGCGCACTCGTCGCCGCTCGGCAACGAGAACATGTCCGTCATCGGTCCTGGATCCGACGACCAGCTGGTCTGGATGCAGAACGGCGAGCCGGGCGGCCTGTACTGCGGTGACGAGACCGACGGCGAGAGCCTGCGCGTCTGCGAGCAGATCAAGGAGTCGCTCTACGCCTACGAGGTCGCGGGCACGGCCGCCGAGCCGTCGCTGGCCACCGAGTGCGCGCCGAACGACGACCTGACCGTCTGGACCTGCACGCTGCGTGACGGCGTCAAGTTCCACGACGGCGCCGACCTGGATGCGAACGACGTCGTGCTGAGCTACGCGGTGCAGTGGGATGCCGCGCATCCGCTGCACATCGGGCGCAACGGCACGTTCGACTACTTCTCGGCCCTGTTCGGCTTCCTCAACCCGCCACCGGCCGAGTAGGTCGCGGCGGCACAGAGCCCGATGAGAGGGGGCGTCGCCGGTGGCGGCGCCCCCTCTCGACTCATGCGGCTGAGTAGGATGTGCACTCCATGATCCAGTTCGTGCTGCGGCGGATCCTGCTCAGCCTGCCGGTCATCTTCGGCATCGTCTTCCTCGTCTTCGTCCTGACCCGGCTGCTTCCCGGCGATCCGTGCCGGGCCGCCCTCGGCGAGCGCGCCACAGCGGCGGTGTGCGACGCCTTCATCCACCGCTACGGCCTGGACCTGCCGATCCCGCAGCAGTTCCTGAGCTACCTGGGCCAGCTCGTCACCGGCGACCTGGGCCGCTCCATCCGCCAGGGGCGGCCGGTCGCCGCCATCCTGGTCGAGCGCATGCCGGTGACGCTGGAGCTCACCTTCTTCGCGCTGCTGTTCGCGGTGATCGTCGGCGTGGGCCTTGGCCGGCTGGCGGCGCGACGCCGCAATTCGCCGCTGGACGTGGGCACCATGGTGATCGCCAACCTGGGCGTCTCGGTCCCGGTCTTCGTGCTCGGCCTGGTGCTGGCCTACCTCTTTGCCGTCGTCCTGCGCGGCACGCCGCTGGCGCTGCCACCCTCCGGCTCGCTGGCCTCCGGGGTGCAGCACAAGGCCCTGGCCGATGCATGGGGCATGACCGATGTCACCGGCTTTCCGCGGGCCGTGATGGACTTCGTGTCGCACATGGTGATCCTCTCGTCGCTGATCACCGGGCAATGGGCCCCATTCCTGGACGGGCTGAAGCACATGATCCTGCCCGCCGTGGCGCTGGGAACGATCCCGATGGCGATCATCGCGCGGATGACGCGCTCGAGCATGCTCGACGTGCTGGGCCTGGACTACATCCGCACCGCCCGCGCCAAGGGCGCGCCGGAGCGGATCGTGGTGGGACGCCACGCCTTCCGCAACGCGATGCTGCCGGTGGTGACGGTGGTGGGCCTCTCCCTCGGTGCGCTGCTGTCCGGCGCGGTGCTGACCGAGTCGATCTTCCTGCTGCCCGGCATCGGCCGCACGTTGTTCGAGGCGATCCAGGGCCGCGACTACATCGTGGTCCAGGCGCTGACCCTGATCACGGCCATCACCTACGTGGTGATCAACCTGCTGGTCGACATCTCGTACGCCTACCTCGACCCGCGGATCAGGCTGCGCTGACGATGAGCGCCACCACCACCCCGCCCGACCAGGCCCTGGTGCTCGAGGGACCGCTCGTCGCGCACGCGCCGGCCAGCCTGTGGCGCGACACCGTGCGCCACGTCCTGCGCCAGCGCTCGGCGGTGGCCGGCCTGGTGCTGCTGGGCATCATCATCCTGGCCGCCGTGCTGGCCGACGTCCTGACGCCGTACGACCCCACCGACCAGCTCTTCGGCGTGGCCGGCGCGCAGCGCCTGGCCCCGCCCTGCATCCACCTGCTCGGCTGTCCGGAGTCACAGGCGCAGTGGGTCATGGGCCTCGACCAGAACAACCGCGACGTGTTCAGCCGCGTGCTGCACGGGGCGCGGGTGTCGCTGCAGGTGGGCGTGGTGACGGTCAGCTTCGCGATCGTGGTCGGGACGCTCATCGGCGCGGTGGCCGGATACCTGGGCGGCTGGGTCGACAACCTGCTGATGCGCCTGATGGATGTGCTGCTGGCCTTCCCGGCCCTGGTGCTGGCCATCTTCCTGGCCGTCACCTTCAGCAGCCTGGACCTGCCGCTGTTCGGTGACCCGCTCTTCAACGCCATGCTGGCCATCGGGATCGTGTCGATCCCGGTCTACGCGCGCGTGATGCGCGCATCGGTCCTGTCCATCCGCGAGCGGGACTTCGTGACCGCGTCGCGGGCCCTGGGTGAGTCCGCCGGCGGCATCCTCTTCCGACGCGTGCTGCCCAACGCGCTGACGCCGCTGATCGTGCAGGGCACGCTGGGGATCGCCACCGCCGTGCTGGAGGTTGCCGCGCTGTCCTTCCTGGGCATCGGGGCGCAGGAGCCGACCGCCGAGTGGGGTGCCATGATCGGGCAGGTCCGCAACCTGATGTTCCAGGCGCCGCACCTGGTCCTCTTCCCCGGCGCCGCGCTGGCCCTGTCGGTGCTCGGCTTCAACCTGCTGGGCGACGGGCTGCGCGACGCGCTGGACCCGAGGCTGAACCGATGACCATCGCCGAGATCCCCCAGCCTCGCGTCGCCCACGGCTCTACCGGGGAGCGGCTGCTCGACGTCCGTGGGCTGCAGACCAGCTTCCACACCAGCGATGGCGTGGTGCGGGCCGTGACGGGCATCGACTTCAGCGTCAACCGCGGCGAGGTGATGGGCCTCGTCGGCGAGTCGGGCTGCGGCAAGAGCGTGACGAGCCTGTCGATCATGCGGCTCATCGCGTCGCCCGGCCGGATCGAGGCCGGCGAGGTCGTGTTCGACGGACAGGACCTGCTCAAGCTCCGGGCCGACGAGATGCGCCATCTGCGCGGCAACCGGATCACGATGATCTTCCAGCAGCCGACCAGCAGCCTGAACCCGGTGTACGACGTCGGCATGCAGCTCGGCGAGGTGCTGGAGCTGCATCGGTCCATGAAGCGCAGGGCGGCCCGGGATCGCGCCGCGGAGCTCCTGCGCATGGTGGGCATCCCGGACCCGAAGCGCCGCCTGGAGGCGTTTCCGCACGAGCTGTCGGGCGGCATGGCGCAGCGCGTCATGATCGCCATGGCGCTGGCCTGCGAGCCCCAGCTGCTGATCGCCGACGAGCCGACCACCGCGCTGGACGTGACGATCCAGGCCCAGATCCTGGACATCATGCGCGCCCTCCAGCGTGAGACGCGCACCGCCATCATCCTGATCACCCACGACCTCGGCGTGGTGGCCGAGATGTGCGACCGGGTGGCGGTGATGTACGCCGGTGAGATCGTGGAGCAGGCCGACGTGGGGACCCTCTTCCGCGAGCCG
>DASURX010000281.1:0-12454 GCA_036375355.1 Candidatus Limnocylindria bacterium
GTGCTCATGTTCGGGCTGCAGGGCGCCAACTGGCTCACCGTGCGCACCGAAGGCGACCTCCGCCAGCGGGCCGTGCGGATCGCGCGCCTCGCCTGGCCGACGCTGGGCGCGGCATGGCTGGCGGTGACGATCGTCTCGCGCTGGGCGGCGCCGAACCTGTGGACCAGCTTCGGCTCACCGTTGGCCTGGGTCGCGCCACTCGTCGGTCTGCTGGCGCTGCTGGCCACGGGCTGGTTCGTGGTCCGGGGAGCCGGGACCCGTGCGCTGCTGGCCTCGTCGGCCACCATCGCGGCGCTGGTGGCGATCCTGGGGATCGGCCTCTACCCAGCCATCCTGCCCGATGGCGACGGCGGTCCGGGCCTGACCGTGGCCAACGCGGCGTCCTCGGACCTGACCCTGACCGTGATGCTCGTCATCGCCCTGATCGGGATGCCGGTCGTGCTGGGCTACACGGCGTGGATCTACCGCCACTTCTGGCGGCCGGTCGACGCCGGGGAGGGCGGCTACTAGCGCAGTCGGCGCAGCGCCGCCAGGGCACGCTGCTCGCGGCCGATCTCGCGCGCCAGCGCGAGCTCGCGGCGCGGCTGCCACATCATCGAGCGATGGTGCTCGATGCGGTCCTCCAGGCGGCTGACCGCCCTGCGCAGCCAGCCGGCTTCGGCATGTCGCCTTCGCGTCGTGATCATGCTGACTGCCGGAATGCAGACCGCGTGCCAGCCCACCTGTAGCCTGCGGCCGTAGGATTCGCCGATGGGCGTCATCGGCCGCTGGATGGGACGGCTCGCGGCGGCGGTCACGCTGGTGCACCCGGCTCCAACGCTGGCGGTGGTGGCGCTGTCCGCAGCGCTCGGCGCGATCCTGCTGGGGCAGGCCGGGAGCACGCTCGACGAGCGCTGGCTGCTGGTGATCGCCAGCGTCGCGGGCTCGCAGATTTTCACCGGTGCGCTGAACGACATCGCCGACGCGGACCGCGACGCCGCCGCCGGCCGACGGGACAAGCCGCTGGCCTCCGGGCGCATCAGCAGCAGCGCCGCGCTGTGGGTGGCGTCCGCCGGCCTCGCGCTCCAGCTGGCCGCGTCCTGGCGGCTCGGGAGCGTCGCCCTGCTGCTCGGCCTGGCCGCGGTCGGCAGCGCCGCCGTCTACGACCTGTTCCTGTCGCGCACGCCGCTCTCGCCGCTCCCCTACATGGTGAGCTTCGGGATCCTGCCGCTGTGGATCGCCGCCGGCGTCGGCGTGCCGGCGGAACGCGTCCTGCCGGGCGTGCCGCTGGCCGCGGCGTTCGCCGCCGCCGCGCACCTGGCCAACACGCTGCGCGACTACGACGCCGATGCGGCGGTCGGCTCGCGATCGCTGGCCCAGCACCTCGGGCGGCGGCGCACGCACCTGCTGGCGCTGGGGCTGGCGCTGGCGGTGGGCCTGGGCGTGGGAACCGCGCTGCTGCTGGGCGGTCGAGCCGGGGCCGCGTCACTGGCGCTGGGAGCCATCGGCCTGCTGGCGATCGGCCAGGGAGCGTCGGGCAGCCGCAGGCTGTGGTTCGGGGTGCTGGTCGCCGCGGTGGCGTGGACCGGGGCCTGGGCGCTCAGCACCGGCTGAGCCGCGAGGCGAGGCAAGCGAAAGGGCGCCCGGCGGGCGCCCTCATTGGTCCGGTGCGGGGATGAACCGCGATCAGACGGTGTCCTCGATCTCGAGGTCGTCCTCGTCGGACTCCTCGGTGAGCTTCAGCCACACGAAGAGACCGGCCAGGATGGTGAGCGGGATGATGATCAGGGCCGCCAGCAGCGCGCCGATGCTGATGAACAGGACCTTCAGTGCCTTCATTGCGAGGCCTCCCCTGTCGTCGCGCCCTGAGCCGCGGGCGCAGCGTTTCGCTGGATTGGTGCGGCCTCGATCATAGCCAGTATCTCGTCGCGCGTGAACTCCGCCAGCTGGTGCCCGACGGCACCGGTCGTGGCGTGCAGCAGACGGACCACGAACGAGCCGTCCTGCTCGAAGAAGAACAGGTCACGCGAGCGCTGCTCGTCGACGTAGGCGCCCACGACCCGCATGGCGAGCTCGTAGTAGTTGGCCAGGTCCGGGTGCGGCAGGTCGTCGTCGGCGCTGCCCCGCTTCGCCGCCGCCTCGTCCATCAGCTGCGCCACCTGGTCGTCGAGCAGCTCGTAGGTGCGCTTGGCGAGCGCGCCGTACGAGTCCGAGTCGGCACCCCCGGCGGGCAGGGCGAGCCCCTGGAGCAGGAAGCCGTCCTCCAGCTCGAGCAGGAGCAGCTCCTTGAGGTGCTCGCGGTCGGCGAACGCGCCGATGGCGCGCAGGACCTCCTCCCAATCCTGCCGCGGGCTGCCCTCGTAGATCCGCATCGCACCCTCCTGCTGATGGACCGGGTCGCCGCCGATGCGCAGCATACTCCCCCGCGTCCACGCTCCTCAGGCGCGGTCAGTGGCCATTTGCCGAGAGCGCGACCGCGACCAGGGCGGCGGTGCGCGCGTTGGCGACGATGAGGCCGATGTTGGCGCGCAGCGCGCGCCCGCCCGACGCCTCGGCGACGTGAGACAGCACGCGGGGCGTGACCTCGCCACCGGTCACCCCGGCCCGCGTCGCCGCGGCCAGCGCCTCGTCGATCCAGGCCTCGACCTCCGCCGCGGGGATCGCAACGTCCGCGGGCGGCGGCTGCACGAGCAGGATGCCGCCGGCACCGGGTAGCCGCAGGTGCAGGTCGACCACCGCCGCAGCCTGCTCGGGCGTGCTGACCCGATGCGCCAGGCGCAGGCCGGAGCTCGCGGCGTAGAAGGCCGGCAGCTCATCGACGCCGATCCCCACCACCGGCACCCGACGCGTTTCGAGCAGCTCCAGGGTGGCCGGCAGGTCGAGGATCGACTTGGCGCCGGAGCTGATCACCGCCACCGGCGTCGCCGCCAGCTCGTCGACGTCGCTCGAGACGTCGAAGGTCAATGCCGCTCCGCGGTGCACGCCGCCGATGCCGCCGGTCGCGAAGAGGGCGATCCCGGCCATGTGCGCCGCCCGCATCGTCGCCGAGACCGTGGTGGAGGCCAGCGCCCCCCTCGCCAGCAGCGGCGCCAGGTCGCGGGCTGCGGCCTTCGCCGCGCGATTGGCAGGATCGGCAAGGCGCTCGAGCACCTCGGCCGGCGCACCCACCAGGATGCGACCGGCATCGAGCGCGACCGTGGCAGGAACCGCGCCCGCCTCGCGCACCGCCGCCTCCGCCGCGCGTGCCGTTCGCAGGTTGTCGGGCGCGGGCAGTCCCTGGGCGATGAGGCTCGATTCCAGCGCAACCACCGCGCGGCCAGCGGCCAGCGCGGTCCGCACCTCCTCGGCGACCCATAGGCGCTCGCTCATCTCCGTCAACGTTGTACCCGCGTCGGCCCGCGCTCCGCGGCGACGCGGCCCTGCGCTCCGACCACGCGCGCGACCTGTGCGCCGAGCTCCGATGCTCGCTGCATGGCGCCCTCCAGCTCATCCCGTCCGGGCGGCCACTCGCCGCGGGCCAGCGTGGCGATCATCGCCGCCGCGTAGGCGTCTCCGCTGCCGGTGCTGTCCAGCGCGGGGCCAGGCAGACCGGGTGCGGCGACCTCGACCAGCTGGGCGGAGATGGCCGCGCTGGAGCCTCGTGACCCGTCGGTCGCGACCGCCACGTCGGCGAAGCCTCCCAGCCGGCTCGCAACGGCGGCAACTCGCGACCCGGGAGGGTTGCCGGCCAGCGCCGCCGCCTCGTCCAGGCTCAGCACCAGGAGCTGCGGCCGGGCAATTCGCAGGCGTCGGGCGAAACGCTCCACCCGCCCCGGCTCGACCGCCAGCGATCCGCCCGCCACGCTCAGGCGCTGCTCAGCCGTCCGGGCCGCGAGCACCTCCGCCAGCGCGTCGCCCGACTCGTCGTCGAGCAGCGCGTACCCCGAGCAATGGATCCAGGTGGCGTCCGCGAGGGCGGCCGCCACGGCTGGCGGGTCCAGCCCGCGCCGGTCGGAGAACATCGTGCGCTCGCCGTCCGCGTCGAGGAGCGCCAGGACGATCGAGCTCCTGGCGGTGGCGACCGGCGCCACGGCGACGTGCTCGGCCAGCAGGGCCTCGCGCAGCAGACGGCCCGCGGCATCATCGGCCATGGCCGAGACGAGCGTCACCGCGGCGCCGCTGCGGGCCAGGCGGACGGCCACGTTCGCGCCCTGGCCGCCCGGTCCGAGCCGGATCGTGGCCGGCACGTCGCCGGCGGCCCGGCTCGGGAGGTCGGGGGCCACGGTCACGTCGAGCGTCGCGTCGCCGACAACCGCGAAGCGCACGCCGCTCACCATGGCCGCCGGCTGGCGAAGCCCTCGTCGGTCGCGTGCCAGTGCGCAACCGCCGGATCGGACAGCCGCCAGCACAGCCAGACCGGACGCCCGTCGCGCTCTCCGGGGAAGTCGACCAGGCCGATGCGCGGGTCGCGCAGCTGGATGCCCAGCGTCTCGAGATGCGCGAGCAGCGCCCGAATGCCCTCCGCGATCGCGTCGATGTCCTGCGTCACCCGCGCCGGATCGGCGGGCCTGCCGTTGCCATCGGCCAGGTCCCGCTGCCGGACGGCCTCCTCCAGGCGACGCTGCTCGACGGCGATCTGCAGCAGCACGGCGCGCACCTCGGGAACGAGGGCGTTCGCCTCCTCGATGGTGTACTTGCGCCGGCGGCGGGCCATGGTGCCCGATGGTACAGGCCTCTGGTAGGATCGGCCCCGCTTCGGCTGGCAGGCCTGCTCCGCGATGCGACGGCGCCTGCCTCTTGGAGGAACCCCTCCCGGACCGATGGGCGACGAGATCCGCCGACATCGCGGCACGAACGACGAGAGTCCCCCCGAAGGGGCCGATCCCTACCACGAGTTCGCCGACTGGGACCTGCCTGCCTACGTCGGGCTGGCCAGCTTCCAGAAGCTGCCCTGGCTGGACGACGCCGCGGTGGCGGATCGGCAGCCGGACGTGGCGATCGTGGGCGCTCCCTTCGACGACGCAGTGAGCCATCGGCCCGGCGCCCGCTTCGGCCCGCGGGCCATCCGCACGGCGACCTACCATGCCGGCTCGCTGAACTCGCTGCAGCTCGGCATCCAGCCGTTCGAGTGGCTGGACGTGGTCGATGCCGGCGATGCGCCGATCGTGCCGGCCAATACCGACCGCTCACACGAGGTGATCCGGCGCAAGGTGCTCGCGGTGGCCTCGACCGGCGCCATCCCGATCGTCCTCGGCGGCGACCACTCGATCACGTACCCCTCGGCCAGCGCCGTGGCAGAGGCGATCGCCCCGCGCCGGCTGGGCGTGGTGCACTTCGACGCCCACGCAGACACCGCCAACACGACCTGGGGCGTGCTGCGCTCGCACGGGACGCCGATGCGCCGCCTGATCGAGTCGGGCGCAGTGGCCGGGCGCAACTTCGTGCAGGTCGGGTTGCGAGGCTACTGGCCGCCGCCCGAGACGCTGGAGTGGATGCGTGCCAACGGCCTGCGCTGCCATTTCATGACGGAGATCGAGGAGCGGGGCGCTGAGGCGGTGATCGCCGACGCCATCGCCGAGGCGCTCGACGGCCCGGAGGCGATCTACCTCTCGGTGGACATCGACGTGCTCGACCCTGGCATGGCGCCCGGCACCGGCACGCCCGAGCCGGGCGGACTGCTGACCCGCGAGCTGCTGCGCGGCGTGCGCCAGGTGGTGGGATCGGTCTCGCTGGCAGCCATGGACGTCGTGGAGGTGGCGCCGGCCTATGACGTCTCGGAGATCACCGCGGCCGCGGCCAACCGCTGCGTGATGGAGGCCTTGAGCGCGCTCGCCGCCAAGCGCCGTGCGGCCGGCGAGGAACCCCGCCCGACCTTCGTCGACTAGCCGGCTACGGGCCGCTGACGGTGAAGTCGGCCGCGTCCGCGAACTCGCCGTTGCGCCGCACCACCAGGTGGTACTGCCCCGGGTCGAGGCCCTGGTAGGCGGCGCCCCAGATCAGGCCGCTGCAGGTGTTCGGGCACTCGATCCCGCCAACCGAGTCGAGCTGCTTGTCCTGGCGGTTGATCGTCTGGCCATTCTGCTGCAGGAAGAGCGAGAGCTGGTCCGATCCCGTCGCCTGGGCGAAGACGACGAGCACCCACACCCGCCCGTCGTCGCGGGTGGTGCCGTCGACCAGGCACGCCGGCTGGTCGGGATGGCCGATCGCCTCCTGCCGGAACTCGTTCGTCCCACAGGGCTGGACCGAGTAGCTCGCGCCGTCGGCGAAGGCGACCGGTCCGTCGGTCGGCTCCGCCGTGGCGCTGGCCGCGCCGCTCTCGGTCGGGGCTGCCGATTCAGTTGGGACCGGCGTCGGCTCCAGTGAGGCCGATGCGGTCGGCGTGGGCGAGGTGCTGCCAACCCCGTCGCGACCGGCGAAGACGCCGGCCAGCACCGCCCCGACGGCCAGCGCCAGGACGCACAGGGCGACGAAGCCGATGATCGGCAGAGCGCCACCGCCACCTCGCCGGCGACCGTCGTCCGCCGGGTAGTAGCCGTAGCCTGCCTCCGGCTCGGCGTAGTCCTCGTCGTATTCCCCTTCGGCATAGGCCTCGGGCGGGGTGTAGGCGGGCTGCTCATAGTCCGGCTGGTCATACCGTGGTGGCTCGTAGGCCGGCGGCGGCTCGTAGGCCGGCGGCGGCTCGTGGGCCGGCGCGATCGGGGCCTGCTGCTCGGCCTGCGGCTCGCGTGCCGGCTCATACGTCGGCTCGTACGTCGGCTCGGCGGTGCGCTCCTCGGCGGGCCACGCCGGGCCCCCCTCGAATCGTTCCTCGCGCGGTGGCTCCAGGCGCGGCTGTGCCGGCATCGGGGGCGGGGGTGGCGCCTCCTCGATGGGCGCCTGGTAGTCCTCGCCGAGGCGATCGACACGCGGGCCGCGCGCCGCCGCCTCACGCGCCGCGAGCGCATCCTCCGGCTCGGGCCGGAAAGGTGCATAACCGGGCGGGTAGCCCTCGCCGTGCGGCTCGTCGATCGGTGCGCCGCGTCGGAATCCGCCCTCGTCCGGGCGGCGGGCGCGCAGCCGCTCCTCCAGCTCGTCGCGATTCATGCCGCGCGGCCGGGTGATCGCGGAGGCTGGAATCGGCGAGCCGCACTGCGTGCAGAACGCGGCGGGCGGCGTCGAACGGTGGCACGTAGGGCAGCGGATCTGCCCCGGCTTCGGCGTGGACATCACGGCGCATTGTGCACGCCCGCACCATTCCGCGCCAAACCGTACGGGAACGGGCCCATATGACGTGCCCGTTGGACCGTAGAATGCGCAGCTCCGCGAGCGCTTCGACGAAGTGTGGCAATGCCGGACTCAGACATCTTTCCCTACCGCCGCATCAACGTCGTCGGCACCAGCGCGTCCGGCAAGTCGACAATCGCCTCCCGGCTGGCCGAGCGGCTTGGCGTGGCGCACATCGAGCTCGACGCGCTGCACTGGCAGCCGGGCTGGACCGAGGCGCCGACGGCCGTCCTGCGAGAGCGCGTGCGCGATGCCACCGACATCCCCGCGTGGGTGGTGGATGGCAACTACGCGGGCGTGCGGGACATCGTCTGGAGCCGGGCGCAGGCCGTCGTGTGGCTCGACTTCCCGCTGTGGACCATCCTGCGGCGCTACGCGGTGCGCACGCGTCGCCGAATCGCGAACGGCGAGGAGATCTGGCCCGGCACCGGCAACCGCGAACGACTGTCCATGCACCTGCTCAGCCGCGACAGCCTGCTGGTCTGGATTCTGACCACGTATCGGCGACGGCGCCGCGAGTACTCGGTGCTTCTGGCCCAGCGACCTGACTTGGCCGTCGTCCGCCTGCGCTCAGCGCGCGAGGCCGAAATGTGGCTTGCCTCGGTGCGGCCCTAGGCGCCGGGGCGCTTCCATTCGGTGCCGTCGGCGAAGCGCTCGCGCTTCCAGATCGGCAGCCGCTCCTTGATCGCCTCGATGACGCTGCGACTGGCCTCGTACGCCTCGGCGCGGTGCGCCGCGGCGGTGGCGATCGCCACGGCCGCCTCGCCCAGCGGCACCACGCCGGTGCGGTGGACCACGGCGACCGAGACTCCCGGCCACCCGGCCTCGACCTCCGCCACGATATCGGCCAGGACGCTCTCGGCCATCTCGGGGTAGGCCTCGTACTCGAGCTCCAGCACGCGACGGCCATCGTCGGCGGTGTCCCGGGCGCGGCCGACGAAGGTGACCAGGGCGCCGTGCCCTGGTCCCGTCACCGCTCGCTCCAGCGCCGGCACGTCGATCGGGCCGTCCGAGAGGCCGCTGCGGCTGCCGCCCGAGACCGGCGGCAGGAAGGCCACGACGTCGCCATCGGCCAGGGCGTCGTCCCAGGGTGCGTAGGCACCGTTGCGGGCCGCGCGCACGAACTCGGCATGCGGCGCGATGGCCGGGAACTGCGTGGCCAGCAGCCGCCAGGCATCGGCCACCGAGGCGCCCTCGTGCAGGTCGAGCGCCAGCCGATCGGCCGACAGCTCGCGGAGGTTGGCGAAGGTCCGGATGGTGATGCGCATCGGCCCTCCGTCAGACCGGGACGCCGGTGAGGTAGGTGATGCTCGCCGCGGCGATGGAGCCTGCCATGACGAAGGCAAGGCCGATGTAGAGCAGGCCCGTGCTGGCCTGCAGCGACGCCGCGCTGCTGGCCAGGATGGCCAGCACGGTGATGCCGATGGGCAGCACGATGCCGACGCCCAGCCGCAACCATGTCAGCCAGCCCATCGGCCCACCCAGCGGGCCGCTGCTCACCGCCAGGACGGCGATCGCGAAGGCAACGCCCTGCAGGACGAGCGCGCCGATCAGGATCCACATCATCCGGCGCAGCGGCGCGGGAGACAGCTTGGGCGTGACGAGGTACCAGTGGCCGAGCAGCATCGCCGCGTTCACGGCGCCGAGCGCCAGGGCTCCGAGGCCAAGCTGCGCGGCGAACAGCGCCGTGCTCTCGGTCCCTCCGGCGGCCGCCAGCACCGCCAGCGCGATGATGCCCAGCAGGCCGCCCAGGATCGCCAGCCCCGACCGCGGCAAACGCAGGAGCGACGCCAGCAGGTACGCGACGGTCACGCCGGCGAAGATCCAGACCAGCAGCCGCCGCAGGCCCGCGGTCTGGTCGGCAACCGTGCCCGGCGTCAGCGCCAGCTCGGAGAGGAGCAGGATCGCCGCGAAGGCCGCCAGCAGCCAGGCCATGAAGAGCCGATAGCCGCGCGTCGTGCCTCCCAGCAGCTCGGTGACGCCGACGATCAGCAGCGATCCGGAGCTGAGCGCCGCCCAGAAGATCCAGTTGACGAAGGGAAGCGCCTCGATCGACACCGGTTCAGCGAGCTCCCCTGGCCAGGCTCCCGGTCAGGCCGATCTCCACCCACCCGTCGTTCACGCGGACGGGGAACGTCTCCACCGGCTCGGTCGCCGGCGGCACGACCGCCTCGCCGCTGCGAACGTCGAAACAGCCGCCGTGCCAGGCGCACACCAGCACCTCGTCGCGCGGGTCGAAGCCGGCCTCCGACAGCGGGAAGTCCTGGTGGGTGCAGTTGTTCTGCACGGCAAAGAACTCGCCGGCGTGGCGCACCAGGACGACCGGCGTGCCATCGATCTCGACGGGGATCAGCTCGCCGTCGCGCAGCTCGTCGGTGCGCATGACGCGGGCGTAGCGCACGCGGGGGCTCTCGTCCGTCGGCGCCGCCGCGCCGACGGCATCGGTCCAGGGCTCAGCCAAGTCGCCTCCTCCAGCGGCTCCTACAGGGGCCGAGCGAAGGCGAGCAGGCGCGGCTCGGTCATGTCCTCGATGCTGTAACGCAAACCCTCGCGCCCCAGTCCCGAGTCCTTGACTCCGCCGTACGGCATCGGATCGATGCGCCAGGTCGGCACGTCGTTGACGATCACGCCGCCGACCTCGAGCTCGTCGTGCGCGGCCAGCGTCCGCTCCAGGTCGTTGGTGAACACGCCGCACTGCAGGCCGAACTGGCTGTCGTTGATCTCCGCCACCGCGGCTGCGAAGTCCGGCACGCGGAACAGGTTGACGACCGGGGCGAACACCTCCTCGCCGCACACGCGTGCCTCCTTCGGGACGTCGACCAGCACCGTCGGCGGGTAGAGCAGGTCGTCCGGCTCGCCGCCGACCAAGGCCGTTGCTCCCATCGCGAGCGCCTCCCGGACCCACTCGCCGGTGCGAGCCACCGCCCTGGCGTCCACCATCGGCCCGAGGTCGGTCGCCGGGTCGAGCGGATCCCCCACCTTCAGCTGCCGCACGCGCTCGACGAAGGCCGATGCGAAGGCGTCGTACACCGCATCAACCACGTACGTGCGCTGCACGCTGATGCACACCTGGCCGGCGTAGGCGAACGCGCCGAACGCAATCCGGTTCACCGCCCAGTCGATGTCCGCCGTCTCGTCGACGATCACGCCGGCGTTGCCGCCCAGCTCCAGCACGACCTTCTTGCGGCCGGCATCGGCCTTCATCTTCCAGCCGACCGATGGACTGCCGGTGAAGCTGAGCAGCTTGAAGCGCTCGTCGCGCACCATGGCGTCGCCGGTGGGCCGATCCATGGGCAGGATGCTGACCGCGCCGGCGGGCAGGTCGGTCTCGGCCAGGTAGCGGGCGACGCGCAGCATGACCAGCGGGTCCTTGGACGGCGGCTTGAGCACGATGCTGCAGCCGGCGGCAATTGCCGGCGCCACCTTGTGGGCCGCCAGGTTGATCGGGAAGTTGAAGGGGCTGATCCCCGCCACCGGCCCGATCGGGTAACGCCGCACGATGCCACTGCGCCCGCGGTTGGCGGCGTTCCAGTCGAGCGGCAGCCACTCCCCGTTGATGCGCAGCGCCTCCTCCGCCGCGGTGCGGAAGGTCAGCGCCGCGCGGGCCACCTCGCCGCGCGCGTCGCGCATCGGCTTGCCGGACTCGCGGGTCAGCAGCTCGGCGAGGTCGTCCGCCTCCTCGCTGATGCGCTGCGCGACGTGCTGCAGGGCGTCGCGCCGCGCGTAGGACGGCAGCCGGCGGGTCTGCTGGAAGGCATCGACCGCGGCCCGGGTCGCGTCCTCGAGCTGGGCGGGCCCTGCCTGGAACGTGGTCGCCACGGTCTCGCCGTTCGCAGGGTTCGTCACCTCGAGCGGCGTCCCCGCCTCGACGAACTCGCCGGCGAGGAAGATCGGCACGGTGGGGGCGCGTACCTCGGTCGTCATGCGCCCGATTCTACGCTGGCGCGCTCCGAGTCCCCACCGGCCGGGTCGGTGCGGCGCTGTTGCGGGCTCAACCCGTGACGTGCCGGCCGTGCTCGCCCAGCGGCAGCACTCGGCGGCCGGCCGTATCATCGGCCAACGATGGACCCCGTCTACCTGAGCCTCGAGATCGGGGCCACGCTCCTCTTCGTCGGCGCCGCCTGGGCGGCGCTGCGCCGCGGGCGCCTGCCGTTCCTGGAGCTGGTCAGCGCGGCGAGCTTCGGCATCCTGCTGGAGGAGGGCGACCAGCTCATCTTCCGGACGTACCACTACAGCGAGCGCTGGCTGCTGGACATCGACCGGGCACCGGTCGGCATCGGTCTCACCTGGGCTCTCATCATCGCGGGAGCCATGCGCCTGACCGATGCCCTCGGCGTGCGACGCCGCTACGCCCCGGCGGTGGACGCGGTGCTGGCCATCAGCCTGGACCTGGCCTTCGACGCGATCGCGATTCGAATCGGCCTCTGGACCTGGACCGACGTGGACCGCTCCGGCGGTTGGTTCGGCGTTCCCTGGGGCAACTTCTACGCCTGGCTGATCGTGACGGCCGCCTTCAGCGTCGTGACCCGATGGCTGCGCGACTGGTCGCGCGACCGCCCCGCGCGCGAGTGGCTGCAGCTGGCCGTGCCGATCCCGGCCTTCGCGCTGCTGCTGTCCGGGCTGCTCCCGTTCCGGATCATCAAGCCGATCATCGATCCCGGCGCCGGCGCCGGCGGCGGCCTCTTCGCGGTGACCATGCTCGCCTTCCTGGCCGTGGCCGCCTGGGGAATCTTCGGCCCGAACCGCGGCATCCCCGACGGGCAGCGCACCGCCATGCTCGACGTGCGGCTGTCGTTCGCCTCGCGCGTGGCGATCCATCTCTTCTTCCTCGGCGCCCTGCTGCTGATGGGGCTCGCCCCACAGGTGCCGGTGCTGCTGGTAGTGGCGCTGGTCATGCTCGCGCTCGAGATCCCGCTGGAGTGGCTGGTGCGCACGCGCCTGCGCCGAGCCGCGGCCTCGGCTGTCGCCACGGGACGGGACGTGATGCCGCGCAGGTCTGCGCTCTCCGGTGGAGTCCTGCCCGATCGATGAGGCAGGGCGGACGGCCGGCGTTGCGGCCTGCGCTACCGTAGCCGGGTGATCGACTGGGACCGCGCCACCGACGAGTGCGTCGAGCACCTCCGCGCCCTGATCCGCATCCCGTCGGTGAACCCCCCGGGCGTGCCCGAGACCGCGGCCGGCCGCGACTCGCTCGGCGGCGCGACGGCTGCGGCCCGCTACTGCGCCGACGTCC
>DASURX010000282.1:0-12774 GCA_036375355.1 Candidatus Limnocylindria bacterium
CTGCCGTCTCGTCGCTGCTCGACAAACGAAAATGCCTCTCCGGTGGCGTTTCGGTCTTCCCGGTCACGTGCGGTCTTGTCGGCCGGCTTTCGCATCGGCCCCGCGCGTGCCCGGTTACCGTACTCGGCCGCCGGGGAAGCAGGAAGATCAGCGTACCAGCCGCGCGCCATCGGCTCGATGTGGAAAACCCTCTCGTTTTCCACCATTCGTGCAGGTTCGGCCCAGCCTGTGGATAACTCGGCCGGATATACTCGTGACCGATGGCGCCCTTCTCCCCGCTCGCCGGTAGGATCGAGGAGTAGGTGGCGGAGACCGTGCACGACAGCCCGCCACCGCGCTTCGCGCACGAGAGCGAGGCTGAGCTGGCGAGGATCCTCGACTACTACCAGGTCCCATGGCGCTACGAGCCCGACACCTTTCCCATCTCCTGGAACGCCGACGGCGTGGTCGTCGAGTCGTTCGCGCCCGATTTCTACCTGCCCGACGTGGACCTGTACCTGGAGCTGACGACCCTCAAGCAGTCGCTGGTGCGCAGAAAGAACCGCAAGCTGCGCTGGCTGCGGCAGCTCTACCCGGAGGTCCGGGTGAAGCTCTTCTACGCGCGTGACTTCCGGGCGCTCATGCTCAAGTACGGGCGCCTGGACTTCCTGGCCGATGTCACCGCCATGAACGGCAACGGCCCACTGAACGACCGCCCCGGCGGCGAGGACTGAACCGATGAATGGACCGATGCCGATGCAGCAGGAGCGTTCCGCAGCCATCCACGAGGACGTCGAGGAGGTCCTGATCGACGGCGCCCGGCTGCGTGCCCGCGTCGCCGAGCTGGGCCACGAGCTGTCGCGCGACTACGTCGACCGCGACCCGGTGCTGGTGAGCGTCCTCAAGGGCTCGATCATTTTCCTGGCCGACCTCATCCGCGAGATGGAGATCCCGCTCTCGCTGGACCTGATGGAGGTCTCCTCGTACGGCGCCTCGACCGAGTCGTCCGGCCAGGTGCGCATCCTCAAGGACCTGTCCAAGCCGATCGAGGGGCGCCACGTGATCGTTGTCGAGGACATCATCGACACGGGGCTGACGCTGAACTACCTGCTGAAGTACCTGCACGACAAGGCGCCGGCCTCGATCCGCATCTGCTGCCTGCTGGACAAGCCCGCGCGGCGGCTAGCCGAGATCCCGATCGACTACCGCGGCTTCACCATCCCGGACCGCTTCGTCATCGGCTATGGGCTCGACTACGACGAGCGGTACCGGAACCTGCCGTACATCGGCGTGCTCCGGCCGTCGGTCTACGGCGCCACGCCGCCGGAGGGATAGCGGCCCGTGGCCGAGGGCGCGCCGCGGCGCTACCGGCTGCCGATCCTGCTGGGCAGCCTCTTGCTGATCGTCGCCGGCTTCCTGCAATGGTGGCGCGCGGGCGGCGAGACGGTGGGCGGCGTGTCGGTGCCCGAGTCGTCCGGGATCGGGCTGGAGGGGCCGGGCGTCGTCATCTTCGGTGCGGCCGTGCTGGCGCTGCTGCTGCTCGACATAGGCTACATGCGCGGCCGATGGGGCTTCGTGCTGGACGCGCCCTGGGCATACCTGCTGCTGGGCATCGCCGCGGGGGCGGCGCTGGTCTACCGCCTTTGGGAACTTTGGTCGGTGGGGTACCTGCCACTCCCCGAGCGCTCGCCGGGGATCGCCGCTGCTGCTGCGGGTGTGTTCCTGGTGCTGTACGGAGCGGGCGTCGGGTTCACCGTTCGGCACCCGCGGTAGGCGAACGCGAGCCCGCGACGCGGCGAGGGAGCACGCAACACGCGAATGATCCTCCCCAAGGTCAGGGATCCACGGTTCATCACCCTGCGGTGCGGCGGGAGCCTGACGGACGGCGACCACCATCTCCTGGCGAGCTGGGCGGCGGACTGCGCCGAGCACGTGCTGCATCATTTCGAGCGCGCGCGGCCGGGCGACGTGCGCCCGCGGCGCGCGATCGAGCTCGCGCGAGCGTGGGCCCGAGGAGAGGTCGGGATGACGGAAGCACGCACGGCGGCGGGCCATGCCAACGCGGCGGCCCGGGACCTGGCCGGCGCGGCCCGGCATGCCGCGTACGCCGCAGCGCAGGCCGCGGCGGTCGCGCACGTTGCGGCCCACGAGCTCGGCGCGGCGGCGTACGCGGTCAAGGCTGCGCGGGCGGCCGCGGCCCAGCCGAGCAGCGAGGAGGCTGGGCGCGAGGAGTGCCGGTGGCAGCGCGCCCGGCTGCCGGCCGGGATCCGCGATCTCGTGCTCGATGACCAGCGCCTGCGCAACCACCTCTGCTGGTTCGCGTTCGACTGCTGAACGCTGGATCCTGCCGCCGTCGCCGGTGGCCAGCGGGTCAGCGCGCGGGCAGCAGCATCGGTCCAAGGACGATCCAGCCGGCCACGACCAGGATCAGCAGGCCCAGCAGGATCAGCATCGGTCGCAGGTCTGGCCGATACGCCGATGGCGGCTTGCGCGGCGGGCGCTCGTCCACGGGCAGGAGCGACCTAGATCTCGCCGAGGTAGGCCTGCCGGACCTGCGGGTTGGCGGCGAGGTTGGCCGCGGTATCGGCCAGGATGATGTGGCCGGTCTGGAGGACGTAGCCGCGGTGCGCGACGTTGAGCGCCATGAGGGCGTTCTGCTCGACCAGCAGCACGGTGGTGCCCTGCTGGTTGATCTCGGTGATGATCCGGAAGATCTGCTCGGTCAGGATCGGCGACAGGCCCATCGACGGCTCGTCCAGCAGCAGCACCTTGGGGCGTGCCATCAGAGCGCGGCCCATGGCCAGCATCTGCTGCTCTCCGCCGGACATGGTGCCGGCCTTCTGGGAGCGGCGTTCCTTGAGGCGCGGAAAGAGGTCGAAGACGCGCGCCACGTCGTCGTCGATCTTCTCGCCGACGCGCGAGAAGGCGCCCATCTGCAGGTTCTCGTACACGCTCATGCGCGAGAAGACGCGGCGACCCTCCGGCGACTGGGCGATGCCCAGCTTGACGATCTCGTGCGGCGGAACCGCCTGGATCTCGCGGCCGTGGAAGCGGATCACGCCGGTGCGCGGGCGCAGGACGCCGGAGATCGTCTTCAGGGTGGTGCTCTTGCCGGCGCCGTTCGAGCCGATGAGCGTCACGACCTCGTTGGCGTTGACGTGCATGGTCACGCCCTTGAGCGCCTCGATGTTTCCGTAGAAGACGTGCAGGTCCTCGAGCTCGAGCAGCCGCTCGGCGGCGGGCGCGGCAACGGCCGGGGAGGAGCCGGCGGACTCGACGGCGGTGGGGGTCATCGGTCCATCTGCCATCAGGACGCGGTCGCCTGCTTGCCGAGGTAGGCCTCGATCACCCGCGGGTTGGCGCGGATCTCCTCGGGCGTGCCCTCGGCGATCTTCTCGCCGTAGTCGAGCACGGTGATGCGCTCGCTCACGCCCATGACCACCTTCATGTCGTGCTCGATCAGCAGTACCGACAGGTTGAGCCGATCGCGCAGCCTGCCGATGAGCCGGGTCATCTGCGCCGTCTCGCCGGGGTTCATGCCGGCGGTCGGCTCGTCGAGAAGCAGCAGTTTCGGGTCGGAGGCCAGGGCCCGCGCGATCTCGAGGCGGCGCTGGTCGCCGTATGGCAGGTTGCGGGCCCACTCGCCCTCGTAGGCGCGGTTGAGGCCGACCATGTCGAGCAACTCGCGCGCCCGCTCGGTGGTCACTGCCTCCTCGTGGCGCACCGGCGGCAGGCGCAGCAGCGACCCGACCCACGAGGCCCGCATCCGGACGTGGCGCCCAACCATCACGTTGGCCAGCACGCTCATCTCGTTGAAGAGGCGGATGTTCTGGAAGGTGCGGCCGATGCCCAGCTCCACGATCTCGTGCGGCGTCAGGCCCACGATCGGGGTGCCGTCCAGGGTGATCGTGCCGGAGGTTGGCGTCAGCATCCCGGTCAGCTGGTTGAAGAACGTCGTCTTGCCCGCGCCGTTCGGCCCGATCAGCGACACGATCGAGCGGCGCGGGATGACGAAGTCCACGTCGCGGTTGGCGACCAGGCCGCCGAAGCGCATCGTCACCTTCTCGGCGCGCAGGATCGCGTCGTCGACGGTCGGGGGCAGCCCGGCGGTGGGGTCGCTGGCTTCGGTGGTCATGTGATCATCGGCGTCGGGGTCTCCGCGCCGGCCTCCTTCTCCCAGTCCTGCTCGTCCCAGTCGGGCTTCGAGTCGTCCTCGCCCTCGTGCAGCTCGGCGCGCCGGCTGCGGTTCGGCAGCAGGCCCTCGGGGCGCAGCAGCATCATGGCCACCAGGACGATGCCGTACACCAGCAGCCGGTACTCGCTGAACTCGCGCAGCAGCTCCGGCAGGCCGACCAGCACCACCGACCCGACGATGACGCCCGGGATGGAGCCGATGCCTCCCAGGATGATCAACGCCAGGGCGTTGATGCTGACGATGATGTTCAGCTCCTGCGGGAAGACGGAGCCGATGCGCACCGCGTACAGCGCGCCGGCCAGGCCGCCGAAGGTGGCGCCCAGGCTGAAGGCCAGCAGCTTGTACTTGGTGGTGTTGATGCCGGTGGCCTCGGCCACCGACTCGTCCTCGCGCATGGCGGTCCACGCCCGTCCAACGCGGGAGTTGGCCAGCGAGATCGCGGCGACGGCAGCGATGATGCAGGCCACCAGGATCGGGTAGTAGAGCTTCTCGGGCTGGCGCAGATCGATCCCGAAGAAGTTGGGCGCCGGGACCTGGAGGATTCCCTGCGCGCCGCCGAGGTACGGCGTCATCCAGTCGGACAGGAAGATGATGCGGGCGATCTCGCCGAACGCCAGGGTCACGATGGCCAGGTAGTCGCCGCGCAGGCGCAGCACCGGGGCGCCGATGGTGAGCCCGATAAGGGCCGCGACGAGCATCACGAGGGGAACCGCAAGCCAGAAGTTGAGCTGCGGTGCGAAGGCAGGCGAGGCGCCCGACGTCAGCACGGCCGTGGCGTAGGCGCCAACGGCGTAGAACGCCACGTAGCCGAGGTCCAGCAGGCCGGCGAAGCCGACGACGATGTTCAGGCCGAGGCCGAGCAGGACGTAGATGCCGACCGTGTCGAGCGCCGTGGCCAGGAACGAACCGACGAACATCGGCAGGCTCAGCAGGATGAGGATCGCGATGCCGATGAAGCTCCAGCGAATGTTGCGCCGCTGTGTCGGCGTCATGGTCGTGTAGCGCGTTCGCACGGCGTGGCCGCGCTCCGCCCAGGCCCAGCCGCCGACCACGCAGGCCACCAGGGCCACCACCGCCCCGGGCTCGGTCATGCCGTCGCGGGCGTAGAAGAAGGTGCTGATGAAGTCGAGGGACAGACCCGTCAGGATCTGCACCACGAAGGTCTGCATCAGGGCCAAGCCAACGACCGCGGACAGTCCGGTGATCGCGCCCCGGCGCAGGGTGCCCGGCAGGATCCTGATGACGGCGCCCAGCAGGCCCATCGCCGCTCCTCCGACGATGAGGGCCAGCGTGCCGGTGGTGGCGTCCATGCCCCAGTGCAGGATCTGGACGAGCTTGGGCGAGGCGTTGATCAGGACATCGCGGATGCTGTAGGCGTCGGCCAGCCAGGTGAAGGCGGCCACCATCAGGCCACCGGTCAGCCCGGCGACAGCGCCGGACAGCAGGCCGGTCATCGGGGTCGGGATGACGAGCTCGCCGCGTCGCATGGGACGCGCGGCCAGGAAGCCGGCCACCAGGGCGACCAGGATCGGGATGACGGTGCCGATCGTGACCAGGCCGTTGATCAGGTTGCGCTCGTCGAGCTTGACGATCAGGCCGACGAGGGCCAGGTGCAGCACCACGAGGCCGGCGACGAAGCCGAAGAAGAGCGCTCGGCGCAGGAACGCGCCCATCACACGTTCTCCTTGCGACCGAGGAAGCCCGTCGGGCGGAAGATCAGCACCAGGACAAGCACGCTGAAGGCGATCACGTCCTTGAGCTGGTTGGGCGACGGGATGTTGTAGCCCTCCAGGATCAGGAACGGCGCGACCGCCTCCAGCAGGCCGAGGGCGAGGCCGCCGAGCATGGCGCCGACGATGTTGCCGATGCCGCCCAGCACCGCCGCGGTGAAGGCCTTGATCCCGGGAAAGAAGCCCATCGTATAGCTGACCTGGTTGAAGATCAGCGTGTACAGGATCCCCGCTGCGCCGGCAAGCACGCCGCCGATGGCGAAGGTGATCACGATGACGCGGTCGACGTTGATGCCCATCATCGCCGCCACGTCCTTGTTCTCGCTGACCGCGCGCATGGCCCGCCCCGTGCGCGTTCGCTCGACGAAGAAGTACAGGGCGACCATCAGCAGCACGGCAATAACCGTGACGAACGCCTTGGCGACGGGGATCACCAGGCCGGCGATCTCGATGCTGCCGCGGAAGATCTCGAAGGTGGGATAGGCCTTGATGCCGGCGCCGTACAGCCCGCGGAAGGTGTACTGCAGGAAGAGCGAAGCACCGATGGCGGTGATCAGCGGGACCAGTCGGGGCGCCCCCCTCAGCGGCCGGTAGGCAAGCCGCTCCAGCAGGATGGCGACGACCATGGACGTGATCATCGCGACGACCAGGACGATCGCGAAGGCGAGCACCGGGTTGGCGGCCACGAGGCCCTCCGACGCCAGTGCCTGCGCGGCGAAGACGGCGGTGAACGCCCCCGCCATGAAGACCTCGCCGTGGGCGAAGTTGATCATGAACAGGATGCCGTAGACGAGCGTGTAGCCGATCGCGATCAGGGCGTAGACCGCCCCGAGGGCGACGCCCGAGATGACGAACGATTCCCAGACATCGAGGGTGTATCGGCCCTTGGCGATGGTCTGCGCGGAGCCGATGACGACCACCGCGGTCACCAGCACGGCGACCACCGTCAGCAGGATGTTGTTCCGCTTGAACAGGTTGCCGAGTCGGAATCGGCGCATTTGTTCCTCGCCCCGGTGGTGGGTTACGCGGCGGGAAAAACGTGCGGGTGAGCCGGAGGCCGGCTCACCCGCACTGCCTTGACTGTCAGCCCGGTAGCGTCAACCTACGGCCAGATCCGGACGTACTCGCCGTTCTGCACCTGGGAGACGGAGATCTTCGCATCGGCGCAGTCACCGTTCTCGTCGCAGGTCAGGGTCCCGGTGATGCCCTCGTAGTTCTTCGTCTCGAAGAACCGGTCCCTGAGGGCGGTTCGCGGGATGTGCAGCGTGCCGTCCGCATCCTGGATCGCCACGGCCTCGATCGCGTCGAGGATCATGTTCGCGGCGTCGAAGGCATGCGCGTGGAACACCGAGATGGGGGCATCCTCACCGGAGACCTCGGTGTAGGCCGGCTTGAAGGTGTCCTCGTAGAAGTTGCCCGAGAACGCCAGGTCCGGACCGGACAGGTACATGTTCTCCGCGGCGTCACCGGCACCGGCCAGGAACTCCGGGTTGAACAGGCCGTCAGCGCCGGCGAGGTCCGTGTCGTCCAGGGCCGAGTTCTCTCGGGCCTGCTGGGTGATCAGGGCACCCTCGGCGGTGAAGATCGGGTAGTAGAGCAGGTCAGGGGCGGCGCCATCGTTCGAGGTGGCGATGCTCGACAGGAGGCTGTTGAAGTCGGTCTGCCCGACGCTGACGGCCTCCTGCATGGTGACCTTGCCGTCGCACTGCGACGTGAACTCGTCGGCGAAGACCTGCTGCAGCTGCTGGGCGTACGGGCTGCCATCGTGGATGGTGGCCGCGGACGCGGCGCCGAGCTCCTCGCAGGCGAACTTGGCCATCGCCGCGCCCTGCACCTTGTCGTTGTGCGCGGTGCGCGCGTAGAACGGCTCGTGGCTGGCCGGGTCGGTCAGTGACGGGGCGGTGTTCGACGGAGAGACGAGCAGGATGCCGACCTCGCTCAGGATCTGAGCGGCCGGGATGCCAGCGCTGGAGCAGCTCGTCCCGATGACGGCAGCGATCTCCGGCTTGGCCTTCAACAGGTTGGCGGAGGCGGTGCCACCATCGGCGCTGCAGCCGTCGTCCTGGTTGTCGAGCTCGACGTCGTGACCGAGCACCTGGCCGCGAAGGTTCAGCGCGACCTGCGCACCGTACTGGCTGTCGAGGCCGAGGGAAGCGTTCGGGCCGGTGATGACGAGCGACGTGCCGAGCACGATCGGGTCGTCGGGACCGACTTCCACACAGCCGAACTCGTCGTCGGCGCAGGCTGCCGCGGCATCGCCCGAGGCACCCGACGTCTGGCTCGCGCCGCCCGAAGTGCTCGGCTCCTGGCTTCCGCCCTGGTTGTTACAGGCGGCCAGAACGAGCAGGACGACCGCGAGGACGGCGGTCCATCGCAAGTACTTCTGCATCCAGTGATCCTCCAACTGCTCGAGAAGGCGCGCGAGCACGCAGCCCTGATGAGGGTGGCGCGCATCATAATCGCGGCCTCGCGCCGGGCGCAAGATATCGACGCCCGCTATGCGGAATAGCGGTTCGCGGTTCGAACGGTTCACGGAAGGCCGATCCGCGTGGGCCGAACGCCGTGGATTCCGTGAATCGTGGTATGCTCCCCCCGGGTACGTCTGCAGCAAGCGCTGCCATTCGCTCCCGAGAGGCCCCCGTGGAGTTTCACGTCCGCAGCGCTCGCCTCACCGATATCGACTCCGCCATCCGGCTGTTGCCGCGTGGCGTCGACGATGCCGGCGATCAGCGCGACGACGCCGACCGGCTGCGCAGCCTGCTCTTCCTTCCCGCCACGACCGTGGTCGTGGCCGAGGCCGAGCGGCGCGTGATCGGCCTGGGAGTCCTCTCGATCCGGCCCGCGGTCCGCAGCGGTTCCTTCATCGGCGTCATCGACGCCCTGGGGATCAGCGGGGAGGCGGCACTGGAGAGCGATGGCGACGCCGCAGACGCCGTGAGCCGAGACGCAGTCGGACGCTCGATCCTCGAGCACCTGCTGGCATCGGCTCGCAACAAGGGCTGTGCGCGCGTGGAGGTCACCGATCCTCTCGCAGCCGCCGAGCCGGAGCTCCTGGAGAGCGCCGGCTTCGCGCCGCGAGGGGTGCTGCTGAGCCGCGCCGTCGGTTGAGGTCCGTCCTCCTCCGACCGGCGCGCCGGGCCGGGACACCCGTGGCGCCAGCCGCCAGATTCACACCTACAGGAGAACGCTCGCTTTGAGCAAGAACGTGGCCGTCTTCGTTGACGTTGCCAACCTTTACTACTCGGCCCGCGGGCAGGACACCGACGTGGATTACGTCGCCCTGCTGAAGGCCGCAACCAAGGGGCGCGACCTGATTCGCGCCTATGCCTACTCGGGGCTCGACCCCGAGAATGAGAACCAGCGGAAGTTCATCGACTTCCTGAACAAGAACGGCTACAAGGTCGTTCACAAGGACATCCGCAAGTTCGGGGACGGGCGGGTCAAGGCCAACCTGGACATCGAGCTGGTGGTGGACCTGTTCCGCCTGGCCGACCGGATGGACATCGCCGTGGTCGTCTCCGGCGACGGGGACTTCGCCCCCGCCATCCGCGCATTGCAGGACAAGGGCGTGCGCTGCGAGGTCATCAGCTTCCGGCCGAACACCTCGTCCGACCTCATCGCGGTGGCCGATGAGTTCTTCGACATCATGAAGATCACCGGGATCGGGCGCGGCTCGCGCGACAAGGAGGTCAAGGCCACCAAGTCGATGAGCGCGCCGGAGATGCCGGCCAAGGAGGTCGTGCCCGAGTTCGGCTTCCGCGAGGCCTCGCCCTCGGTCGCGGCGGCGGCGCTCGCCGCGCTGCGCGAGGGTCACGACGGCCGCGAGGGTCGTGACGGCCGCGAGGCAGGCGCCCGCGGGCGCGGCCGGGGTCGATCACGAACAGCCAAGGCAGAGGCACCGCCCGCGGCCGACGCCGAGGCGGAGACGACGGCGCCTGCGCCTGCGCCTGCGCCTGCCGGGAACGGAGCCGCGGAGGCGGCTGAAGGGGAGCACAGGCGCCGCCGGCGCCGCGGTGGCCGCGGTCGTGGCCGTGGACGGTCGCGCGCCGGTCACGCCGGGGGCGAGGCTGCATCCGTCGAGCCGACCGAGCCGGGCTGGGTAGAGCTCGACGACATCAGCCAGATCGAGGGGCTCGACGAGGGCGTCGGCATGGGCCGCGACGAGGAGCACGAGTACAGCTTCGAGGAGGCCGATGCCGAGACGCTCGCCGAGCTCGGCCTGCTGGAGGGAACTCCTGAGGCGGAGGCCCTCGCCGAGCCGGCCGAGCACGCGGCGGTCGTGGAGGAGACGGAGCCGAAGCCGCGCCGCCGGTCGCGCACCAAGGCTGCGCCCGAGGCCCCCGCCGAGGAGAAGGCGGCGCCCCGGCGCCGCTCGCGCGCGAAGGCGACCGTCGAGGCCGATGGGCCGGAGGCCGCCCCCGCGGCCGGGTCGACGGCGGCTGATGAGAAGCCGGCGCCCAAGCGGCGCTCGCGGGCCAAGGCGCCCGCATCGCAGCCCGCGGCCGACGAGGCCGAGAAGCCGGCGCGCCGTCGCTCGACGCGTGTCAAGCCGGCGGTGGACGCGAGCGCCGTCGAGGCGGGCCAGGGCGAAGGCATCTGGAAGCGCTTCCGCTCGGCGCGAGGCGACGGCCAGGGTTCCTGAGCGACAGCAACGAAGAAGGCCGGCCCTGGTGGGCCGGCCTTCTTGCTATCCGGGAAGGTGAGATCAGTGGAGCTCTTCGCCCTCCGCCGTCTCGCTGACGTTCTCCATGGCGATCTCGGGCTCGGAGACGGGAATGCTCTCCGCGGCTGGCGTCTCCGGCTCGGCAACGGCGCCGTTGCCAGCCTCGGACGAGATCGCGTCCTCGGGCTGGGGCTCTGCGCGCTGGAAGAGCGGCACCCACTCGGCGTTGCCCGCAGCCTCGCGCGCCTTCTCGGCCGCGTCGCGGGCCTTGACGCCGAGCTCGTCGCGCATCTGGCGCCCGGCCTTGGGAGCGGTGAGCAGCGCGATGATCGCGCCGGCAGCCGCGCCGACCAGCAGGCCGACGAAGAAGGCCATCCAGTGCCGTTCCTCGCGCCGCTTGATGCCGAGCCGCACCGCAGCGTCATCGACCACCTCGCGACCGGCCGGGATGGCAGCGCCCGCCGCGCCGAGCGCCAGCGAGCGTCGCTTCCACAGGTCGCGGAGGGCGGGTCGCACCTCCTTCTTCCAGGTGCGACGGCTCCAGCTCGCCGCCTCGCGGCTGGCCTTGCGCATCGTCTTCTCCGCGTCGCGCCGGGTGGGCGCGGAGTCGCGCCACGCCTCCGCGGCCCGGATGGACACCGCGTCGGTGGCCTCGGTCACGGCGGAGGCGAAGTCCCGTCCCCGCCGGGCGATCTGGTCCGGCACATCTGCCTCCAGAACCTTGTCAACGATCGAGCGGACCGTCGTCGCGACCTCATCGGCCATTTGCGTCCTCCTCGTTTCGCGGGCAGGGGTCGGTGCAGGAAGTATGCCACCGGCACGTGGCGCCCGCGCGGGTCGCCCATTCGACGGGCGGGTCCGGTTGCCAGCCGGCCGCCAGCTTCGACGTGCCCCGGAGACGACCCGGCGGGCATGGGCCGCAAGGGTGCCACGAGGGCCCTCACCGGCCGGTTACCAGCGGCTTACCGGGGCTCATCGACTGGGCCATCGGACGCACCTGTCGCCTCCGGCGCGAACCCATACACTCAGCGGGTGATCGCCAGCGACGCGCAGCAAGGCTTCCTGAGCGTCGGCCAGGAAGCTGCCAGGGCATCGGTCCTGCGCGCATTCGAACGAGGCCGGATCCGTCGCACGCTGCTGGTGCACGGGCCGAGCGGCGCCGGCAAGGGCGCGTTCGTGGACGACCTGCTGGCGCTCGTCTTCTGCGAGGCGCCCGACCGGGGCGCGCGCCCGTGCAACGCCTGCCGCGGCTGCCGGGACGCAAGGTCGCGGACGCATCCCGACCTGGTCACGGGCTCGCCCGAGCGCTGGCGCGAGGAGCGTGGCACCGGCGAGAGCATCGTGGCGGCCGCGCGTCGCTGGCTGCTCGAATCGAGTGGGGCGCCCATACGCGCTGAGCAGCGCGTCCTGCTGGTGGAAGGTGCCGACCGCGCGAACGAGCAGACCCAGAACGCGCTGCTCAAGGCGCTCGAGGAGCCCGGTCCGCGCCAGCTGTTCGTGCTCGTGGCGGACGAGCCGTCGCGCCTGCTGCCCACCATCCGCTCGCGCGCGCAGGCGCTGCGCATCGGCCCGGTGGCCCAGGTCCAGCTGACGGAATGGCTGATGGACCGATGGCTGCTGCCGGCCGACCAGGCCCGGCCGCTGGCCGCCATCTCGCATGGCCTCATCGGCACGGCCGAGCGCTACGTCCGGCGCAAGGAGCTGCTCGAATGGCGGCGACGGACGCAGGCGGAGCTGCTCGGGCTGCTGGGACGGGGACGGGCGGACCGCTTCGCATCGGTGCGCGATCTGCTCGACGCCGCCAGCCGAGTGGCTTCCGAGGAGGCTCCCGACGTCGAGGAGGCCCCCGAGGAGGAGACGGTCAAGGTGCCGGCCGCGGCGCAACGGGCGGCGGCGGTGCTGCTGGTGGACGCCTGGATCGACCTCGCTCGCGACATGCTGGTGACCGCCGCGGGGCGCCCGTCTCTGGCGCCGGCCGACGATCTGGTGGAGCGACTGGGACCCGCCGCGCGGCGGGTCGGCGTGGCATCCCTGACCGCGTTCGTCGCCCTGCTCGAGCGGATCCGCGAGGCGCTCCGCCAGAACGCCGCGCCGCGGCTGGCCCTGGAGGTGGCGATGCTGGCCTGGCCGCAGGACCCGCCCGCGCCCTCCGCATGAGCGAGCAGGAACGCATGACGGCGCGGATCATCGGCCGCGTGCAGGGCGTC
>DASURX010000283.1:0-2344 GCA_036375355.1 Candidatus Limnocylindria bacterium
TCGCCCAGCCACAGGGTCGAGGCGGCCAGGCCCCAGGCCGGCACCGCCAGGTACGACAGCGACACCGTGGTGGACGGCAGCGCACGCTGGATGCTCACCGCGGCCCAGAAGGCGAAGGCCGTGGCGAGCGGTCCGTTATACAGCAGCATCAGGATCAATTTCCACGACCATTCCCCCCGGAACGGCCCTTCCATGGCCCAGGCGACGAAGCAGGCCGGCACGATCAGCAACGCCATCTGGAATGGCGCGAGCTGCAATGGCGACAGATGCCAGCGATGCCGGCGGGTATGCAGAATCGCGATGGCCCACATGCCGGCGCCGAGGAGCAGGAGGAAGTTGCCGAGCAGCACGTGGCGATCCGACCAGTCGATGCTGGCGGGATTGAGCAGCACGATGAGGCCCGCCAGCCCCAGCACCATCCCGATCAGCTTCCAGGGCGTCAGCTTCTCGCCGAAGAACAGCACGGCGGCAGGGAAGACCCACAGCGGCATCGTGTAGGAGAGAATCGCCGAGCGGCCCGCCGGAACGAACTGCAGTCCGATCGTCGTCAGCCCGATGAACAGCCACATCTGGAACACCGACACCGAGATGACGACCGGCCAGTCGGCGCTGGTGGGCGTGGCGAGCCGGCCGGTGGCCAGCAGGAACGCGAACAGGCAGGCCGCGCCGACCGTCAGCCGCGTCACCACGAACCAGAGCGGCGGCATCGCGTGCACGACCAGCTTCATGATCGGCCAGTTGAGGCCCCAGATCACCACCAGCGCCACCAGCATCGCGTAGGCGGCGGCCCGCGACAGCGGTTTGCTGGCGGGGGTGCTGGTCTGGGGTGCCGAAGCGGTTGCGTCGTCCACGGTCAGCCTGCGCGCGCGTTGGCTTGCCGGTTACGCAAAGGAATGTGGTAAGTGTAAGTGTCGCCGGCAAGGTGACTTGTGAGCCGCTGACACTCCTCGGGTCCGGGGCCAGTGAGAACGGTCGCCGGTTGCGTTCGTCACTCTCGTGGGGCCGGGCTGGCCGGTCCTGCGCCTCTATTGCGCAAATACTCCGAGTCCTTCAGGTCCTTTTCCCATTGGAGAGCTTCATGCCCCGTTCCATGTCCCTGCTGGTCGCCACGATCGGCTTCCCCCTCCTGCTCGCCGGCTGCGACGACGACGCCGAGGTGCCCAGCGGGCCCAAGGCCGAGACCCCGGCGTCCGCCGCGCGGGTGTCGGCCCGGGCGGCCAGCCACTTCAAGTTCCAGATCAAGGACCGCGCGGCCAACGCCAGCTTCAGCAGTGTGGACCCGTCGGGCTGCGTGGAGACGTTCGTGTTCGTCTTCGGCTCGAACGAGACGACCAAGCAGGGACCCGGCAAGCCGAGCACCGGGCCGCTCGCCGTCGTCCAGCTCGAGCAGATGGACTTCTGCAACAACACGATCGGGGAGTTCTTCGGCTTCGGCGAGGATGTGGCGTTCGAGGTGAGCACGAAGCTCGACCGGGCGCACCTGAAGGCGACCGTTCCCGGATTCCTCGACGAGACCGGGGTCGAGGCCCCGGCGGTAGTGGACCTGACCTGGACCGGCGCGGGCGAGCTCTTCAGCCAGACCGACCGCTCGCGGATAAAGTTCCCCAGCTCGATGCTGACTCAGTGGTTCAAGGGCACCTTCCGCCCCGCGCAGATCTCGGGCACGGTGACGATCGGCAAGACGAATCTGGCGACCAATCTGGTGGACGCCCTGATCATCCGCGCCACGCAGGGCAGCTTCGAGATGGTGCGGACTCGGTAGGAAAGCCCGCCGTCAACACGGGGCGACGTCGTCTCCGCGGACGTCGCCCCCTGCCGCTAAGGCCCCACCGTCGCCAGGAACGCGCGCACCGCGTTCAGGGCCTCCTCGCGGCGAAATTCGCCGCGGCGGAATCAAGGACCCGAAGGCTTGCGGCAAGGCCCTCCCGCAAGGCGATACTTCGCGCGTCGATCTGACCAGGAGTCGTCGATGACCGATCATTCGGTCGTGATCGCCGGCGGCGGACCGACGGGGCTCATGCTCGCGGGCGAATTGGCGCTCGCGGGAGTGGGCGTCGCCGTCGTCGAGCGCCGGCCCGATCAGAAACTCTCCGGCGCGCGTGCTCTCGGCATCTCCTCGCGCACCATCGAGGTACTCGACCAGCGCGGCATCGCGGACCGCTTCCTCTCGGCGGGACAGACCGCGCAGGTCGCGGGCTTCGCCGGCACCCGCCTGGACATCAGTGACTTCCCGACCCGCCACAATTACGGTCTCGCCCTGCGGCAGCAGCACATCGAGCGCCTCCTCGCCGGATGGGTCGCCGAGCTCGAAGTGCCGATTCTCTACGGCCGCGAACTCGCGGGA
>DASURX010000284.1:0-5094 GCA_036375355.1 Candidatus Limnocylindria bacterium
GGCCTTGCCGCTCGCTACCTTGCCGGCTCGCTGCGCCTCGCCGCGCGCGAGCGGGAGCAGGTGGCTGCCCTGGACCACCTCTCGCAGGAGCGGGCGCGGCTGGCGTCGCGCGGCAGCGAGCTGCACGAGGCGCTGGTCGGCGACGGATCGCCGGCGAGCTCCGGGCTGCGGGTCTTCGCGCTGGGCCCGCTGCGGGTGGAGCGCGAAGGCGAGCTGATACGCCAATGGGGCGGCGCCAAGGCCGGCACCCGCCAGGCGGAAGCGCTCTTCGCCTTCCTCTTCGACCGCGGTGAGCGAGGCGTCGCAAAGGACGAGATCGTGGAGATGGTCTGGCCCGATGTCGACCTCGAGCGCGCCGACCTCGCGTTCCACCGCACGCTGGGCGGGCTGCGCACCACGCTCGAGCCGGCGCGGCGCGGCGGCGACCGCGGCACCGCCATCGGCTTCCACAACGACCGCTACCGGCTCGACGCCGCGACCATCGGCTGGAGCGACGTCCAGGCGTTCGAGGAGGCCGCCACCGCCGCCGGCGCCGCCAGCGACCCCGACGAGGCGGTGCGGCTGCTGGAGCGGGCGCGCTCGCTGTACCGCGGCGAGTACATGGACGACTGCCCCTTCTTCGGCGACTCCTCGCAGGTCGAGGAGCGCCGTGCGCTGCTGCGTGGGTGGTTCGCCGACCTGCTGGTGGCGCTTGGCGAGCGCTACGAGGCGCGCGGCGATCGGCCTGCGGCTGCAGCCTGCTTCCGGCAGGCGCGGGCCGTGGCCGAGGACGACCTGCCGCAGGCCGACGACGGCCTCATGCGCCTGGGCGCGGCGACCTGACCTCTCTCCTGCCGCGCCGTGCGGCCCGGCGCGCGCGCCGCCGCGCCAGCAGCGCCTCGACGTGGCGCCGCGTGGTGCGGAGCGCGTCACGAACGCGGGGCACGGTCAGCGGCCCGGACGCCGCCAGCGCATCGATCCGCTCGTCGATCGCGGCCAGGACGTCCCGCGGGTAGTCGATCCCCGGCGCCACCGCGACGAGTTCGCCGGAGCTGCGCAATGCGTCGAGCACGCCCGCGGGCACGCCCAGGCGCGCCGCGATCCCATCGACGCGCGGTGGCGCGGCGCCGGTCTCGCGCAGGCCGTTCAGCAGTCGGTCCACCCGGGCGCGCATCTCGCCCCCGAGCTCCGGCACGTGCTCGGCCAGGCTGACGCGGCGGCCATCGCGGCGGACGGTGCCGCCGGCTGCAAGACGGGCCAGCGCGGCATCCACCCCCGCCGCGTCGAGTGCCACCTGCGATCCGCCGCGATGGCCCGCGGCAGCGGGTCGTGACGCGGCGCCGACTTCGGCAAGCACCGCATCCAGCCGGAACGCGGGACGCAGCGGGTCGCGGCGATGCAGGCGGCGCAGCGCGGAAACGACGGCGCGGTCCGCCGCCATCTCGCGATCGGCCACGGCGTCAGTTGCCGGCGCGATCGGGGCCGGTGCCGCTGACGGCGATGCGAATGGCCTGCTCCTCCTCGTCGGAGAGGGCCATGCGCGAGGCGCCGGCCTCGACCGGCTTGGCGAAGATGCGCGTGTTGGCGCGGCCGTGCAGGCTGGAGATGACCACCCCGTCGCGGTCGCCGTCGAGCAGCGCGATCGCGAAGCTCTGATCCGAGCCGGTGTCCTCGAAGGGGTTGTAGCGCACCAGCCCCACGTGCTGGATGCTCGCGGTGGTCCGGCGCTCCAGCTCCCGATGGAGGCCGTTGAGCTGCTCGAGCCGCGCCGCCACCGAGTCGACATGCGCGATATGCGTCTGCAGCACCTCGCCGAGGTTGCCACCGGCCGCGCTGCTGCCTCCGCCGAGGAGCGCGCGATAGTCACGCACCGCCCGGCCCAGGCGCACGGACTGCACGATGGCGACGATGAGGAGCACCAGCACCAGGACGAGCAGTGCGCCGACGACGATGGCCAGGTTGTCCGACAGGAGCCGGTTGATCTCGTCCATCGGGCGGGCTCCGCATCGGCCGGGTGGGGCAGGCAACCTCCGGCTACCGGCGGGGCCGCAGGCGGCTGGTATCATACCGTCCCCACCAGGCCGCCCCGGTCGTTCCGGGCGCGCAGGATAGGCAGCTTCACGAGGAGATCCATGGCCCGTCGTGGCGGAAAGGCGAACACCCGCAAGTCCCGGCAGAAGCGCGCGGGGCAGCGTCCGCCGGCCGCGCCGCAGCGCGCCCAGGAGCCTTCGCCGGCGGATGTTCCCCAGGCGACTGCCCCCGTGCGAGACGCCTTCGAGGTGGCCGATGCCGAGGTGCGCGCCGCCGCGACGGCGGCGCAGAGCGCCAACCGGCCGGCCCGGCCGAAGCCGGGCGTCGCGCGGATGGCATCGGCCATCGGTCCATCCAGGCTGACCGCCAACGCCGCCGCCGAATACCACTACGTGGTGCGCGACCTGCGGAACATCGGCGTCCTGGTCGTGGTCATGGCCATCCTGCTGGCGATCGCCACCGTGGTCGTCCGCCTGCTTGGCATCAGCCAGGCCTGAGGCGCTCGCCCGGTCAGGGCACCCAGCCGCGCCCGATCGGATCGTCCAGCACGCCGCATTCGGGGCAGGCGGTCGTCAGGAAGCGGAACCACTCCTCCAGCTCCGCCGCGTCCGGCAGGCCCTGCTCGGGGGCGTCGAGCGCGTGGTAGACCTGCCCGTAGCGGTCCACCACCAGGACGCGATGCAGTGCCGCGCCATCGGGCTCCAGCGCCAGGACGCGGCCGTCCCAGGCCGCGAACGCGTCGCGCGCCTGTTCGAGCGGGGCGAGGTACCCGTCGAGGTTGCCCGATCCGGGCAGCACCAGTGCGGTCGCCTCGACGCCGCGCACCGACCGCGGCGCGAGCGCATCGTCCGGCAGGAGGTCGCCCACCCGCGCCTCGCGCAAGCCCGCGCGCGTCGCCGAGGTCACCGTCCCCTCTCCTTCTCGAGCCGCCTGCGCCGCAGCCGCTGAAGGCGCTCGCCGATCTGGATCTCCAGCCCCTGGTCGGACGGCTCGTAGTAGACCTTGCCGGCCAGCTCGTCCGGCAGGTACTGCTGCTCGACATCGGCATCCTCGAAGTCGTGCGGGTACAGATAGCCCTTGCCGTAGCCGTGCTCCCTGGTCAGGCGCCGGTGGGCCGATGGCCGCAGGTGGAGCGGCACCGGCAGGCGCCCCTTCTCCTCGACGTCGGCCAGCGCCGCGAAGTAGGCGCCCCCGGCGCGGTTCGACTTCGGCGCCGATGCGACGTAGGCTGCCGCCTGGGCCAGCGCGTACTGCGCCTCCGGCAGGCCGATCATCTCCACCGCCTGCATGGCCGCCACCGCCACCTGCAGGGCGCGGGGGTCGGCATTGCCCACGTCCTCGCTGGCCGCGATGACGATCCGTCGCGCGATGAAGGTCGGGTCCTCCCCCGCCGCGATCATGCTGGCGCACCAGTACAGCGCGGCGTCCGGGTCGTTCCCGCGCATGCTCTTGATGAAGGCCGATGCCGCCTCGTAGTGCTGGTCCCCCACCCGGTCGTAGGCCAGCAGCCGCTCCTGCGCGGCCTCGGCAATCGCCTCCGGCTCCAGCTCGGCGGCGTCCGGCGCCACCGAGGCCGCGGCCTCGAGCACGTTCAGCGCCTGGCGCGCGTCCCCGCCGGAGAGGTCGAGCAGGCTCGCCATCGCGGGCTCCGAGAGCGAGATGCGCCCGCCCAGGCCACGCTCGTCGCCGAGCGCCCGCTCGACGACGACGCGGAGGTCGTCCTCGGAGAGCGGCTCCAGCCGGTAGACCCGCAGGCGTGACAGGAGCGGCGAGTTGATCTCGTAGTACGGGTTCTCGGTCGTTGCGCCGATGAGGGCGATCGTCCCGTCCTCGACGTGCGGCAGCAGCGCGTCCTGCTGCGCCTTGTTGAAGCGGTGCAGCTCGTCGATGAAGGCCACCGTGCGGCCGCCGCCCTGCCGCAGCGCGCGCGCATCGGCCACCAGCTGGCGCACGTCGGCGACGCCGCTGGTCACTGCCGAGAGCTGGCGCCAGGTTCCCTCGAAGCGATCGGCCAGCAGCCGCGCCAGGGTGGTCTTTCCGGATCCCGGCGGGCCCCACAGCACCATGCTGGGCAGATATCCCGGCCGGACGACCTTGCTCAGCGCGCCCTCGGCGCCGACGAGATGGGCCTGGCCGACGAACTCGTCCAGCGTGCGGGGTCGCATTCGAGCCGCCAGCGGCGCGTCCGGATCGGGCCCGGCGGTGAACATCGGAGCGGACACTCGGTCCGTACGCCTTGGCACAAGGCGAGTCTAGCCCCGCAGGCCGGTGCTCACCCTGCGCCTAGTCGACATATCCCGAAGCGAAAGGCTGTCAACGCCTCCGCTCGGCCGCAAGCGTGACCTTCACGATGACCATCATCATGACGAGTGCGAGGGCGATTATCGAAAGGAACACTGGCCACGAGACAGGCGACCGCTGGTCCCGGGAGGCCGTATTCGGGATGACACTGCTCACCGGCGTGGCGGCGATCGTTGGGGATGGCCCAGTCACTGGCGTCGCGACAGGAGTTGGCGCTGTCGCGGCCGAGCACGTTGACGCGTCGATCCGGTCATTGATGAGGGTCACCGCCCCGTTTCGGGCCAGGGCGCGACCGGTCATCGTCACGCCGTCATCCATGGTGATGGAGGTCAGGGCCATGATCGTCCCCACGAAGGTAGAGCCCGATCCCAGGGTTGCCGAGCTCGTCACTTGCCAGAAGACGTTGCAGGCGCTCGCGCCGTTGATGAGCGCAACGGTGCTCGACGAGGCGGTTACCAGGTCCGATGTCGCCTGGAAGACCCACACGGAGCTCGGGTCATTCTCGCCGTCGAGCGTGAGTGTCCCAGTGAGGTCGAGGGTGACTCCCCCGGCGTTGTAGACACCACCGACGAGGGTGAGGCCTCCCAGCGTTCCGTGGTTTGCCGTAACCGCGAGGCTCGCTGCCTGGTCGTACGCCGTGCCCAGGTCGATCTTGGCCTGGAGGGCGACGGCATCGGCGGCGTGAATAGTGCCTGTCACTGTCCCCGGAGGGAATCCCGTGACCGACGCAGCCGGCGATATCCCCAGGTCGCCGACGATTGTGCTCGGCCCGGTGTTGGTGAC
>DASURX010000285.1:0-3918 GCA_036375355.1 Candidatus Limnocylindria bacterium
CGACGGCCACAGGATCTCCGGGCGGCGGCGATAGGCGGCCACGGCCGAGACGGCGAGGCCGAACGCGAGCAGGCCGACGACCATCGCGGTGGTGCGGTGCGACCACTCGATGATGGCGTGGACGTCGTCGAACGGCGGGACCCAGCTGCCGTGGCAGGTCGGCCACTCCGGGCAGCCGAGCCCGGAACCGGTCGAGCGGACCACGACACCCACGATGACGAGCACGAAGGTCATCGCCACGGTGGCCGCGGCGAGCCAGCTGAATCGGGTCAAGGCTCCTCCGCCCGCGAATGATGGACCGATCCACTGGCCGGCCAAGCGGGCGCGGCCATGATAGCGGCGATCGGTGGATCAGTCAGTCGCTGCCCGGAGGCCGCGGCGTATGCGCGTGGGGACTGCAAACCGGCGTGAAGACCGCTTCATGCCGCCGCTGATGTACCGGGCGGCATGGTAGGCCACGCGTAGGCCAGTTCATGCGGCTTTGTATGCGCCACGTGCATTCACCCGCCGCAGCGCGGTGCGGTACTGCGGCACGAAGCGCAACGGAGGAGGCACGAAGGGCAGCGCCAACCGAACGGCAGCCGCCGCGCGACCCATCCCGCGTTCGCGCGCCGGGGACCAGCCCAGGCCGTAGCCGCGGCGCAGCTCGGCCGGCATTACGCTCATCGACACCAGGTGGCCGACGTCCCAGATGAAGCCCGGCGGAAAGCGCGTCGGGTAGAGCACCGACGGCGCCAGCGAGCGGGCGGTCGGCGAAACGCGAACCTCGCCGGAGCCCATCATCTCGGCCATCACCTCGCGCAGCCCGTGAAGCGTGTCGGGCAGCGCCGCCTCGGGCACGCCCAGCCGGATGGCGATCTCGGCCGACTCGGCGTAATAGCGCTGCGCATCGGCATCGGTCAGCGGCGACACGTACCGGTCATAGACGCGCAGGGCCGTGTCGATCAGCGTGGCGTGCACCCACAGCAGCAGACGCGGATCACGCGCGAAATACGCCTCCCCCGTCTCGGGCACCGAGCCGCGCACGACCGAGTGGATGGCGTTCATGCGTCGGATGGCACGCTCGGCGCGGGCGGTCGAGCCGAAGACGACGTCGAAGGTGGCGGTCAGCGTGCGGCGCAGGCGGGCGAACGGATCGGTCCGGAAGTCGGAATGCTGCTCGACGCCGGCCGCCACCGACGGATGGGCCAGCTGCATGAGCAGCGCGCAGGTGCCGCCCGCCAGGATGAGCACCTCGCGGTCGACCCGCCAGACCGCGCTGCGGGGACCGAACAGGCCGCGCGCCGAAGCCGTCACGACCAGAGCGAGCGCATCGGTTCCCGACGGGCGGGACGTCCCGGGAACATCCCGCGGAAGAGGAAGCCTGCCACGAGGCCGGCCACGAAGCCGCCGATGTGGGCCATGTACGCCACGCCGCCGGTCTCCTGGCTGACCGCCACTGAGCCGAGCCCGTTCACGAACTGGAGCAGCGCCCAGATGCCGATCGCTGCGACCGCCGGCACCTGGGTCAGGAAGCGGAAGACGAAGACGGTGACGCGGTTGCCCGGGAACATGACGAGGTATGCGCCGAGCACGCCGGAGATCGCGCCGGATGCACCGAGCGAGGGAATGACCGAGTCGGCACTCACCAGGATCTGGGCGAACGCGGCGATCACGCCGGCGACGAGGTAGAAGACCAGGTAGGTCAGGTGACCGATGCGGTGCTCGACGTTGTCGCCGAAGATCCACAGGAACAGCATGTTGCCGCCGATGTGCAGCCAGCCGCCGTGCATGAACATGCTGCTGATCAACGTGAAGTAGATCGGGTCCGGCCCGGGCGCCTGTGGAATGCCGCCCTGCGCACCGACCAGGTCGACGCCGTGGGTGATCTCGAAGGGCACCGCGCTGAAACCGTAGGTGAAGCTGTCGTTGGCGCCTGCCTGCTGGAGCAGCAGGAAGACCGCGACGTTGATCGCGATCAGCGCCAGGTTGACCCACGCCAGGCCGTGGCCCGGCTCGTTCTCGTCGGCGAGTGGAAACATCGGCCGCCCCTCGTGCAAGCGCTGAGCCGATGCGGTCCGGCCCACGCGTATCATCGCCCGATGCCAATCGAGGCGCGGCGTTTCACCGGCACGATGCAGGACTACGGCAAGGTCGTCGACCTCGCCTTCGGCAGCTCGTACGACCCGGCCGACGACGAGGCGTTCCAGCCGTTCTTCTCGACCTACGACGTCGTCGGCGCCTACGACGGCGATCGGATGGTCGGTGGCGGCGCCCTGTGGCGGACGACGCTGACGGTCCCGGGCGGCGAGGTACCGGCCTCGGCGGTGACCGCGGTCGGCGTCCTGCCGACCCACCGCCGCCGCGGCGCGCTGACCGCGATGATGCGGCGCCAGCTGGACGATGTTCACGCATCGGGCGACCCGCTGGCCATGCTGTGGGCGTCCGAGGGCGGCATCTACGGCCGATTCGGTTACGGCATGGCCACGATCAATGCCGTCATCGAGGCGGAGCGCTCGCGGATCGCGTTCCGCGACCCGGCTCCCCCGAGCGGCACGGTCCGCTTCGTCGAGGCCGACGAGGCGAAACGGCTGCTTCCGGCGCTCTTCGAGCAGGTGCGCGACACGCGCGCCGGCTTCTTCGCACGGCCCGAGCAATACTGGGGCACCGAGATCTTCTACGACCCGCCGCACCGTCGCCGCGGCGGCGGGCCGCTGCTGTACGTCGTCCACGAGACCGGCGGCACCGACGATGGCTACGCGCTGTATCGCATCAACCAGGACTGGGGGACGCGCGGGCCGGCATCGGTGCTCAACGTCTACGAGCTGACCGGCACGACGCCGCAGGTCCATGCCGAGCTCTGGCAGTTCGTCTTCGGGGTGGACCTCATCGCCACGGTTCGCGCGCGACCGCAGCCGCCCGACGCGCCGCTGCTGCGCATGGTCACCGAGCCGCGCCGCCTGGGCATGACGCTCGGGGATGGGATGTGGCTGCGGCTGGTCGACGTCGCGGCGGCACTCGAGTCGCGTGGCTACGCGGGAGACGGATCGGTCGTCATCGAGCTGCGCGACGCATTCTGCGAATGGAACGCAGGGCGCTGGTCACTCGAGGCCGGCCCCGCCGGCGCCGATGTCACGCGCACCAAGCGCGATGCGGACGTGGCCCTCGACGTCGCCGACCTGGCGGCGCTCTACCTCGGGGGTGCGACATTCGCCGCGCTGCGAGCCGCGAACCGCGGCGAGGAGCTCAGCGAGGGCGGCGCCGCGCGCTTCGACGCGCTGTTCCGAACCGATCTCGCGCCGTTCTGCCCGCTGATCTTCTAGCCATGACCGCTCAGCCCGTCGCCGCCGGAGCAGGCTCCCTTATCTAATCGGCGGTCGCCTTGTTCCGAATCCCCACGCCGTTCACCGCCGCACCGGCGGCACACAGCAGCGCCGCGATGAGCATGGCCAGGTGGAACGCATCGGTCGACGACTCGTTGGCGGCACGCGCGTCGGCCGCCGGCACCGTGGCAGCTGGCTGGTTGAGCGGCGAGATGTCGCGCCGCACGGCCGGATCGTCGACATTCATCGACGGGACGCGGGACTGCATCCCGCTGTAGAAGGCGCCGGTCACGGCGACGAAGATCACCGCACCGGCCAGCAGCGGGCCGACGCGCGAGATGGCGTTGTTGATGGCGGAGGCAATACCGGAATTGCGCTCGGGCACCGAGTTCATGAGCGCCGTGGTCAGCGGCGCGACCATGATCGTCAGACCGACCGCGAAGACAACGAGTGCCGGAAACAGGTCGACCCAGTAGGACAGCGGCGGGACCAGTGACACCGGCTCGGCCAGTGACGCCTCCCACGAGGTCGAGTCGACGGGCAGCCGCGTCAGCCACAGGAGTCCGACCGCCATCAGGGCCGGCCCGATGGTCATGAACCAGCGCGGCCCGTATCG